>NZ_CP100128.1:903066-1204089 GCF_024207115.1 Chromobacterium sp. IIBBL 290-4
GCAGCGTTGTTTCTCGATGATTTCGCGCGGCTCGATCGAGATGGTGACGTCGCTCAGCAACATGATGTGCAGCGACAAGAACGCGCCCAGCTCGGCCGGCGCGTTCTCCGGGATGCTGCCCCACAGCATCTCCAGCTCTTTGCGAGTGGCGCGCACCGCTTCGTCGAAACGCGACTTTTCCGCCGGAATCTCTTCGTCTTCCAGCAGATAGTGCGCCACATCGTCCATGCTGCGCGAAATCAGGTGGGCCCGGCCTATGGCGATGCCCCCGCCTATGGCCACCCCGTGCAGGATGATGCTCATTGCCCCTCCCCCGGCGGACCGGTGTTATTGTATGTCCGCCTACATTCCCGCCGCTTGGCGACGGGCTCCCTGAATGACCGGGGCAAACCGGCCCCATGCGCCTCAGCGCTTTATTCCGCCTCGTCGAAGCGGTTGTTGATCAAGGCGATCAGCGCGTCCAGCGCCTGTTGTTCGTCTTCGCCGTTGATTTCCAGCTCTACCTTGGCGCCCTTGGCCGCCGCCAGCATCATCACGCCCATGATGCTCTTGCCGTTGACGCGGCGATTATTGCGGGCGATGAAGATATCGCTCTTGTAACGGCTGGCCAATTGCGTGAACTTGCTAGAAGCGCGCGCGTGCAGTCCCAACTTATTGATGATTTCCACTTCAGATCGCAGCATTACCTTCCCCCGGAATAATATAAAGCACGCCCTCCAGGCCGCCTGTGATCGCCTTGCTGACTACCACCTCCAGCGGCTGGCCGCTATAACACAGCGCCCGCACCAACATCGGCAGGCTCGCGCCGGCCACCGCCTCCACTCTGCCCGGCCGGATCAGCCGGCTGGCGATATTGGATGGCGTACCGCCGTACATATCGGTCAACACCACCACGCCGTCGCCTTGCTCCAGCCTGTCCACCAAGCTCTGAGCCTCCGTCAGCTTGCGCTCCGGGTCTTCGGTCTTGTCCACTGCCATCACCGCCAGATTTTCCGGCTCCCGGCCCAGGATATGCCTGGCGCAATCCGCCAGGCTGCGCCCCAGGTCGCCATGTGCGATTATCAGAACCCCTACCATGCCATTGTCTTCGGTGTGAGTGCGGCCAAACGGCGTGGCCGCGTGATTTGAGCCAAGCTCCAATCGCGCGGTCCGGGACGCATCCCGCCCGTTCCGCGCGGCGCGAATTCAATCTTCCTGAATTGTAACAGCTGAATCTGAGCTGCGGCGGTACCAGGACAGCTTGTCGGCCAGACTCACCACCTCGCCGACGATGATCAGAGCAGGCGATGCGATGCCATGCGAGGCCATCAGACCGGGCAGACTGGATAAAGTGCCGCACACGGTGCGCTGTCTTTCCGTCGTCGCCCACTCCACCGCGGCCGCCGGCGTCTCCGCCGCCCGCCCATGTTCGATGAAAGCCTGGCACAGCTCGGCGGCGGTGGACACGCCCATGTACACCACCACCGTCTGCTGCGGCCGGGTCAAGGCCGGCCAGTCCAGCTCGATGCTGCCATCCTGCTTGTGGCCGGTTACAAAGGTAACCGACTGGGCGTAATCGCGGTGTGTCAGCGGAATGCCGGCATAAGCCGCCGCGCCGCTGGCCGAGGTGATGCCCGGCACCACTTCGAAGGCGATGCCATTCTCGGCCAGCGTGGCAATCTCCTCGCCGCCGCGGCCGAAAGTGAAGGGATCGCCGCCTTTCAGCCGCAACACGCGCTTGCCCTGCCGCGCCAATTTCACCATCAATTGATTAATATCGTCTTGCGGCAACGCATGATTGGCGCGCGCCTTGCCGACATACACCCGCTCCGCGTCGCGCCGCGCCATGTTCAACAGCTCCGGCGCCACCAGCTTGTCGTACAACACCACATCCGCCAGCTGCATCAGCCGCAAGGCGCGGAAAGTCAGCAAGTCGGGATTGCCCGGCCCGGCGCCCACCAGATACACCGCGCCTGCCGGCTCGCAGCCGCCAGCCTCAATGCGGCTGGCCATCTCGGCGCGCGCGGCGGCCTCGTCGCCGTTCATCACCGTTTCCGCCAATTGGCCTTCCAGCACCGACTCCCAAAAACGGCGGCGGGCATCGATATTGTCGAAACGCGCCTTCACCTCGTCACGAAACGAAGCGGCGAAACGCGCCAAGCGCCCATATCCGGCGGGAATCAGGCTCTCCAGCCGCGCGCGGATCTGCCGCGCCAATACCGGCACGCTGCCGCCGCTGGCCACGGCTATCATCAGCGGGGAGCGATCAATGATGGCCGGGCTGATGTAACGCGACAGCTCGGCGTCATCCACCACATTCACCAGAATGCCCAGCGCCTCGGCATCTTCGGCCACCTGGCGATTCACAGCGGCGTCATCGGTCGCGGCAATCGCCAAACGCATGCCAGACAATTGTTCCGATGCATATCGCGCATTCAGGTGCGCGATTTCGCCGCGCTCCGCCATGCCCGCCAGCTCGGCGTTCAAGGCCGGCGCCGCCACGTTCACCCTCGCCCCCGCCTCAAGCAAGAGACGGACCTTGCGCAAGGCCACCTCGCCGCCACCCACCACCAGGCAGGATTGGCCCGTCAACTTGAGGAAAATCGGGAAAAAATCCATATCGCACTCCATTGCGCCGCACGCGAACGGCCATCCATGACTCAGAAGCCGCGACGCTTGGCCCACGCCCTCCCATTACCAGGCAGCATACTTTATTTGTTGCATAAATACGACGCTTAAGCCCCCGCTTGTCGCGTCGCAGCGAATAGACCCTGCGGCCAGTGTCAGAATCGGCGTTCACTTATTTGCAGTGGTGATTGTTTGACACAATTCTTCAACCGCAGCCGCCGCTTGGCTATCGTCGTCGGCCCGCTCTTGATGCTGATCCTGCCGGACGCCGCCTTGGCTGCCCTGCGCCCCGAACGATACGCAGGCAATCTGGCCAGCGTTTTTTGCCTGGGGCTGGCGCTGGCCTGTTGGCTGCGCGGCCGCTGGCTGCGCCAAAAAGTGCGCGCCGTGCTGCAGGATGCCAGCCTGGGCTTGCTGGAGTTCGATCTGCCGCGCCAGTACGTGACCGCCAACACCCACACCCTGCAACGCCTGCTGGGCATGCCGGCGCACACCCGCGGCATGGACTGCAACCGCTGGCTGTCGCTGCTGCATCCCGAAGACCGCGCCCGCTTCTCCATCATGCTGGAAACGCCGCCGCAAGCGCCGGAGGCCGGTTACGAAGCGCGCATCCGCCACCACAGCGGCCAGTGGGAATGGCTGGAAATGACGCTGCAGCCGGTTTGGCGCGCCGGCAAAGTGAGCCGGCTGACCGTGATCTGCCGCGTCGTCACCGCCCGCAAGCATCAAGAAGCGGCCATCTTGCGGCGCGAACAGCAATTCCGCACCCTGGTGGACAACTCGGAAGACATCGTCGCCCGCTATGATCTGGATCTGCGCTGCCAATTCATCAACCGCAGCGTGGTCCGCTTCTCCCCTTTGCCGCTGGAAGAGCATCTGGGCAAAACCCCGCGCGAAAAGGGCTGGTCGGAAGAGGCCAGCCAACGCTTCGAAAACGAATGCCGGCAATTGATGCAGAGCTGGGAGGCCAGGCGCTTCGAACTGGAGCTGCTCAACGGCGCGCAGCGCCACATCTTTGAAATCCGCCTGTTTCCCGAATTCGACAGCGCCGGCGCCTTGCGGACCATCTTGTCGGTAGACCGCGAAATCACCGCCAACCGCCAGGGCGAGCGGCTGCTGGCCGAAGAAAACGCCGTGCTGGAAATGATAGCCGGCCACCGGCCCTTGACCGAGACGCTGGAGCAGATCTGCCTGATGATGGAGTCGCAGCAGAGCGGCGGCATGTGCGGCATCATGCTGCTGAACGAAGACGGCGAATCCTTGCGCTACGCCGCCGGCCACAGCCTGCCGCCGGTGTACCGCAAGCAGATCGAGCGCGTGGCCATCGGCCCAGCCAGAGGCTCCTGCGGCACGGCGGCGCACTGGAAGCGCACCATCGTGGTCGAAGACATCGAGAAAAGCCCGCTATGGCAACACGCCCTGGAGCGCACCCGCGCCTTCGGCCTGCGCGCCTGCTGGTCCACGCCTATCTTCTCCAGCGAAAGAGCGCTGCTCGGCACCTTCTCCACTTATTATCGCGAACCGCGCAGCCCCAGCCAGGAAGAACTGGCCCTAGTGCAACGCAGCGCCCACATCATCGCCATCGCGCTGGAACGCGACGGCCATGAAAAACAACTGTATCGGCTGGCCACCCAAGACGGGCTGACCGAGCTGAACAACCGCCGCCAGTTCATCGAGCTGGCCGATCGAGAAGTCGAGCGCAGCCGCCGTTACCGCTCGCCCCTGTCCGTGCTGATGATGGACCTGGACCATTTCAAGTCGATCAACGACCAGCACGGCCACGCGGTGGGCGATGAGGTGATACGCCACTTCGCCCAGATGTGCCGGGAAGCGCTGCGCGCCTGCGACCTCAGCGGCCGGCTGGGCGGCGAGGAGTTCGCCGCCGTCTTGCCCAATACCGGGCTGGACGACGCGCTGCAAGTGGCCGAACGGCTGCGCGCCATGGTGGCCGAAGCCTCGCATGCCTGCGGTGCCGCCGTGCCGAACTACACCGTCAGCATAGGCGCGGCCATGTTGCGCCCAGACGAGAACGGCATTGATGAAGTCCTGACCCGCGCCGACAAACAGCTCTACCAAGCCAAGCGCGAAGGCCGCAACCGCGTTTGCGCCGACGGCGAGGCCCAATTGGCGCATTCGGGGTAAAATCGGCTTTTGCATGGAAACCGCCGCATCGTGACCGTCTGGCAGACCGCTTACCTGTCCCATCCCCTGTATCGCCCGCTGCAAGGCATCGCCGGACTGGCTGATCGCGCCGCCTGGCCGGACCAGGCCGAATACGACCGCCTGCTCGCCCAAAGCCGCGCCGCCGGCCAGCCCCTGCCTGAGAAGCTCAGATTCGTCTGCGACCTCGACCCCGGCGCGTATTACGAGATGCACATCGGCGCCACCGGCGAAGTGCCCACCCGCGGCGAAAACTGGCACGACTGGTTCAACGCGCTGGCCTGGCTGATCTGGCCGCGCGCCAAAGCCGCGCTCAATCGCCGCCATGTGCGCGCCATCGCGCGCGGCGAAGTGAAACGCGGCCCGCTGCGCGACGCCGCCACGCTTTTGGACGAATGCGGCGTCATCGTGGCGACGGCGGAGCCTAGGCTGGGCCAGGCGCTGGACGATATGCGCTGGCGCGAATTGTTTATCGAGCGACGCGCCGACTGGGGCCGCCGCATCGACGTTTTCACGCTGGGCCACGCGGTGATGGAAATGGGATTGACGCCGCATATCGGCTGGTGCGGCAAAGCGTTGATTCTGGAGGTCGACCCGACGTTTTTCGAGTGGGACGATACCAGCAAGCTGCGCCATCTGGACGCCGCGCTGGCGGCCAGGCTGGACGACGACGCCTTCCTGCCCGCGCCGCGCGCGATGTGCCCGCTGCCGCTATTGGGCCTGCCAGGCTGGTGGCCGGACAATGAGAATCCGGCCTTCTACGACAATGCCGCTTACTTTTGCCCGACGCGGCGAGCGAAATCAGCCGCCGTCACGGCCTGAAGCCCATCGCTCAGCGGTCCCATCACATCGGTCAAGGCTTCGCTCAAGCCGTCGCCGCCCGCCGAGCTGCGGCGATACACGAACAGTTCGAACAACTCGGCCAGCGTGATGGCCGACAAGCGCTTGCGCAGCACCCAGGCGTCGCCCTGGCCTTTTTGGACATAGCCGTTCTGCGCCAACCGGTCCAGCACCAGGCCCAGTTCGTCGTAACCCACCTTCACCCGCGCGCGCAGTTGCGGCGGCGTCAGCGCCTCGCCCCTATCCTGGCCGGCGTCCAGCAAGAGCAGCACTTCCAGCGCGTCCTGAAAACGGCGGTGCGGCTCATTGCGACGGCGCCAAGCATCGCCTTCCCAATAAGACAGCGCCGAGGTGAACACCGCGCCGGCCAGCACCACCAGCCACAGGCAATACACCCACAGCAGAAAGATCGGGATGCTGGCGAAGGCGCCATACACCAGCTGGTAATTGGCCACCTGGCCGATATAAAAGCCGAAGCCCGCCTTGGTGCCCTCCAGCAATACCGAGGTCGCCAGCGCGCCGACGATGGCGTGCTTGATCGGCACAAAGCGGTTGGGCACGATGCGATACAGCAGCGACAACACCAGCGCCGTCAGCACGATGGTGCCGCCTATCTCCACCACATTGGCGAGCACCGGCAGGTTCTTCTCGAAACGGGTGGCCTTGAACAGCCAGCGCCAGGACAGCAGGCTGCCGCCCAGCACCAGCGGGCCCAAAGTCAGCACCGTCCAGTACACCATGCTCTGCTGCAGCCAGGGCCGGCCGCGGCGCACGCCCCAGATCGCGTTGAAAGTGCGTTCGATGGTGGACATCAGCATCAGGGCCGTCACCCCCAACATGGCGATGCCGGCGGCGGTGAGCTTTTCCGCGTTGTCGGCGAACTGCCGCATATACACCGTTATCACCTTGCCGGCGAACTCCGGCACCAGCGTGGACAGCAACATGATCTTGAAACGGGTGCTGTAGTCGGCGAATACCGGAAACGCCGAAATCACCGTCAGCGCGATGGTGAACAAGGGCACCAGCGCCAGCAGCGTGGTGAAAGTCAGGCTGCCCGACACCTGCATCAGGCGCAGCGCGCCCATGCGGCGGGCAAGGAAGCGGGCGAAGCCGCAAACGGGTTCAAAGCTTTGGATCTGCATGGCGGCAAAGGTAAAGCCAAAGCCGCCGCGAAGCAAGGGAGGCAAGCGCGGCGGCTTTGCCCTATCATGCGGCGATTAAGCAAGATTGAGAGAGAACTTCATGCTAGACATCCTGGTGCTGTATTACAGCCAGAGCGGCGCGACCCGCGAACTGGCCCGACTGATCGCCCGCGGCGTGGACAGCGTGCCCGGCTGCCAGGCCCGGCTGCGCACGGTGCCGAAGATTTCCACCGTCTGCGAGGCGGTGGAGCCGGCCATTCCGGAAGACGGCGCGCCTTATGTCGAGCGCCAGGATTTGATCGATTGCGCCGGCCTGGCGCTGGGCAGCCCCACCCGCTTCGGCAATATGTCGTCGGCGATGAAGTATTTCATCGACGGCACCGGCGGGGAGTGGATGCAGGGCACGCTGGCGGGCAAGCCGGCCTGCGTGTTCACCAGTTCGGCCTCCTTGCACGGCGGCCAGGAGTCTACCCTGCTGACCATGATGATTCCGCTATTGCATCACGGCATGGTGATCGCCGGCCTGCCGTACTCGGAGTCGGCGCTGACGGCGACGCAGACGGGCGGCACGCCGTATGGGGTGAGCCATGTGTCGGGGATGGATAATCGGCAGCCGATCAGCGAGCACGAGAAGGTGTTGGCGCTGGCGCAGGGGAAGCGGCTGGCGGAGTTGGCGGTGAAGCTGGCGGCAAGGTGATGGAAGGGGGCGCACGTCCCGTAGGGCGGAAGCCCCTGCGGGGCGTTCCGCCGCCTTGCTGTTGAAACGCGGGCAAGGCTGATGGCCTGCTCGCCCAACTTGCTTGCCCGCCCGGCGCGGCGAGCCAACTTGCTCTCCTGTGCTAAATGGAATCCGCTCTGCGAACACGAGGCCTTGCCGAAACCACACCGGCGGAACACCCGGCCTTGCCGGGTTTCCGCCCTACGGCGCGGCGAAGAAGCTGCTGGGCGGCGCGCCCAGCTCGCGCTTGAACATGGTGGCGAAGGCGCTGGGGCTGGCGTAGCCCAGGTCCAGCGCCACTTTCAATACGCTGTCGCCGCAGGCCAGCCGCTGCAAGGCTTGCATCAGGCGGGCCTGCCGCCGCCATTGGCCGAAGCTGAGGCCGGTTTCGCGGCGGAAGCGCCGCTGCAGCGTGCGCGGGTCCAGCGCCAGTTCGCGCGCCCACTCCGTCGCGCCGCGCTCGTCGTCCGGCCGCTCCAGCCACACCGAGCACAAGCGTTGCAGCGCCGGGGACGCGGGCTGGGGCAAGGACAGCGGCAGCACCTGGGCGCGGCGGATTTCATCCAGCGCCAGCAACATCACCCGTTCATCGCGCGACCCCGGTTCGCAAGGCACCGGCACATCCACCGCCGCCAGCACCAGTTCGCGCAATAAAGGCGTCACCTCCAGCACGCAGCACGTTTCCGGCAAGCCGGACAACATGTCCTGCCGCACGAAGATATTGCGCATGCGCACCGGGCTGACCATGCGCACCTGATGCCAAGTGCCGATGGGCAGCCAGATCGCCCGAGTCGGCGGCACAATCCACTGCCCGCGCTCGGTGCCGACCCACATCAGCCCCTCTACCGAATACAGCAACTGCGCGGTAGGATGCTGATGGCGCGGCGACTCGACCCCTGCTGGATAGTCGCGCAGCTTGCCGACCACCGGCAACACGCCCCGGTCGTATCGTTCCAGATCGTCGAAGCTGCTCATATCGCCTCTTTCAATAAGATGGATGCCTCATTTTCGCAGGACTGGCTGATTTTTGCCGCATAAGATGGACACACCACCTGTATCGAGAATCTTTTCATGGCCACCAGTTCTTCCCTCGCCGCGCCGGCGCAGGACACCCGCTTCAAGGTGCTCGGCGCCATCAGCGTCTCGCACTTTCTCAACGACATGCTGCAGTCGCTGCTGGTCGCGCTCTACCCTTTGCTGAAGGGCAATTATCATCTGAGCTTCGCCGAAATCGGCCTGCTGACCTTCACTTACCAGTGCACCGCCTCGCTGCTGCAGCCGCTGGTGGGCATCTACACCGACAAGAAACCGCAGCCGTTCTCGCTGGTGTTCGGCATGGGTTCGACGCTGTGCGGCATGCTGCTCTTGTCCTGCGCCGCCAACTTCCCGCTGCTGATGCTGGCCGCCGCGCTGATCGGCACCGGCTCTTCGGTCTTCCATCCGGAATCTTCGCGCGTGGCGCGGATGGCGTCCGGCAACCGGCCCGGCCTCGCCCAGTCGCTGTTCCAAGTGGGCGGCAACGCCGGCAGCGCCACCGGCCCGCTGTTGGCGGCGCTGATCGTGATCCCGATGGGCCAGGGCAGCGTGGCCTGGTTCAGCCTGGCCGCCCTGCTGGCCATGCTGGTGCTGTACCGCGTCGGCCTGTGGTATGCCCAGCAGCATCGCCAGGCCAAGAAGCACGCCGCGCCGGTCCTGCCCGACCTGTCGCCGGGCCGCGTCAAGGCTACATTGCTATTGCTGCTGTTGCTGGTGTTCTCCAAGCACTTTTACCTCGCCAGCATCTTCAGCTACTACTCTTTCTATTTGATTCACCATTTCCAGATCGGCGTGCAATCGGCGCAGCTGTATTTGTTCCTGTTCCTGTTCGCCGTCGCCGCCGGCACGGTGCTGGGCGGCCCCATCGGCGACGCCATCGGCCGCAAGCGGGTGATAGGCTTCTCCATCCTGGGCGTGGCGCCGCTGGCGCTGGCGCTGCCGCACGCCAATCTGTTCTGGACCGCGGTGCTGTCCTTCCCCATCGGCTTCATCCTGGCTTCGGCCTTCCCGGCCATTCTGATTTACGCCCAGGAGCTGCTGCCGGGCAAGGTGGGCATGGTGTCGGGCATGTTCTATGGCTTTGCCTTCGGCATCGGCGGCATCGGCGCGGCAGTGCTGGGCCTGGTAGCGGACAGCCATGGCATCGAATCGGTTTATCTGATGTGCTCTTTCCTGCCGCTACTCGGCATCGCCGCCGTGGCGCTGCCGGACCTGCATCGCAAAAGAGCCGCCTGAGTTTCCGCGAAGCATCCAAGCGCCCGCCTGCCGGGCGTTTTTGCATTTCGCCTGCGTTCAGCTCAGCGGCTCAAAACTTGACCGGCTTAATTAAATGACCAATAAAATGCTTTTGACATTTAAATAATAATATCTGGTTAACAACCCTACTCGCAGATCAGAGTTTGCAAACGAGAATTACTAGCACTATCATGGCGTTCCAAGACCTGTCCATCAGGCCAAAATTCATAAGGAAAACATGATGCGTCGCTTTGTCTGCCAGCTGGCCGTCGCCAGCATCGCCCTGTCCGCCTCCTTCGCCGCCATGGCCAAGGAATACCCGATCGGCAAACCGTTTCTGAAAAACGGCATGGAAATCGGCGCCGTCTACCTGCAGCCGACCAAGATGGAACCGGACGGCATGATGCTGAAGCCGGAGGCGTCCGACGTGCACCTGGAAGCCGACATCCACGCCACCAAGAACAACCCGAACGGCTTCGAAGAAGGCGCCTGGATGCCCTACCTGGTGGTGAAGTACGAACTGACCAAGGTTGGCGGCAAGACCCAGAAGGGCGACCTGATGCCGATGGTGGCCAACGACGGCCCGCACTACGGCGACAACGTCAAGCTGCAAGGCCCGGGCAAGTACAAGCTGAAATACACCATCATGCCGCCGTCCGCCAACGAGCACGCCCACTTCGGCCGCCACGTGGACAAGGAAACCGGCGTCGGCCCGTGGTTCAAGCCCTTTGAAGTGAGCTACGAGTTCACCTACGCCGGCATCGGCAAGAAGGGCGGCTACTAAGCCAGCCGCACCGGGAATGTGAACGCAAAGCATTCTTGATTGCGATACAATGACACAGCGCGGCTTTCGCGCTGTTTCTCATTCGGGATACTGATTCGATGACCGCATTGCGCCTCGCCGCCGCCCTGTTGGCCGGCCTGCTCTCCGCCTCGGCCTTGGCCGACGACATGCCCGTCTTCAAGCTGCAGATGAAAGACGGCCAACTGATTCCCGCCCGGCTGGTGGTGCCCGCCGGCAAGAAATTCAAGATCGAAGTGATGAATATCGGCAAGACCCCGGCCGAGTTCGAAAGCACGCCGCTGCGCAAGGAAAAAGTGCTGGGCCCCGGCGCCGAATCCTTCCTGGTGTTCCAGCCGCTGGCGCCCGGCGAATACAAGTTTTTCGACGAATTCCACATGAAGACCGGCCAAGGCGTCATCGTCGCCAAGTAATCGCGTAAGGAACAAGCAATGGGACAGGTACTCTTCATCGTCTGGCGCGAAAGCGTGGAGGCGCTGCTGGTGGTCGGCATCCTCAATGCCTGGATGAACCACAATCCGGCCGGCCGCGCCGGCAAGCCCTATCTGTGGGGCGGCGTGGCGCTGGGCCTGGCGATGGCCGTGGCCCTGGCGGTGGCGCTGTTCACCGCCGGCAGCCTGATGGCCGGCGCTCAGGACTACTTCCAGACCGGCATGGTGTTCATCGCCGCCGCGCTGATCGTGCAGATGGTGCTGTGGATGCGCGAACATGGCCGCACGCTGAAGAAAGAACTGGAAAGCGGCTTGTCGGAGAAAGCCTCCAGCGGCAGCTGGTGGGGCGTCACCGTGCTGGCCGCGCTGGCCATCGCCCGCGAAGGCAGCGAGACAGTGGTCTTCCTCTACGGCATGCTGGCCGAAGCCGGCGGCATGGAACTGGTGAAAATGGCCGGCGCCGGCGCGATCGGCCTGGCGCTCGCCTTCCTGACTTTCTACGTGCTGCAATTGGGCGGCAAGGTGCTGTCGTGGCGGCTGTTCTTCCGCGTCACCGAAATCATGCTGTTGCTGCTGGGCGCGTCCTTGTTCTTGTCCGGCGTGGAGAAGCTGATCTCGATGGATGTGCTGCCGGCGCTGGTGGACCCGCTATGGGATAGCTCCGCCGTGCTAGACGACATGTCGCCGTTCGGCGGCGTGGTGGCAGCCCTCACCGGCTACCGCTCGCACCCGGCGCTGACCAGCCTGCTCGCCTACGCGCTGTTCTGGGCAGCCATCTGGGCGCTGTTCCAATGGCGCAACCGTCGCCTGGCGGCCGCCGCGGCATGAAGCCGTCCCGCCAGCCGCGCCCGCCGCAGCGGGTCATCCCCATCATCGCCGCTCCAGCCGGGGGCGGTTCCTGTAGCCCGGAGCGGCGGCCGCGCGGCCTGCTGGCGCTCGCGGGCGATTGGCTGCGCGACCACGGCTCGCTGCTGCGCAAGCTGCAGTGGGCGGTGGTATTGGTTTATGCCTTCCTGCTGATCGTGCCGGCCTGCCTGTCCTTGCCTGAAGACACCGCGCGGATGTGGGACAACCTGACCATTTTCGCCCAATTCGTGTTCTGGGGCATCTGGTGGCCCTTCGTGCTGTTGTCCATGGTGCTGTTCGGCCGGCTGTGGTGCGGCGTGCTGTGCCCTGAGGGCGCGCTGTCGGAATGGGCGGCGCGCAAGGGCATGGGCCGGCCGATTCCGCGCTGGATGCGCTGGGGCGGCTGGCCATTCGTCGCCTTCGTCCTCACCACGGTCTACGGCCAGCTGGTCAGCGTCTACCAATACCCCAAGGCCGCACTGCTGGTGCTGGGCGGCTCCACCGTGGCCGCGGTGATCGTCGGCTTCATCTACACCCGCGGCAAACGCGCCTGGTGCCGCCACCTGTGCCCGGTCAACGGCGTATTCGGCCTCTTGTCCAAGCTGGCGCCGCTGTATTACCGCGTCGACGAAGCCGCCTGGAAAGCCTCCCATGAGCGGACACCAGCGGTGGACTGCGCGCCGCTGCAGCCGCTCAGGCATATGCAGGGCGGCAGCGGCTGCCATATGTGCGGCCGTTGCAGCGATCACCGCTCGGCCATCCAGCTGAGCCTGCGCCCGTCCAGCGACGAGGTGGTGCGGGTGGCGGAGAAAGAAGCCGACGGCTGGCAGACGGCCTTGATCGTCTACGGCTTGCTGGGCGTGGCGATGGGCGCTTTCCACTGGACAGTCAGCCCCTGGTTTGTCTGGCTCAAGCAAACGGCGGCGGAATGGCTGGTGGACCGGGACATCATGTGGCCGCTGGACACCAATGCCCCATGGTGGCTGCTTACCCACTACCCGATGCACAACGACGTGTTCTCCTGGCTGGATGGCGCGTCGCTGATCTCCTATGTAAGCGCCACTTCATTGGCGCTGGGCAGCGGCATTCTGCTATCTCTGGCCCTGGCGGTGATCATGGCCGGACGCTGGCAGACTCAGCGCTTGCATCATCTGGCGCAGGCACTGATCCCGCTGGCTGGTTGCGGCGTGTTTCTGGGCCTGTCCGCCTTGACGGTGACGCTGCTGAAGGCGGAAGGCTACGGCATGCATTGGGTCAACCATGCCCGGCTGGCCTTGCTGGCCGGCGCCAATCTGTGGGCGCTGCGCCTGGCCTTCGGCATTCTGGCGCGCTGGAAAGCGGGCTTGCGCGGCTATCTGGCGCTGGCGCCGTTCTGCGCCGCGCTGGCCTTGGTGGACTGCGCCTGGGGCTTCATGTTCTGGTGGTGGTAAGACGTCTTGGAGGAGACGGGACGCTGTGCGATAACACAGTATCCCTTCTCCGCTAAGGAACCGCCATGCGGCGTCTGCTGTTCGCCATGCTTGTCTTGCTGTGTCGGCCGGCAGCCGCGACGGAGCCGGTGGTGGAGCTCGCCACCGGAGAATGGCCGCCCTATGTGTCGCAAACCTTGCCGGAACAAGGCGCATTCACCGAAATCGCCCGCGAAGCCTTCCTGCGCGCCGGCTTCCAGATCCACCTCACGTTCCAAAGCTGGCCTCAGGCGGAATTGCAGACCAAATCCGGCAAAGCCGCGGCCGCTTTTCCCTATCGCCCCACGCCTGAGCGCGAGCAGGATTTCGATTTCTCCCCGCCGCTGATGCGGACCAGCAGCTATCTGTTCTATCACAAGCCGCATCTACCGCATCCGCCCCCGGCCTTCAAATCGCTGGATGAACTGCGCGGCTACCGCGTCGCCATCCAGCTGGGCTACTGGTATATCCCCTTGTTCCAGCAGCACAAGCTCAATACGCTGCTGACCAGCGATGAGCTGAACGCGCTGCGCCAGCTGTATCTCGGCCACCTGGATCTCGCGCCGATGTCGCTGGAGCGGGGATTATTTCTGATCCATAGCATCATGCCGGAGCGCGAGAAAGAATTCGGCTACATTCCCAGCCCGCTGGACAAGGAAACGCCGCTGAGCCTTATGTTCTCTCGCAGCTACCCGCAAGCCGCGCGTATCCGCAAAGCGTTTGGCCGCGCGCTGGAACAAATGGAGAAAGACGGCAGCCTGCAAGCCATCTACCAGCGCAACTTCCCGGAAGCTAAGCCGCAGCGTTGACCAGGGTGGGGTTCAATACGCGGATCACCTCCTGCGGGCTGACCCCCACCAAAAAGCCGCGCTTGCCGCCATTGATATAGATGACCGGCAACTCGGCGATGCTGGCTTCCATATACACCGGCATGGGATGCCGCGTGCCGAAGGGGCTGGTGCCGCCCACTTGATAGCCGCTGTGCTTGTCCGCGGTTTTCGGATCGCAGGGATGAACCTTTTTGACGCCGATCTGCTTGGCCAGCATGCCGGTGCCCACTTCGCAGTCGCCATGCATCAGCACGATCAGCGGCCGCTTGTTCTCATCTTCCATGATCAGCGTCTTCACCACGGCGTGCTCGTCCACGCCCAACTCGCGCGCCGACACGGTGGTGCCGCCTTTTTCCTCGTACTTGTACAAGTGTTCGGTGTAATCCACCTTGTGCTCGCGCAGCGCGCGGATGGCCTGGGTGACGGGGGCTTTGGACATAGGGAATTCGTTTGCAAGTCAGACAAACTCCCGACTTTAAAACGCCCGCGCCCCGCTGCCAAGCCGAAGGATCAAGCTTTGCGCGCGCGCCACCACAAGCGCAGGCCCAGCAACAGCGCCAGCACTGCGGCGTAGATCAAGGGCTGGGTGATGTCCTTCTTCACCAGCCACCAGTAATGGATCACCGCCAGCATGGCCACCGGATACACCAGCCGGTGCAGCTTGCCCCAGTTGCGCTTCAGGCGCCGCATCCAGCCCTGGGTCGAGGTCAAGGCCAATGGCGACATCAGCAAGATCGCGGCGAAGCCCACGGTGATGAAAGGCCGTTTGGCGATGTCCTTGACGATGTGATGCCAGTCGAAGAACTGATCCAGCCAGATATAGGTGGTGAAATGCAGGCTGGCGTAAAAGAAGGCGAACAGCCCCAGCATGCGGCGGCACTTCAAGGGCCAAGCCTGGCCGGTGAAGCGGCGCAGCGGCGTCATGCTCAGCGTGGCCAGCAGCCACACCAGCGTCCAGGTGCCGGTGGAACGGGTGATGAACTCGATCGGGTTCACCGCCTCGCCGGACAGCACGATCCAGGCGGCGCGAGTCAGCGGCGACAGGCAGGCGATGAACAGCAAGACTTTGCCGATGGCGAGGCGGCGGTCGGCCGTGGAAACCGGTGATTTCATGCGCAGCGTCGTCATCAGAAGTTCTTTCTCAGGTCCATGCCGCGGTAAAGCCCGGCCACTTGCTCGGCGTAGCCGTTGAACATCAGCGTCTTGCGCTTGAAGAATTCGCCGATGCGCCGCTCGGAAGCCTGGCTCCAGCGCGGATGGTCCACTTCCGGGTTCACATTGGAGTAGAAGCCGTACTCATGCGCGTTGGCCATATTCCAGCTGGTGGCCGGCAGGGTTTCCTGCAGCCGGATGCGCACGATGGACTTGATGCTCTTGAAGCCGTATTTCCACGGCACCACCAGCCGGATGGGCGCGCCGTTCTGGTTCGGCAGCACATTGCCGTACAGGCCCACCACCAAGATGGTCAGCGGATGCATGGCTTCGTCGATGCGCAGCCCCTCGCGGTACGGCCACTCCAATACCGCGTCGCGCTGGCCCGGCATCTCGCTGGGCCGCTGCAAGGTCTCAAACGACACGTACTTGGCGCGCGAGCTGGGGTTCATCTGCTTGAGCAGGCTGGCGAGCGGAAAGCCCACCCAGGGAATCACCATGCTCCAGCCTTCCACGCAGCGCAGCCGGTAAATGCGCTCCTCCAGCGGAAACTTCAGCAAGTCCTCGATGGCGAAGCGGCGCGGCTTGGCCACCTCGCCGTCCACCAGCACGCTCCACGGCCGGGTATGCAGGCTGCCGGCGTTCTCGGCCGGATCGGACTTGTCGGTGCCGAATTCGTAGAAATTATTGTAGCTGGTGACTTCCTTGAGGCTGTTGGGCTTGTCGTTGGACGCCAGCTGCGACAGCGGGCTTTTCTTGGCGTTGAGTCCGGCCAGCGTCTCGGCCGACAGCAGCAGGCCGGCGGCGCCGAGCATGAATTGGCGGCGATTGAAATAGACGCTTTCGGGGGTGATGTCCGACGGCAAATGGTCGGCTGGCTTTCTGATCAGCATGGCGGCGCTCCTGTCGTTTCCATTTGGTCGGAATATCATGTCGATTCTGACAGTAGCGCACACCTATTGTTTTGGCCGATCAATATTCGCTAACACAATCCCGCGCCGGCCAGCCCCCGCCCAAGGCTGCGCCCTGCCCGCCGTCCCGCGCCAGCCGCTCGCCTATCGCCTGCAAAGCGCTCCAGCGCGGGCCGCACCATTCGGGCGCGATCAGGGTCGGCGCCTGCGCTGTGGCGGAAATGCGGTGATACACCACTTCGCGCGGGGTATGGCGGATCAGGCTGGCCGCCAGCTCGGCGTAATCATCCAAGACCATAGGCATAACTTCTCCGCGCCGATATTGCGCCGCCATGCGGCTGCCGCGCACTATCATCAAGGGATGCAGCTTCAGTCCCTCCACGCCGATATCCAGCACGGTCTGCAAGGTGGCGTGCGCGTCGCCGGCATTCTCGCCGGGCAAACCGGCGATCAAATGCGCGCACACTTTGAGCCCGCGCGCATGCGCCCGCTGAACGGCATCTTGGTAATCGGCCAGCGTGTGGCCGCGGCGGATCAAGGCCTGGGTGCGGTCATGCGCGGTTTGCAAGCCCAGCTCCAGCCACACCTCGCTTCCTTTATCCTGATACGAGGCCAACAGGTCCAGCGCGGCGTCCGGCACGCAGTCGGGCCGCGTGCCGACGCATAAACCCACCACATCGGCGCTGGCCACCGCCTCATCGTACAAGGCGCGCAGCGTTTCCACTTCGGCATAGGTGCTGGTATAGGCCTGGAAATAGGCCAGGTATTTTCTCGCCCGGTCGGTCTTGCGCTTTTCGCGCGCCAGCTGCTGGCTGATAGACAGCTCCGCCGCCTCCCGGCCGAAGCTGCGCACATTGCAAAACGTGCAGCCGCCGCGCCCCAAGGTGCCGTCGCGGTTAGGGCAGGTAAAGCCGCCGGCCAGCGACAGCTTGTGGACAGGCTCGCCGTAGCGCTGCTTCAGGTAGTAGCCAAAGGTGTGCAGATGGCGGGTGAGATCCATGGTCTTGCCGGCAAAAGCGCGCAGTCTAGCCTAGCCGGGATCACGGCAAAATGAGGAAGATCAAACACTTCGGCGTTGGAAGCTGGTTTCCGGATAGATGCGATTGACGAAAGCATATGCTTTCACCACAATTAAGCAAATATTCATAATGAACACTCCCCATGACCTCTCCCTTGAGCTACCGCATCCAGCGCGCGCGCGAAGTCGACCTGGAAACGCTGCAATGCCTGCATCGCCTCCGCCTGGCGCAATTTCCTTTCAGAGAGCCATCGACTCAAAAAGAAAGCGCGATGTGGCGCGAGTTTCAACATAGCTATCGCCAAAACCATGCCTGGTCTGTCGTTTTTTACGATGGGAAAGGCGTGCCCCGCGGTTTTTGGCTTGCGGTGAGCGAGAAAACGCGCGCTCCCGCCAGGAAAGGGATGCTGCTCCGGGTGGACTATTCTTATACCGATCCTGGCTGGCGCGGCAGCTCAGCCTTGATCGTCTCCACCCTGGCGGTGCTGTTGCGAGTCAAGTTGCAGGCGCCGCTGCTGCCGCTGTTGTTTGGCTGCATCTGTTTCCCTAACAGCTTTGTGCGCGTGGCGGCGACATTCCGCGGCGTGAGAACCCTGGCAGACAGCACGCTTGCCGCGGCAGACAAAGCCTTGCTCGAACAACTGGGCGCCGATGCCGCAGGAGCGCGCTGGCAAGCGGCGGCCGGTTTGGCGGACTTCAGCGATCACCATCCTCCCGCCCTTGCGCGCAGCATCGCCGACACCCCGCGCCTGGCCCGGCATCTATCCCGCTACGAGGCGGCCAATCCCGCATGGCGGCAAGGCCTGTCCATGCCGATTTTCTGCGAGATCGGGCTGGCCACCGCCAGCCAAGGCATCTGGCATAGCTTGCGCCGCGTCCTCAGACGCAAACGCAAACGCCGATGAATCCTCACAATTGATGCCAGCCCAGCCAATACAGCACGCAAAACAGGCCGGCGCTGATCAGCAGGGCGATGGCGAGCGCGGAGAACAGCTCGTGCAGGGTGCGGCGCTGGCCTGGCTTCAGCAGCCAGCGGGCCACCGCCCACAAGATGAAGCACAGCGCGAAGAATTTGAACAAGCGTCCGAACATAATGGCGGCGGCGATGAAAACGCGCCGATTATCCCGGCCGCCCCCCTCCCGCGCAAGCATGTCTTGTGGATATAATCATCGGGTAGCCGCAGGAGACCTCGCCGCGACATGCCCCGACAGAGGGCGGCCGGCGCGGATAAAAATAGAAGAGGCCCACCCCATGACCGACGCCAACTGTTCGGTGGGGATCGTCGCGGCGCAGGACGCCGTGTTCGATACCCCCTTGCCGCTAGCCAGCGGCGCCGCCCTGCCCGGCTACCAGCTGCGCTTTGAAACCTACGGCCAGCTCAATGCCGACAAGAGCAACGCCATCCTGATCTGCCACGCGCTGTCTGGCCATCACCACGTCGCCGGCCGCTACCACGCCGACGATAAAACCGCGGGCTGGTGGGACAATATGATAGGCCCCGGCAAGCCGATAGACACCTCGCGCTTTTTCGTCGTCGGCGTCAACAATCTGGGCGGCTGCCACGGCAGCAGCGGCCCCTCCAGCATCAACCCCGCCACCGGCCAGCCCTGGGGCTCGACCTTTCCTGTGATGACAGTCAGCGACTGGGTCACCACCCAAGCCCGCCTGGCCGACCGGCTGGGCATCGCCCGCTGGGCGGCGGTGATCGGTGGCTCGCTGGGCGGCATGCAGGCGCTGCACTGGAGCATCGCCTATCCGGAGCGCGTCGCCCACGCGCTGGTGATCGCCTCCGCCCCCAAGCTGTCGGCGCAGAACATCGCCTTCAACGACGTGGCGCGCCAGGCCATCCTCACCGACCCGGAATTCCATGGCGGCGACTTCTACCAGCAGAACGCCATCCCGCGCCGCGGCCTACGGCTGGCGCGGATGCTGGGCCACATCACCTATCTGTCCGACGACGGCATGGGCGAGAAATTCGGCCGCATGCTGCGCTCCGGCGAGTATCAATTCGGCTACGACGTGGAATTCGAGATCGAGAGCTATCTGCGCTATCAGGGCGACAAATTCTCCGACTACTTCGACGCCAACACCTATTTGCTGATGACCAAGGCGCTTGACTATTTCGATCCGGCCAAAGACCATGGCGGCGATCTGGCGGCCGCATTGAAGCCGGCGCAAGCGCAATTCCTGCTAGCCAGCTTCACCAGCGACTGGCGTTTCTCACCCGAACGCTCGCGCGAGACGGTGCAGGCGCTGATCGCCGCCGGCAAGCGCGTCAGTTATGCGGAGATCGAGTCGGCCCACGGCCACGATGCCTTCCTGATGACCGATCAGCCCTATGTGGATTTGATGCGCGCCTATTTGAACCGCGTGGCCGAGGAGGTGAACGCATGAGCGCCATCGACATTCTCCGCCCCGACCTGCGATTGATCGCCGACTGGATCGCCCCGAACAGCCGGGTGCTGGACTTGGGCTGCGGCGACGGCCAGTTGCTGGCGGCGCTGCAGCAAGACAAACAGGTGCAAGGCTACGGCGTGGATTTCGACGTGGCCAATGTGGTGCGCTGCGTCGCTTCCGGCGTCAACGCGCTGCAGGGCGATCTGGAAAGCGGCCTGTGCCAGTTCGGCGAGCAGCGCTTCGACCATGTGGTGCTGTCGCAGACCATCCAGGCGATGCGCCATACCGAGGCCATCCTCAACGAGATGCTGCGCGTCGGCCGCGAAGCCATCGTCACCTTCCCCAACTTCGGCTACTGGCAGAACCGGCTGCAAATCCTGCACGGCCATATGCCGGTGTCCGACACCATGCCTTACCAGTGGTACGACACGCCCAACATCCATTGGTGCATGCTGGGCGACTTCGAGGAACTCTGCGCCAAGAACCGCATCCGAGTGCTGGAGAGGGTGGTCATGGACAAGGGCAAGCGGGTATCCTTGCTGCCTAATCTGCGCGGCAGCCTGGCGTTTTACCGGGTGGCGCGCGGCTAAACCGATCCGCAAGGAGGAACGACGCATGCGCCTGTTGCTGGCCATTTTCTTGCCCTGGCTGCAGTTCTTCACCATAGGCCGGCCTTTTGCCGGCTTGTTTTGCCTGATGCTGCAACTGACCGTGATAGGCTGGCTGCCGGCCGCCTTGTGGTCGGTATACGCGCTCAGCCAGTACAAGACCGACCAGAAGATAGAACGGGCGCTGCGGCGCTGATCGCGCGGACGTTTTCGCCGCAAGGTCCGGCCTGCCGCCTCGCGGACAATAGAATAGCCGCCTTCCCGCCCGCGCATTGCGATGCCGCGGGCGGTTCCGCCAACCGATAACGACAACAACAGACCATGACCCTGGCTTCCATCAACTGGCGGCGCGACGTGTTCTCGCGCACCATGCTCACCTGCGTATTCACCGGCTTCGCTTCCGGCCTGCCCCTGTATACGCTGATCAATCTATTGCCCGCCTGGTTGCGCAGCGAGGGCGTGGATCTGAAGTCCATCGGCCTGTTCGCCTTGATCGGCTTGCCCTACACCTGGAAATTCCTGTGGTCGCCGCTGCTGGACCGCTACGCGCTGCCGCTCTTGGGCCGCCGCCGCGGCTGGATGCTGGCCACCCAGTTGGCGCTGCTGGTCGCGGTCGCGCTGTTCGGCCTGTTCTCGCCGCAGGCGGACATCGCCGCCATAGCCGGCCTGGCCTTGCTGGTGGCGTTTTTCTCCGCCAGCCAGGACATCGTGCTGGATGCTTTCCGCCGCGAAATTCTCCACGACAACGAGCTGGGCCTGGGCAACACCATCCACATCAACGCCTATCGCCTGGCCGGACTGGTGCCGGGCTCGCTGTCCCTGATCCTGGCCGATTATCGCGACTGGGGCAGCGTGTTCATGTTCACCGCCGTGTTCATGCTCCCCGGCATCTTGATGACGCTATTGGTGAAAGAACCAGCGCTGGCGAAAAGCAGCCCGAAGACGCTGCGCGAAGCGGTGATCGAACCCTTCCATGAATTCCTTACCCGCCAGGGCTGGCAGGGCGCGCTGTGGATTTTGGGCTTCATCTTCCTATATAAGCTGGGCGACAGCATGGCCACCTCGCTGGCCACGCCGTTTTATCTGGACATGGGCTACGCCAAATCGCAGATTGGCCTGGTGGCCAAGCATGCCGGCTTGTGGCCCGCGGTGGCCGGTGGCCTGCTAGGCGGCCTGTGGATGATCAAACTGGGCATCAACCGCGCCTTGTGGGCCTTCGGCGTGGTGCAGGTGCTGTCCATTCTCGGCTTCGCCTGGCTGGCCAGCTATGGCCGCTTCCATGCCATAGGCAGCGAACAGCTGGCCATGCTGGCGACGGTGATCGGCTTTGAAGCCTTGGGCGTGGGCCTGGGCACCGCGGCCTTCGTCGCCTTCATCGCCCGTTGCACCCACCCGGCCTATACCGCCACCCAGTTCGCGCTGTTCACCAGCCTGGCGGCGGTGCCGCGCACGCTGGCCAACGCCGCCACCGGCTACATCGTCGATTCGGTGGGCTGGACCTCGTTCTTCTTCCTATGCACCGCCTTGGCGATTCCCGGCATGATGCTGCTGGTCAAGGTGGCGCCATGGGGGGACGACCCTGAGCCGGAAAAAGCCTAAGGCCTGCCAGCCCATCCCTAAGCCAGGCTAGCGCGGCCGAGCGTATTTCGCTTCGCAGGGGCTGGTCGTTCGCGTTTGAACGACAGGATGGGCAAGGCTGGCTTGACCCACCCGCTTCCACGCCGCGCTGATCAAGCGCGGCCCAGCCCGCAAGCCGCTTTTCATCTGGCCGTGGCCACGCCCGGCAGCGCCCGTTAAGCGCCCTTTCGCCAACTACAAACGGCATTTCTCCATTCCGCTCTCTTGCCGGCATTGCTGGATATTGCCATCCTGATCCAGCTTGAGCATCCATTCCTCCAAGCCGGAGCCCGCTTTAGGACTCGCGACCAAGGTGAACGTAATGCTCGCCAGATTTTCGTCCGAAGGCGTCTGGCTGCTCAGGCCGATGTCGAAAGCCGTCGTCTGTAAAATCGGCAAGGAAGGCCATTCCGCATTGGCCGCCGACAGATACGCGCCGTGTCGGCGAAACCATTGCTGCATGAAATGGCCATCCTGCAACAAGGCCGACTTGGCCTCATCCAGCCTGGCTCGCTGCATATACTGCTGATAGGCCGGGGCCGCAGCCGCCAGCAACAGCACCGCTATCGCCAGGCCCATCATCAGCTCCAGCAAGCTGAAGCCTCGCTCTCGCCATGGTTTCATTCCAGCACCTCCATATGGTTGAGGCGTTTGCCCTGCACGCTCATATCTTCCAGTCGAACCACTCGATACCAGCTTTGCATCGTGGCGGCGCTGCGCTCGCTGAGGCCCCAGGCCCGTACGGTGATGCGATACAAGCGAGCCGTGCCAGGCTGGCCCTCCACCGGAAACCGAGGATCCACCAATTCCACCATGAAGCGCGGGTTGGCCCAGTGATTGACGCCATGCCGCACTTTGGCCGGACACCAAGGCTGCGTTTGTCCCGTCTCCAGCGCCAATTCCTGGCTCGTCCCGCAAGGGTGCAGCACCAACACGCCATCCTGCATGCGCTTATGCGGCGGCACTGTCGGCTCGCATACCCCTTTGCCGGCGGGCCCTTGGCAATGAGGGGGAAAAATTCCAGCAGGGCCATACAGATCAGCGGGCTTTTGCGCTCTATCCGCCATATTCAGTTTCTTATCCAGCGCCGCGACCCAGGCTTCAGCCTGCGGCAAAGCCAAACCCGCCGACTGCGCAGCCCTTTGCCGATCCGACACGTTGCGCTGCAGCCTCGCCAATCCGACGACGTTCTGCGAAACGCTCAAAGCCAGCAGGCTCAGCATCGCCAGCAGCGCCGTCACCATCAGCAATGCCGCGCCGCGTTGGCCGGCGCTCATGAGGGACACGCCAGGCCGGACGCCAGCGGGATGGTCCGCGACAAAGTCCGCGCGCGCTCTCCCTCCGGCTGCCAGTCCAGCTCCAATTGCGCGGCCAGGATCTCGCCAGCGCCATTCCACGCCTCCCAAAACCGCCATGCGCCGGCTTGGGCGCAGCCTTCCTGAACCAGCACTTTCAAGCGCATCGCGCGCACGGGCGACAGCATCACTTGCGCTTCCTGTTTATCGTCGCCCGCCTCAACGCTCACGCGCTCCAAACGTCCATCCGCATGCAGCCGATATCGCCGCTCCAGCGGCATCCACAATTGCAAAGAAGGCAGATGCAATGCGCCGGGCTGCTGATAGGCGACGGGCAGCGCCGGATGCAAGGCCACCGTTTCGCCCTGCCGGCTCCATTGGCCCAGACCCAAGCCATGGCTGGCTAGGCAGCTGGAAAGCAATAGGCTCGCCCCAGGTAGAGCCTGCGGCACGCCCTCGAATCGCTGCAATTTCCCTTCTCCATCGATAGCCAGCTTGTTGAAAGACACCGCCGTGCCCGCCAGGCGCAAATGCCACGCCGCTGCGGAAAAATCCGCTTTCCTCCACCCCAGGAGCGCGCAACCAAAACGGCCATGCCGCGCCAGATCGCGGGCCATCTCGCGCAACGCCCAATCCGCCTGCTGCCATTGCTCCAACGCGGCGGCATCCATGCTGACGTTCCGCGCGGCCCTGGAGAAAGCAGACACCGCGCCCGCGATGATGAAGCTGGACAAGGCCAAAGCCAGCAAAGCGCTGATCAAGGCGCTGCCGCGAGCGATACGGCATGACTCAGGGCGACAGCGGCCACACCCGCGACTGCTCATGCCAGGCTTTTCCATTGCGGCTGCGCCAAGCCACCCGGATGCCAAGCGGTCCGCTGCCGCCGCAGCCGTCCGACGCCAGCGACGGCGCCTGCTTGCCATCGCTCCGGCATACCGCGGCGCGTATTGCCTCCTGCGCCCCCCGTCCCGAGCGCAAAGACTGCTTGAAACGCCAGAGCTGAAACGCCGCCCTTTGCTGCGCGGAACAGCCGCTCAAACACGTCGCCGCGCCGTCGAGATGATCGTCATAGCCGCTTTCCTGAAAATGCTTCCATTCTTGCGCCGGCATGGTTTGCGCCATGGCAATCAGCTCGCTGGCGGCTTGCTCGATGGCGGCAAGCTGTTCGATGTCGCGGCTTTGCTGCAAGGTTTTCGCCTGCAGGCTGAACAAGCCGCTCATCCCCAGCATCCATATCGCCAGCGCCAGCAAGGCCTCGATCAAGCTATGCCCTTGCTGCTGCGCCTTAGCCGCAGCCATCGTCCACCTCGCCCAGCCTTGCCGCCCCATTGGCGGCCAGATGCACGCGCAAACAATGGCCGCTGGCTCCGCTCAACCAGAAATCCACGTCCTCGCTCGGCCACACCCGGCCTTCCACGGTAAACATCAGCTGCCGCATCCGATTGGCCACCGCGACGCGCCGTCCATCCAGCATGGCTAGCTTCAAGCGCTCGCCGCCGTTGTATGCGCCGTTGCCCGGCGCATCGAGATCGGCAAATGCCAATGCGCCCTCCGGCCAGAGCTGGCGCATGCCGCCCATCGGCGGCAGACATCCTTGCAGCTCCAGATTGGTTTTGAGATTGGCGGCGCACACATAAACCGGCTGGTTCAGCCGCACAGCCTCGCTGCGGGCATGCCACAGCACCGAGGTCAAGATAAGCGCCTGCTGCCGCAAACGGTAACGCTCCAAAGTAGAGGCGAACATAGGCGCAGCCATCGCCATCAGCGCGCAGGCAAGAGCCAAGGCCGCCAATGACTCGATCAAAGTGATGCCGCTTTGCGTGCGCATGCGTCCGCCGCTCCCTGTGCCATGTTCGAGCCAGTTTGCCGCTCACGGCCGAGTCCATGCTCGCGTGCCTGTCCCAAAGCCGGAAATGAGGATGGGGGCTTCGCACCAAAGGGCAGGTGCGCGGATGCCACGCCCATGGAAAGGATGCGCGCGCAAAAAGAAAATGGCCCGGAAAACCGGGCCATCAGGGCTTGCCTGCGGATGCGCCATCCGCCAATCAGAAAAGCGCGCTCAGTGCGCGGCTTCCCAGCTGTCGCCGGCGCCGACTTCCGCCAACAGCGGCACGCTCAAATCCGCCGCGCCGGCCATGATTTCCGGCAGGCGGCGCTTGACCAGCTCCAGCTCGGCTTGCGGCACTTCCAGCACCAGTTCGTCGTGCACCTGCATGATCAGCTTGCTTTGCAAGCCATCGCGCTCCAGCCAGTCCTGCACCGCTATCATCGCCAGCTTGATCAGATCGGCCGCGGTGCCTTGCATCGGCGCGTTGATCGCGGCGCGCTCGGCGCCGGCGCGGCGGCCCGGATTGGACAGCTTGATGTCCGGCAGATACAGGCGGCGGCCGAACACCGTTTCCACATAGCCTTGCTCGCGCGCTTTCTCACGCGTACTCTGCATATACTCCGCCACGCCCGGATAGCGCATGAAATAGCGGTCGATGTACTGCTGGGCAGCGCTGCGCTCGATGTCCAGCTGAGCGGCCAGGCCGAAGGCGCTCATGCCGTAGATCAGGCCGAAGTTGATCGCCTTGGCGGCGCGGCGCTGATCCGACGTCACCGCGCCGAGATCCACGCCGAACACCTCGGCCGCGGTGGCGCGGTGAATGTCCTCGCCGCTGGCGAAGGCCTTCTGCATGCCTTCGTCGCCGGACAGGTGGGCCATGATGCGCAGCTCGATCTGCGAGTAGTCGGCCGATACGATCTGCCAGCCAGCCGGCGCGATGAAGGCCTCGCGGACGCGGCGGCCCTCGGCGGTGCGCACCGGGATGTTCTGCAGATTGGGATCGTTGCTGGACAAACGGCCGGTAATCGCCACCGCCTGTGCATAAGTCGTGTGCACGCGGCCAGTCTGTGGATAAATCAGCGTCGGCAGCTTGTCGGTATAAGTGGACTTCAGCTTGGCCAGGCCGCGGTATTCCAGAATGCGTTTGGGCAGCGGGTGGTCCAGCGCCAGCTGCTCCAGCACCGATTCATCGGTGGAATAGCCGCCCGACGGCGTTTTCTTGACGCCCTTGGTGGGGATGGCCAGCTTGCCGAACAGGATTTCCTGCAGCTGCTTGGGCGAATTCAGATTGAACGGCTGGCCGGCCAGCTCGTAAGCCTGCTGCTCCAGTTGCAGCATCTGGCTGCCCAGCTGGTGGCTCTGCGCCGCCAGCTTGTCGCGATCGATCAGCACGCCGTGGCGTTCCATCTTGAACAGCACTTCGGCCACCGGCAGCTCGATGTCGCGATAGATCTTTTCCAGGTCGCCGCTCAATTGGCCGGCGAAATGCTGGTTCAAACGCAGCGTGATGTCGGCGTCTTCGGCCGCGTAATTGGCGGCGACGTCCACGTCCACCTCGCCGAAACCGATCTGCTTGGCGCCTTTGCCGCAGATCTCCTCGTAGCTGACGGTGTTCTCACCCAGGTGGCGGCGCGCCAGATCGTCCATATTATGACGCTGATGGCTTTCCAGCACGTAGGAGGCCAGCATCGAATCATCGACGATGCCGCGCAGGGCGATGCCATGGTTGGCCAGCACGTGGCTGTCGTACTTCAGGTTCTGGCCGCACTTCTTCTGGCCGGCGTCCTCCAGCCAGGGCTTGAGCCTGGCCAGGGCCGCATCCAGCCCCAGCTGCTCCGGCGCGCCGGCGTAATGATGCTCCAGCGGCAGGTAGGCGGCATGGCCGGCCTCCACCGAGAAGCTGACGCCGACGATGCGCGCCTGCATCGGATCGAGGCTGGTGGTTTCGGTGTCGAAGGACACCACCTTGGCCGCCGCCAGCTTTGCCAGCCAGGCGTCCAGTTGCGCGTTGGTGAGGATGGTTTCGTAATGGCGCTCGACATTCGCGGGAACCGCAGGAGCTGCCGCGACAGCGTCGTCCGCGCCGCCGAATAAATCGCTCTGCGCGGCGGGCGCTTCTTCCTGGCGCTGGACGACGGCAGGCATCTCCTCGCCCGCGGTCACTTCGTGATAGAAGGTGCGGAAACCCAGATCCAGGAACAATTCGGCCAGCCGCGGCTTGTCCTTCTGGCCATGCTGCAGGCCCGGCAAGCCGTGCGGCAGGTCGGTCTTGAGATCCACTTCGCAATCGATGGTGATCAGCCGCTTGCCCATCGGCAGCCAATCCAGCGCGGCGCGCAGATTCTCGCCCACCTTGCCGCCGACGCTGTCGGCCTGGGCGACGACAGCGTCCAGATCGCCGTATTGTTCCAGCCATTTCACCGCGGTTTTCGGCCCGCACTTGTCGACGCCAGGCACATTGTCCACCTTGTCGCCGATCAGGGTCAGGTAGTCGATGATCAGGCTAGGCGGCACGCCGAACTTCTCCTTTACCCCGGCCTCGTCCAGCAGCTCGTTGGTCATGGTGTTGACCAGCGTCACCGCCGGCGTCACCAACTGGGCCATGTCCTTGTCGCCGGTGGAGATGATCACCTGCATGCCCGCCGCCGCCGCCGTGCGCGCCAGCGTGCCGATCACATCGTCCGCCTCCACCCCCGGCACCACCAGCATCGGCCAGCCGGAAGCTTGCACCACGTCGTGGACCGCCGTAATCTGGGAGGCAAGCTCCTCGGGCATCGACGGGCGATTGGCCTTGTATTCGGGGTACAGGTCGTCGCGGAAGGTCTTGCCCTTCGCGTCGAAGACGCAGGCGCTATAATCGAATTCAACCTCCTTCTCCAGCCGCCTGAGCATGTTCACCATGCCATAGACAGCCCCCACCGGGCGGCCATCCGGGGATCGCAAATCGGGCATCGCGTGAAAGGCGCGGTACAAGTAAGAAGAGCCGTCGATCAATAACAATGTTTTCATAAAGAGGCAGAAGTATGAGCTTGTCCGATAAGTTACCGCAGACCAGTGATCGCCATGCCACCATGCAGCGCTTCCGCTCGCGCGAAGCCTGGCATGTGATGAAGATACTGTCGGAGTTTGTCGAGTCGGCCGAGGAGTTGCAAGGCATTACGCCGGCCGTCAGCATTTTTGGCAGCGCCCGCACGCCGCGAGATCACAAATACTACAAACTGACCGAAGACGTGGCGAGAAGACTGTCCGATTCGGGCTTTTCAGTGATATCCGGGGGCGGCCCCGGCATCATGGAGGCCGCCAACAAGGGGGCATTTTACGGCAGAAGTCCATCGGTGGCGCTGAACATTGTGCTGCCGCACGAACAAAAACCCAACGACTACCAAGACCTGGCGGTCAAATTCAACCACTTCTTCAGCCGCAAGGTCATGTTCGTCAAACATGCCATCGCCTATGTGGTGATGCCCGGCGGCTTCGGCACGCTGGACGAGATGTTCGAGGCGCTGACGCTGATCCAGACCGGCAAGAGCCGCAAGATCCCCATCATCTTGTGCTGCAGCGAGTTCTGGAGCGGCCTGCTGGACTGGGTGAAAGACCGGCTGGTGTCCGAAGGCATGATCAATCCGGACGACCTGAACCTGATCCAATTGATCGACGATCCGCAACAAATCGTCGAAACCATTTTCAAACATTACGAAACCCGAGGCTTCGACGCGCTGCCTGAAGAGCGCGAACAGATGCTGAACCTTTAATATCGCCGCATACACACAAAGGAAAACACCATGCGCCGTTCAATCGCCCTCCTTCTTCTCCTGCCGCTGGCGCCCGCCTTCGCCGCTGAAGCGCCGTCCGCGCCGCCCAAATCGGTGGTGCCGCCGCCGCCGGTCATCACTCAGGACAACGCCGCCGAGCCGGAGCCGGAGGTGCGCCTGATCCAGAAGGGCGACGACAAGATCGAGGAATACCGCTTGAACGGCCAGCTTTACATGATCAAAGTCACGCCTTCGCATGGCGTGCCGTATTACCTGATCGACGACAACGGCTCCGGCACCATGAAGCAGGTTGATCCGAACACCCGCATCGTGATCCCGCGCTGGGTTCTGGTCAGGTTCTAAGGAGTTCGCATGTCGGTTTACACCACGGTCAGCCGGGAATCGCTGCAAAACTGGCTGCAGGGTTACGCCTTGGGGCAGTTGCTTGAGCTGCAAGGCATCGCGGCGGGCATCACCAACACCAACTACTTCGTCACCACCACGCACGGCCGCTACGTGCTGACGCTGTTCGAAACGCTGCAACTGGACGAGCTGCCGTTCTACCTGTCGCTGATGAGCCACCTGGCCAAACACGGCGTAGCCTGTCCCGCCCCCATCGCCGACCATACCGACCATTTCGCGTCCCCGCTGGCCGGCAAACCGGCCAGCTTGGTTTCCTGCCTGAGCGGCGCGGACGTCAGCCAACCCAGCGCCGCGCAATGCCGCGCAGTGGGCGAAATGCTGGCGCAGATGCACAAGGCCTCCGCCACCTTCCCGCTGAAAATGCGCAATCCGCGCGGCCCGCGGTGGTGGAGCCAGGCCGCGCAGCAGCTCTATCCGCTGCTGGACGCGGAAACCGCCGCGCTGCTGCGCCAGGAAATCCAGCTGCAGGACAGCCATCGCTTCGATCATCTGCCATCCGGCGTGATCCATGCCGACCTGTTCCGCGACAATGTGCTGATGGACGGCGACAAGATCAGCGGCTTCATCGATTTCTACTACGCCTGCAACGATGTGCTGCTGTACGACATCGCCATCGCCGTCAACGATTGGGCGCGCCTGGAAAACGGTGAGCTGGACGACAGCCTCGCCCGCGCCTTCCTGGAAGGCTACCAGTCCGAGCGCGCGCTGACCGAGGACGAAAAAGCCTGCTGGCCAGTCATGTTGCGGGCCGCGGCATTGCGCTTCTGGGTATCCAGGCTCCATGATCTGCATCAGCCGGTGGAGGGCGATCTGACCTATACCAAAGACCCGGCCGTCTTCCAGCGGTTGCTGGCAGCCCACGCCAAGCGCCTTGACTTCTGGATGGTCTAGCCATTCAGGCTACAGCATGATGAATGCCTTGTTTTGAAATGTTTTTTTCATATCAAACATCAGCAGGAACGACTTGAAAAATACGGAATCCTGCCTATCATCCAGCATAGGTAGTGGCGGTTCCTTCTTTTCCGTGGTCCAACGTTGAGTAAAGGATTCATCATGCTGCTGAAGAAAATCATTGTCCTCGCTTTTTCCGCCGCTCTTGTTTCGCCTGCCTTTGCGGCTGGTGAGGAAGCAGGTACAACCACCACTAGCACTGCGGGCACCGCGGGCACGGCTGGTACTGCAGGCACGGCGGGTACTGTCGGCACCGCAGGCATCGCCGGCACTACCGCGGGCATCGCCGGACTCAGCGTCGGCACCATTGCCGCCATCGGCGCGGCGGTTGCCGCGGCCGTCGCGGTATCCAGCAACAGCAACTCTTCGTCCTCCCACTCCGCTGCGACTCACCACTAAGCCAATAGTGGTCGCGGACCGCAAGGCTACATCTACGCCAGGCAGACTGCTTAGCAGCTGACAGTCTGTTTGGCGCCTATTCACCGCCACGCGGCCTTGTCGCTGTAGCTAGAAAATAGCCGGGCATGATGGGCCAGCTTATTCCAGGCTTTAGCGTCCCCGCACTCCTCGCTTGATCTGCAACACCTGAAAAACCTGTAACGCCGCAACACTCATCCAAGATAGGTCAATGCCTAGCACATTGATCAGCGCAGCCCTCGCGCTTGATGGCTGCAGCATAAACACAAAAATCTGGGTAGCTTTGATGCGCAAAAAAACCAGAAGTCATTTTGCGATAGGGGTATTGCAAAAAGGGGTCCCGCTGCTATTCGCCTGCGGCGCCATCGCACAGCCATCGCTAACCGGCCAGATGGGCTATATCAACATGCCCTCCGCCCGCGTGGGCAATGATGGCACCCTCAGTTTCGGCTATGGCTATGACAAGCCATACGGCATTCTTTGGACCTCCCTCACCCTCCTGCCCTGGCTGGAAGTGTCAGGACGCTACACCTCCATCGCAGACGTTGAAGGCTTCCAGAATCAGCAATACGGCGGAGGCTATGGCCGATACAAAGACAAGGCCATCGATACCAAATTCCGCTTGCTGGAAGAAACAACCTGGTTGCCGGAAGTTTCGCTCGGCCTGAACGACATCCAAGGCAACCGGCTTTGGAAAGGCACCAACCTCATCGCGACCAAGCAAGTGCTGCCGGGCCTGGAAGCCACGATAGGCCATGGCTCGGGCCGCATCCAAGGCATGTTCGGCGGTTTGCGCTACACGCCGTCTTTCTTGCCCAACTGGTCGCTGGTCGCCGAATACGACGCCAACAACTACCCTCAAGACCCGGCGCCATACGGCATACAAACCTATGCCACCGAAAAGCGCAACAAAGGGCCTGCCGTAGGCCTCGAATATCAATGGGGCTGGCTGGGTCTGCAAATGGCTTGGGCGCAGAAGGGCTCGGTGCCCATCATCAATGCCCATGTAGACATACCATTGAACGTAAAGGAATATGTCCCCAAGATACAGGAGCCCGCCTATTTCAGCGGCGGCCCCGACATTCCAGCCCGGCCGACGCTGGAGCAGTGGAACGATGACAGCGCCCGAGCCCGCCAGCTGGCCACGGCGCTTGGCAAGCAAGACTTCAAAAACATCCGCATCGCCATGCAGCGCGACACGCTGGTGATGGAGCTGAGCAACAGCCAGATATCCAATGTCGGCCGCGCCGTCGGCCGCGCGGTCAGAACCGCCCTATACTTCGCGCCGTTGGAAACCAGGGAAATCCGGGTGGTTTATACCGAGCTTGAACAGCCGGTCGCCACCTACAACTTCTACGATCTGCAAACGCTCAATGACTATCTGCTTGGAAAAGCAGACCGGACGCGCTTCCTGGAAACCGTCAATATCAAGCCTGGCCGGGACGAGGAACTTCAACCCTTGGACAGCCAAACATTGGCGCAATCGCTGAAGCAGGGCATCAATGTCAATCTGCTGACCAATCAAGAAGCCGATCTGATCCAGGTCACCAGCGACGACACCGAAGACAATCACTTCCATCTGGCGCCCAAGATGGGCGTTTACTTCAACGATCCCAGCGGCGCATTCCACTACGACATCATGGCTGAGGCCACTTACAAGCGCCGGCTGGACAAAGGCCTGTATCTGGACAGCGCACTGAGCGCGGACCTGGCCAACACCATCACCCAAGTCACCCAGCCGTCCAACAGCTTGCTGCCGCACGTGCGCTCGGACATCGCCGATTACAAAAGAGTGAACCCCCCCAAGCTCAACCGATTGCTGCTCAATCAATACATGACGCTGGGCTCCAATCTGTATGCCCGCGCGTCCGCCGGCATTTACGAAGAAATGTTCCGCGGCGCCGGCGGCCAGATTCTTTACTACCCCAGCTTCACATCAAACTGGGCAGCCGATCTGGCCGTGGATGCCTTGCAGCAACGTGACTTCAAAGGATGGTTCGGCAAGCGCGACTACCAAACGATCACCGCGATCGCCTCCTTGCACTACCAGTTGCCCATGGGCATGACCGCCACCATGCGCGGCGGACGTTTCCTGGCCAAGGACGACGGCGTCCGCTTCGAGCTTTCGCGCCGCTTCCAATCCGGCATTGAAGCCGGTTTCTGGTATACCGTGACCAATGGTCATGACACCACCTCCCCGGGCACGCCATCCAAACCCTATAACGACAAGGGCGTCTTCTTCTCCATTCCGCTCAACAGCCTCCTGACCTTCGACTCCCGCAACATCGGCGACTTCTCGCTTTCGCCCTGGACGCGCGACGTCGGCCAGATGGTGATGACGCCGGGCGATCTGTACGAAATCCTTCGCAATCCCAAGCGCGACATCAACGCTTACGATGGGTTAGGCAATTTCGCCGAGCGTCCTGACGAGCAGAATCTGCCGCAAGTCACGCCCCCCGTCCCAGACTACAACCCCTGGCCCGTAGTCAAAATGCGGCTGGACGATTCCGGCGCCCAATGGCTGAACATGGATGAGAAGACCGCCGGCTTCAGCCTTGCGGTGCTTGCCGTGGCCGCCGCAGCGGCTGGCGATAAATCCATGAATCAATTCTTCCAGAATCATGAGCAAAACCGACTGGTGAAAGACTGGGGCAAGCTGGGCAAAGATCTGCCCTATGTGACCGCAGCGCTGTCCGGTGCCGCCTTCGCGCTTGGCGACAGCCGGCTGAGCAACACCGGGCTGATCGCCCTGGAATCCGGAGCCCTGGCGGTGGCCGGCAGCGAGGCGCTCAAGTACACCGTCAACAGAGAACGCCCCGGCAACGACAACAGCGCCTGGAATGCTCAAGCTGGCGGGGTGTCCCGCTGGCAAAGCAGCTTCACCTCCAATCATGCAGCCTTCCTGTTCGCCACGGTCACGCCCTTCGCCAAAGAGTACAACCAACCCTGGCTGTACGGCCTAGCGGCGCTGGCCGCAGCCGGCAGAGTCGCCAGCCGCGATCACTGGTTCTCCGACGTCGCGGCCGGCAGCGTGCTGGGCTATGTGGCGGGCAACTGGCTATGGCAAGCGCAGCGTGATAACAGCCGCTATCAAAGCAATCTGTTGCTCACGCCGAAGCAGGTGGGCGTTCAAGTGAATGTCCCTATCCAATAAGCGTTCATCAGAGGGGTCAGGAATATGAAGCGTTGCAATCTACCGGTAAAACCTCTGCTGGCTCTATGCTGGCTGATGAGCGCCTCGCCGCTGTTCGCCGCCGGCGGCTATCCCGCAGACGGCAATCCCTATTCCGCCATAGACTCCCAGGCATCGCTCGGCAGCGACGGCACGGGCTTGCCGTCCATCAATGGCCAGCCATCCTTCGCCGGGAGAAACAACGCCCAGCCCCCCTCCTCGGGAGAAAGCCGGCTACGCGCGGCCCCATTCTATGGCCTGGATGAAAACGGCTATCCCCTGGACAAAAATGGCCTGTCCAAGCTGCCGCCCTTCACCGAGTACGTCAAACAAGCCGCCGATAAGATTTTGCCCATGTTCGGCAGCCGTTTGTTCAACAACCCCAATTATCGCTTCGACTCGCTTGCCAACACCCAGGTCAATCCAGACTACGTGATAGGCAGCGGCGACCAGCTGCAAATCAAGGGCTGGGGCATGGTGGACATAGACTTGACGCTGACGGTGGACCGCAACGGCGCCATCTACCTGCCGCGAGTGGGCGGCATCTCCGTCGCCGGCGTGAAATACCGCGACTTGCAAGGCGTGCTGAAGAAAAGCGTCAGCCGAGTGTTCAATAACTTCGACCTGAGCGTCAGCCTGCTGCAAAACCGCTCGGTGCAAATTTACGTGGTCGGCCATGCCAGACAGCCGGGCAGCTACACCCTGAATGGGATGAGCACCGTGCTGAACGCCTTGCTGCAGTCCGGCGGCCCCAATGACAGCGGCAGCCTGCGCCAAGTGAAGCTGATGCGCGACGGCAAGGAAGTCGCCACTGTAGACCTATACAGCATTCTGGTGGATGGCGATAAATCGGCGGATCAATCCCTGCGCGACGGCGATGTGATCCAGATTCCCGCCGCCGGTCCGCGCGTGGCCCTGCTGGGCGATGTGAAAACGCCGGCGATTTACGAGTTCAAACCCGGCGAAACCAGCGCAGACCTGCTGCGCTGGGCCGGTGGGCTGGAGTCCGCGGCGGAGGGCAAGGAGTTGCTGATCGAAAAAAGCGTGGACAACCGCTTCGTCAAGCAGGCCTCGGTTCTGGCCGATCCCGCGCCGCTGCGGCAGATCAGTCTAGCGGCCGGCGACATCTTCCGCCTCAACGTTCCCAATGCCCAAGCCGTTACCGTGAGGAAGGGCGAACAGTTCGTCACGGTCAGCGGCGAGGCCAAAACGACCGGCACCTTCCAGCTCCGCAAAGGCGAGACCCTCAGGCAACTGCTGATGCGGCTGGGCGGCGCCGGCGAAAACGGCTATATATTCGGCACCGAGCTCAAGCGCGAAAGCATACGCGAGATGCAGCAGCAGAAGCTGGACGAAGTCGCCACCCGCTTTGAGAAAGATCTGGAACAGAACGCCTCGGTCAAGCTGGCGAAACTGACCGACAAAGACGCCATCGCCGCGGCCAATGCCGAGGTCGACGGCCAGCGCCGGCTGGCGGCGAAGATGCGCACCATCCGCGCCGAAGGCCGTGTGGTGCTGGAAATGAAGGATGGCACGGCTGAAGCCAAGGATCTGCCGGATCTGGAGCTGAAAGACGGCGACAAGATCGAGATTCCGCAGCGCCCGGGCACCGTCAACGTGCTGGGCGCGGTCTACCAGACCAGCGCCTTCATCTACCGGCCGCAGCGGAATGTCAGCGACTACCTCTCGCTGGCCGGCGGCGCCACGCCAAGCGCCGACAAATCCTCCACCTATGTTCTGCGTGCTGACGGCACCGTCGCCAGCAGCAACAACAGCGGCTGGTTCGGCAATGTAAGCGGCATGCGCATCAACCCCGGCGACACCGTCGTCGTGCCGGAGGACCTGAACACCGGCAGCTGGGTGCAGTCGCTTAAAGAATGGACCTCGATACTCTATCAATTCGGCCTGGGCGCCGCTGGCTTGAAGGTGCTGAAATGAACCAACCTGATATGAAGGGATCGCCGGCGCGCGCCGCATCCAACGGGCAGTACGACGATGCCATAGATTTGCTCGCCTTCTTTGCCCGCCTGTCGCAACAGAAGCTCTGGATCCTGGGCTGCACCGCCCTGTTCGGCGGCGCCGCGCTGCTCTACTGCCTGTTGGCGCGGCCGGTGTTCACCGCCACCGCCAGCATCCTGCCGCCGCAGCAGCAAAGCAGCAATGCCAGCGCCCTGTTGGGACAACTTGGCGGGCTGGCTGGCGCAGCCGGCAATCTTGCCGGGCTGAAAAGCCCCGCCGCGCTGTACATCGGCATGCTGCAAAGCCGCACCGTCGCCGATCAACTCATCGCCAAGTTCCAGTTGCGGCAACGCTATGATCAAGAAACGCTCGACGCCACCAGAAAAGTACTGGAGCATCAATCCGAAATGGTCAACGGCAAGGACGGCCTGATCAGCGTCAGCGTCGATGACTACGACCCGGTCTTCGCCGCCACGCTGGCCAACGCCTATGTGGACGCGCTGAAGACGATGAACCAGAAACTGGCCGTCACCGATGCCGCCAAGCGCCGCCTGTTTTTCGAGCAGCAGTTGAAAGACAGCAAGGACCAGTTAGCGGCGGCGGAAGCCGCCCTGCGCCAGACCCAGGAGTCCACCGGCATCGTGCAGCCGGAAGGCCAGCTGCCCGCCATCGTCGCCTCGGTCACGCAGCTGCGCGCCAGCATCGCGGCCAAGGAAGTCCAGCTGGAAGCGATGAAGAGCTATGCCACCTCGCAGAACCCCGCCTACATCAAAACGCAGCAAGAGCTGGCCGGTTTGCGCGAACAGCTGGCGAAAATGGAAACCGGCCAGCGCGCGCAGGGCGATCTCTTGGTGCCGACCGGCAAGTTCGCGCAAAGCGGCCTGGAATACATGCGCAAACTGCGGGAAATGAAGTATCAGGAAACCATCTTCGAACTGTTGTCCAAACAGTATGAGCTGGCCAAGATAGACGAAGCCAAGGATTCCTCGCTGATCCAGGTGCTGGACACCGCCATCCCGCCGGAACTCAAAAGCAAGCCGAAACGGATGCTCATCCTCGGCGGCGCGCTGCTGATAGGATTGGCATTCGGCGTGCTAAGCGGGCTCTTGCGCGCCAATCTGCGAGAGGCCGAAGCCCAATTCCGGCTCCCGCGCGAAGAGTTGACCCCCGCGCTGAAAAGCGAGAACTAGACGCCCGGATAAACGCCATCGCGCGAGGCACCAGAACCGCCTGTCTTTCGGCAGGCGGTTTTCGCTTTCCATCCGCGCCAAGCGCATGGCGTGATTCTCCGCGCGGCAACGCCGACAGGGATTCAGCTGGCCTTCGCCTTCGCCGCCAGCCTCAAACGATATCCGCTGCGGCAAACGAAACCCAAAACCAGCAGCAAACACATGGTCGCGGACAATCTCAAAGGACTGGACCAAACCAGGGGCGCCAAGGCGCCGGCCACCAGACTGGACATCATGGTCTGGAAGAAACCCTGCATGGATGAGGCCGTGCCGCGCAGATGGGGAAATTGGTCCATCAAGATCAGCGTGATCGACGGCGCCGCCAAGGACATGCCGGTGGTGTACAGCGCCAAGGGCAACACCGCCCAAGGCAGCGCCAATTGCGGCGCCAGCAGGTTGTATCCCAGGTTCCAGGCGGCGGCGATGAACATCAGCCAATACCCGCGCGAAACAATCTGCCGGGCGGAAAAGTGCCCCGCCATCCGGCCCGATAAAAACGCGCCGAACATGATGCCGGACACCGCCGGACCAAACAGCCACAAAAATTGCGTCGGCCCCAGATGCAGATGCTGCATCAAAAACACCGGCGCCGAGGGCACATACAGGAAAAAGCCGGCAAAGTTGAACGACACCGCCGCCGTCAGCAGCTGGAATTCGGTTTGGCTCGAAACCTTCCAGTAATTGGACAGCAAGGTCCGCGGATGCAAGGGCTGGCGCGAGGCCGGGCCATGCGTCTCCTCCAGGCCGAACCAGCACAAGGTGAACAGCGCCAGACCAATGAGCCCCATGAACACGAAGATGGAATGCCAGCCGAAAGCGCCGAACAGCCAGCCGCCTATCACCGGCGCGATGGCCGGCGACAAGGAAAACAACATAGTCACTTGCGACATCAGCCGCTGCGCCGCCGCGCCTTCCAGCTTGTCGCGGATGATCGCTCTGCCGACCACCAGGCCGGCCCCGCCGCACAAGCCTTGCAGCGCCCGGAACAGCAGCAACGATCCCAGACTCTGCGACAGCGCGCAGCCTATCGACGCCAAGGCGAATAACAATGACGTCGCCAGCACTACCGGCCGCCGGCCGATGGCATCCGAGATCGCGCCATGCCACAGCATCATCAGCGCATAGCAAAACAGATATACGGTCAAGGCCTGCTGCATCTGCAGCGGCGAAGCGTTCAAACTGTCACCTATCGCCCTGATGGCGGGCAGGAAGGTGTCGATGGAGAACGGACCAAGCGTGGACAAGGCGGCCAGCAGAAAAGCCAAGCCTAGGTGATTGCGGTGGCGGGCGGACATGATGCGATCAATATGAAGAATAATTGAATGGTAACCATATGCATTGAAATTGCCAAACCCGGCGCGCCGACTTGGCACCAAGCCGCTTTCATGCCACGATGCCCACATCTTCCAAACCGTCCCGCGGCCTGGCGAAGCGGGACTACCCACAACAAGGGAGAAACCGCATGATTCGCCTGTATCACAATCCCAAATGTTCCAAGTCGCGAGCCGCCCTGGCCCTGCTGCAAGAGGCCGGCGCCGAAGTGGAAATCGTCGAATATCTGAAACATCCGCCCAGCATAGAAGAGCTGGACCGACTGCTGGATCTGCTGGGCATGGAGCCCAGAGAGCTGATGCGCACCAAAGAGGAAGAGTACGCCGACCTCTACCTGGACGACATCACGCTGGAGCGCAAGCACCTGATCGCCGCCATGGTGGACAATCCCAACCTGATCGAACGGCCTATCGCCATCGCGGCGGACAAAGCCGTCGTCGGCCGGCCGCCCGAGCAAGTGCTGACGCTGATAGAACCATAAGCCTTTGATAACAATGGCGGCAAACTGTCGCCATTGCAACTTTCCCGCCACAGCCGGCGCGCCCTGAGCGTCAACTCGTTTATTGTCACTTGAAAAATAATACCGCACGTTACAAAATACGCGGTATGCACCCAAATAAATCCTTCGCTCAACTGGAACAGGCGATCAGCCGCGTCGAAGCCCGCTTTCCCGGCGTGCCGCGCCAGGAAGTGATTCTGACCCGCCTGATGTTCCACATCGTTCCCAGGCTGTCTTCCTATATGGGAGACACCTTGAAGCAGCACGGCCTGAACGAAACCGTGTGGATGGCGCTGCTGGCGCTGTACGCCTGTCCGAACCAGACGCTGAACCCATCCGACATCAGCGAAACCCTGGATTCGTCGCGCACCAATGCCACCCGCATCGCCGATGAACTGGAGAAAAAGGGCTGGGCGGTGCGCTCAGCCAGCGCCGAGGACAGACGCAAGATCGTCCTGGAGCTGACGCCCGCCGGCGTCGCGCTGGTGGAAAGCCTGCTGCCCTATTCGCGCGAAGTGCACCGCGAACTGTGGGCCGATTTCGCGCAGGAAGAAAAACAAATGCTGGAAAAGCTGATGCGCAAGCTGCTGGCCAAGCTCGGCGGTTGAGCGCGGCGCTTTTTTTCGCGAAATTAATAACGTATGTGATTATCACAAGATAAATCACCATCACACACATCACGATGGAGACCGACAAGGTGAACAAGATATCTTGGCCCCATGCCGCGGGGGCGCTGTTGCTCAGCGCCGTGCTCAGCGGCTGCGCCGGTTTCGGGCCCGACGTCGCCCCGGACCAGGCGCTATCCGCCGAACAATTGAAATTGGCCGCGCCCGGCAAAGAATCCGTCAGCGCCGCCTGGTGGAAGCAACTGAACGACCCCGCGCTGGACCGGCTGGTAGAAACCGCGCTGAAAGACGCGCCGTCTCTGAAACTGGCCGCCGCGCGCCTGCGCCAGGCCCGCGCCGCCGTAGGCATCGTCGAAAGCAAGGACGGCCCGCAACTGGACGCCACCGCCAATGCCGCCAACATCCATTACGATCCCTTGCAGCCTCTGCTCGGACAACAGCACATCACCGCCTACACCGCGGCGCTGGTCGGCAGCTGGGAGTTCGACTTCTGGGGCAAGAACCACGCCGCCGTCAGCGCCGCGCTGGGCCAGCAACAGGCCATCGCCTATGAAGGCCAGCAAACCCGCCTGCTGCTGACACAGGCCGTCATCGCCCAATACACCCAGCTGCAGCGCAGCCAGGCCCAGGCCAAGCTGATCGGCCAACGGCTCGCCGTCGCGCACAGCCGCCAGTCGCTGACCCAGGCCCGCATCAACGCCGGCCTGCTGCCGGGCGACAACCAGCGCGGCAACGAAGTGTCGATTGAGAAGCTGGAGCAACAGCAAAGCGCGCTGCAAACCGATATCGAGCGCAGCCGCCACGCGCTGGCCGCGCTGACCGGCCAGGGCCCGCAAGCCGTCGCGCAGCTAGACGCCGCGCCGCTGAGCGCCCCGCCCGCGCCAGCGCTGGACAAGCTAGACGCCAATCTGCTGGGCCGCCGTCCCGATATCGCCGCCCAACGCGCCCGCGTCGAAGCCATGAGCGAATCGGTGAAGGAAGCGCGCGCCGAGTTCTACCCCAACGTGAAGCTGACGGTGTTCGCCGGCCAGAGCACGCTGGACCTGAGCCAGATGTGGAAGAGCGAATCCTCGCTGTGGGGCTTCATGCCGGCCATCAGCCTGCCCATCTTCCATTCCGGCCAGTTGCAGGCCAATCTGTCCAAGCAACAAGCCGGCTATGACATGGCGGTGCAACAGTACAACCAGACTGTCCTGGACGCGCTGCGCGATGGCGCCGACGCGGTAAGCGGCTGGCAGAACAGCCAACGCCAGCTGGCTCAGGCCCAGCGCGCGCTGGACAGCAGCCGCAAGGCCAGCGACGCCATGGCCTCGCGCCTGCGCGCCGGCCTGGTCAACAAGCTGTCGCTGCTGGACGCCCAAGACGCGCTGCTGAACCAGCAATCCGGCTATCTCGACGCCCAGGCCTCCCACCGTCTCGCCTGGGCCGCACTGAACACCTCGCTGGGCGGCGGTTTCGACTCCCAGCCCGCCACCCGCTAAGGACACACATCAAATGGATCAAAAAATAGAAACCGCCAAGAGCCGCAAGCGCAACCTGCTGGTGGCCACCACGCTGTTCGCCGCCATCGCCGTAGGCTACGGCGCCTATTGGAGCCTGGTGCTGAGCCATCAGGAAGGCACCGACGACGCCTATGTCGGCGGCCATCTGGTGCAAGTGACGCCGGAAGTGGGCGGCACCATCGCCAAGGTGCTGGTGGACGACACGGTCGCCGTCAAGGCCGGCCAGGTGCTGGCCAGCTACGACGACAGCGACGCCAAACTGGCCTTTGAACGCGCCCGCAACGAGTTCGCCCAGTCCGTGCGCCAGACCCGCCAGCTGATGGCCAATACCCAGCAACTGGATGCCCAGGTCAAGCTGCGCGAGGCGGAACTGTCCCGCGCCGAAGCCGACCTGAAACGCCGCAAACAGCTGGCCGGCAGCGAAGCGATGTCGGCTGAAGAACTGGGCCACGCCAATGACGCCGTCGCCGCCGCCCAAGCCGCGCTGACCGCAGCCCAAGAGCAAGCCAAGGCCGGCGTTGCGCTGGTCGGCAAGGACGAGCTGGCGCAGCAGCCGGCCGTCAAAGCCGCCGCCAGCCGCCTGAAGGAAGCCTGGCTGGCGCTGCAGCGCACCGAGATCAAGTCGCCGCTGGCCGGCACCATCGCCCGCCGCAATGTGCAAGTGGGCCAACGCATCGCCGCCGGTACGCCGCTGATGGCCGTGGTGCCGCTGGAAAACCTGTGGGTGGACGCCAACTTCAAGGAAGGCCAGCTGGCCAAGATCCGCGTCGGCCAGCCGGTGGAGCTGCAATCCGATCTGTACGGCAGCAAAGTGGTTTACCACGGCAAGGTGCAAGGCCTGTCCGCCGGCACCGGCAGCGCCTTCTCGCTGCTGCCGGCGCAGAACGCCACCGGCAACTGGATCAAGGTAGTGCAGCGCGTGCCGGTGCGCATCGCGCTGGATCCGCAGGACCTGAAAGACCATCCGCTGCGCGTTGGCCTGTCCATGGACGTGGTGGTGGAAACCCGCAACCAGGACGGCAAATCGCTGGCCGAGGCCGCGCCTGCCGCTGCGCCTAGCGAGAACAACAGCGCCTTGCCGGATCTGAAACAGGCCGACAAGCTGGTGGCCGACATCCTGGCCGCCAATGCCGGCAAATAAGGACCCGCGCCCATGAACCATCCGCCACTGACCGGCTCGAAACTGGTCTGGATCACGCTGGCGCTGTCGATGTCGGTGTTCATGCAAGTGCTGGACACCACCATCGCCAACGTGGCGCTGCCCACCATTTCGGGTAACCTGGGCGCGGCCACCAGCCAGGGCACCTGGGTGATCACCTCCTTCGGCGTGGCCAACGCCATCTCGGTGCCGCTGACCGGCTGGCTGGCCAAGCGCTTCGGCGAGGTGAAGCTGTTCACCGCCTCCACCTTGCTGTTCGTGCTGACCTCCTGGCTGTGCGGCATGTCCAGCAGCCTGGAAATGCTGATTTTCTTCCGCGTGCTGCAAGGCGCGGTGGCCGGCCCGATGATTCCGCTGTCGCAGAGTCTGCTGCTGTCCTGCTATCCGCCAGCCAAGAAAGGCATGGCGCTGGCACTATGGGCGATGACGGTGATCGTCGCGCCGGTGTTCGGCCCGATTCTGGGCGGCGTCATCAGCGACAACTGGCACTGGGGCTGGATCTTCTTCATCAACGTGCCGGTGGGCCTCGCGGCCGCCTTCATCTCCTGGCGCATCCTGAAGCCGCGCGAAACCGACACCGTGGACCTGCCCATCGACAAGATCGGCCTGGCCTTGCTGGTGATCGGCGTCGGCTCGCTGCAGATGGTGCTGGACCGCGGCAAGGAGCTGGACTGGTTCAACTCCGCCGAGGTCGTCACCCTGGCCGTAGTCGCCGTGCTGGCGCTGGTCTATCTGGTGATCTGGGAGCTGGGCGAGGAACACCCCATCGTCGATCTGTCGCTGTTCAGCCAGCGCAACTTCACCGTCGGCACCGTCGCCATCAGCCTGGGCTTCATGCTGTACTTCGGCGCGGTGGTGCTGCTGCCCCTGATGCTGCAGACCCAGCTGGGCTACACCGCCACCTGGGCCGGCCTCGCCGCCGCTCCTATCGGCCTGATCCCGGTGGTGCTGTCGCCCATCATAGGCAAGAACGCGCATCGCTGGGACATGCGCTGGGTGGTGACGGTCAGCTTCAGCGTCTACGCGCTCTGCTTCTTCTGGCGCAGCAACTTCAACACCGACATGGACTTCTCCTATGTGGTGTGGCCGCAAGTGGTGCAAGGCATAGGCGTGGCCTGCTTCTTCATGCCGCTGACGACGATCACGCTGTCCGGCCTGCATCCGTCGCGGATCGCCAGCGCGTCCAGCCTGTCGAACTTTCTGCGGATTCTGGCGGGCAGCATCGGCACCTCGATCACGACGACGATGTGGGACCGCCGCGAGGCGCTGCACCACTCCAAGCTGACCGAGCATGTGACGCAGTACGATCCGGAATCGGTGTCCTGGTTCAGCTCGATGAGCAAGCTGGGGCTGGGCAGCAGCCAGCAGCAGGCGCTGACCCAGCTGCAGATCACCAAGCAGGGCTACATCATGGCCGCCAACGAGATCTTCTGGGTCTCCGGCATCCTGTTCGTGCTGCTGATCGCCTTGGTGTGGTTCGCCAAGCCGCCATTCAGCGCCGCCGGCGGCGACAGCGGCGCGCATTAATCCTGCCGTCCATGGCAAAACGGGCAAAACCTCGACTGAGGTTTTGCCCGTTTTTCATCGCAAAAAGCCGTCGAATGCCTCCATTCCCCGGCTCACCGATTTGTCGCGGTGCTGAATGCGGAACAGGGTGCGGGTCAGCAAGGGCAGGTCGGCGTCCAGCTCGACGATGCCGCCGGCAGCCAGCAAGTCCGCCACCACATGGCGCGACAGGCAACTGACGCCTAGCCCCGCCGCCACCGCGTGCTTGATGGCCTCGGAATGGCCGAGCTCCATGCTGATGGCCAGCCGGTTCAAATGCGGCAGCAACACCCGCTCCACCTCTTCGCGCGTGCCTGAGCCCGCCTCGCGCAATATCCACGGCGCGTCGGCCAGCTCGTCCGCCGCCACCTTGCGGCCGGCCAACGGGTGATCGACGGCGGCGAACACCAGCAGCTCGTCCTGCCGCCAAGGCGTGGCCAAGAGCTCAGGATGATGGCAAGGGCCCTCGATCAGGCCGAAATCGACGCGAAATGCCGCCACCGCCTCGACAATGTCGCGGGTATTGGCCACCTCCAGCTCCAGCCGCGCCTGCGGCCAATCCTGGCGGAAGGCGGCCAGCAAGGGCGGCAGCAGATAATTGGCGATGGTGGTGCTGGCGCCGATGCGCAAGGCCAGCTCGCCGCCGTGGAACAGGTTCTGCACATCCCCCGCCGCGTCCAGCAAGGCGCGGGCGCGCGGCAACAGCAGCCGGCCATGCTCGTTGATCAGCAGCCGGCGGCCGACGCGGTCGAACAGCTTGACGCCCAAGCCTTGCTCCAGCTTGTCCAGCGCCTGGCTGGCCGCCGATTGCGTCAAGGCCACGCGCTCGGCGGCGCGCGTCACCGTGTCCAGCTCCGCCACCGCGGCGAACACCTCCAGCTCTCGCAAGCTGATGCGCAAACTCATGCCGCCTCCTAAACAGTTTTTCTAATTGTACATATTAATTTTATCCGTTTTTCTACTTAGACGGACCCGCGTATCGTTAGCCATATATCGAAGAGGTATGAGCATATGACTAATTATCGCAATCTTATCCCCGGTCTGGCTTTGTCGCTGGGCCTCGCCGGCGCCGCCATCTGGGCGGCCGACTTGCCGGCGATGAAGAGCCTGGGCTTTTCCGCCCTCACCATCGCCATCATCGGCGGCATGATCTTGGGCAATACTTTCTATCGTTTCATCGCCGAACCCAGCCACCACGGCATCACCTTCTCCAAGCAGAAGCTGCTGCGCGCCGGCATCATCCTGTTCGGCTTCAAGCTCACTTTTCAAGACATCGCCGCCGTCGGCTTCTCCGGCGTGCTGATCGACGCGCTGGTGCTGACCTCCACCTTCTTCCTGGCCTTCTGGCTGGGTCGCAAAAAACTGGGCCTGGACGAACAGAGCGTGATCCTGATCGGCGCCGGCAGCTCGATCTGCGGCGCGGCCGCGGTGCTGGCCACCGAACCGGTGGTGAAGGCGCATGCCGAAAAAGTGGCGGTAGCGGTGGCGACCGTGGTGGTGTTCGGCACCGCCGCCATGTTCCTGTGGCCGCTGATGTTCGAGGCGGTGCGCCACCTGGGCATTTCCGAATTCAGCTACGGCCTGTTCGCCGGCTCCACCATCCATGAGGTCGCCCAGGCGGTCGCCGCCGGCAAATCAGTCAGCGACGCGGCGATGAACACCGCGGTGATCACCAAGATGATACGGGTGATGATGCTGGCGCCGTTCCTGATCGGCCTGTCCGCCTGGCTGGCGGGCAAGCACAGCGGCGGCCAAGCGCAAAAGCAGCCCATCTCCATCCCCTGGTTCGCTGTGGCCTTCCTCGCCGTGGCCGGCTTCAACTCCTTCAACCTGCTGCCGCACGCGCTGCTGCAACAGATCATCGCTCTGGACAACCTGCTCTTGGCCGCCGCGATGGGCGCGCTGGGCATCACCACCCACATCTCCGCCATCCGCCAGGCCGGCGCCAAGCCGCTGCTGTTGGCCAGCGCCTTGTTTGGCTGGCTGATCGTAGGCGGCGGACTGATCAATGCCGGCGTGCTCGCCTTGCTGCATTAAGCTTAAATTCTCCATTAGGCGGCCCTGCCTGCCCAAGATGGGCGACACGACTCGCCTCCCCCGGCATCTACAAAACTGCAGTCCGCCAGATCGGGAACGATGCCTGGCGACTGCGCCGCTTTACGCTTAGCCGCGCGCCAGCCTCGTCCCCGCGAGCGTCGGATGCCTCGGCATCATCAAGCGACGAGGAGCCGGCCCGCTACTGTCCCCTCAAGCTGGCCAAGCGGCTTTGCACCAGCGCCTCGGCGAAGCGCTCTCTGAACTGATCCTCAGGACGCCAGCCCTTCCTCTCCCGGACAAAGCCAAACTCGCCCTCCAGCACCAACGCGCCTTCGCGGCCAAAAGCGGCCATCAAGGGATCGCGATATTCAGCCATCAGCTTACAGCGCCAGACGCCTCCCTCCCCCTGGACGCAGTTGTTCAGCGCCAATACATCCTTCACCGCGGACTCCGGCTTGGCTTCCTCTCCGCGCATGCGCGCCAGCGCGATAGCCCCCGCGCCGCTCAGCTTGTCATACCCATCCACGCCCTGCAGAAATGCCTGCCGCACGCCCTCCCTGCCCAACGGCTTGCCAAGCTCCGGCAAGCCGCCTTCCGAATCCACCTGAGCGTATCGAGCCCGCAGAAGACGCTCATTGCGGCCCTCTACGTAGAAATCGTCGCCTTTCTCCTTCACTTCGTAGGCAATCGGCAACTGCGCCTTATCCACAACCAGCGTTGCCACGCAAGCGCGCGAACCCTCCGACTGGATATGGCCGACTTCTTTAATCTGCTCCAGTTTTGACGAAAACATATTGAGGCTCTTCGCCTCGCGGCCCCCCGGCAGATGCGCTTGGCTGACCTGCTGGCGAATCTGCTACGTAAACAAGCCCGCGCGAATCGCGCTCGTCACCTCGGACTCATCGCAGCTCGGCACTGCAGCCGGCGTCAGGAAATACCAACACGCCGCGCCGACCAGCGCCCCGACGCCCAGCAGCCACGCCCACCAGGGTCCGGGAAACAAGTCGCCAAACGAAATCGCCTCCTGTTGGCGACGTAAAGCGATTCGCTGCGCCAGCACCTCGCCGCATTCATCCAATGCCTGCCGGCGCAATTCATTGGAGGCGAACCCTTCCTCCATGTCCGCCTTGTCCTCTATCTCCCCCAACTGCGGCAGGCTCAACACCTCTTGCTCCACCAGCCAATGCAATCCCTCGCCAAGCGTGGCGAACGGCTCTTTCTCCAGCGCCTGCAGCTTGCTCCGCGCCGCCTCGTAAATCGGCTGGTCAATGACTCCGCCCTCCAGCAAGCGGGTCAGAATGGGAGTCTCAAATGTAGAATCAGTCATGTCTTCCATAGGCGACGCGCATCTCGATGCGGGCGTCCTGACGAGTGAAAAGATCTCGCAGCATAACCCATCAATCAGAAAATTCAGATATTCAAAAAAATGGGGAAATTAAATGCTCTTCATAACCGCTTCGCGATTGCCGAGATGCAATCCGGCCTGCCCCGCCGCGCCAGCAGGAAAACTCTCAAACCACTGCAAATGAAGGCCGGCCTGGCACAATGCGGACGAACTTGCCCTATCCGGCGCTGCGTAGAACCCATCGGCGTGGACGCGAACGGTCGATACAGACATCCAGATCCTCCGGCATGCCGATCGGGAAGCGGAATGAAAAACGCCGCGAGACTTGCTCGCGGCGTTTGAGGAGCCCTGCTGCGCAGATCGGCATTTGTTCACACGATCGCTTGGATCAAACCGTTCCCTACATTGAACATCCAACCTTCAGCAAGGGCATTTCTTTATGCTTTTGCCGCCATAGCGCTGCTCCTGGCAATAGCGGAAGAATTCCTCGCGGCTCATCACCTGGGCCTCCGGGTCGAAGCGGCGGCGACGGCTGACATACAAGTCATAATCGCGCTGCCCCACCATCAGCCGGGCGGTCGTCACCGCCGCCCGCCACCATTCAGCCATTGGCGCCTCCTTGCCGGTATACCGCCGGCACTTCCTTGGCCGTCACCCATTTCACCGCCAGCGACTTGCGGATCACATGGATGCCGAACACCAGCATCGCCAACACCACCGCCATGAACAGGCCGGTCAATGTGGCGTCCACATAATCATTGAAGATGATTTGCTGCATTTGCGCCATGCTCTTCGCCGGCGCCAGCAATTCGCCCTTGGCCACGGCGGCGGAGAACTTGTCGGCATGTGCCAGGAAGCTGATCTTGGGGCTGGCGTCGAACAGCTTTTGCCAGCCGGCGGTCAGCGTGGCCAGCAGCAGCCAGGCGGTCGGCAGCGCCGTCACCCATACGTAGCGGGTTTTCTGCATCTTCACCAGCACCACGGTGGCCAGCGTCAACGCGATGCCGGCCAGCATCTGGTTGGCGATGCCGAATAGCGGCCACAAGGTATTGATGCCGCCCAGCGGATCCACCACGCCCTGGTACAGGAAATAACCCCAGGCCGACACCGCCAGCGCGGTGGCCACCAGGTTGGCCATCCACGATTCGGTGTTGGCCATCGGCTTGATGAACACGCCCAGCAGATCCTGGATCATGAAGCGCAGCACGCGGGTGCCGGCATCGACAGTGGTGAGGATGAACAAGGCCTCGAACAGGATGGCGAAGTGATACCAGAAGGCCATCATGGTCTTGCCGCCGATCACGCCGGACAGGATGTGGGCCATGCCCACCGCCAGCGTCGGCGCGCCGCCGGCGCGCGACAGCACCGTGTGCTCGCCCACATCGGACGCCAGCTGCGTCAGCGTGTCAGGCGTAATGACGAAGCCCCAGCTGGAAATCACCTGCGCTGCGTCGACCGCGGTCTTGCCGATCAAGGCCGCCGGGCTGTTCATCGCGAAATAGACGCCCGGATCCAGCACGCACGCGGCGATCAAGGCCATGATGGCGACGAAGCTCTCCACCAGCATGGCGCCGTAGCCTATCATCCGAGCCTGGGTTTCATTCTCCACCAGTTTGGGCGTGGTGCCGGAGGCCACCAGCGAGTGGAAGCCGGACACCGAGCCGCAAGCGATGGTGATGAACAGGAAGGGGAACAGGTTGCCGGAGAACACCGGGCCGCTGCCGTCGATGAACTTGGTGACAGACGGCATATGCAGCTGCGGCGCCACGATCAGAATGCCGATGGCCAGGCCGACAATGGTGCCTATCTTCAGGAAGGTGGACAGATAATCGCGCGGCGCTAGCAGCAGCCACACCGGCAGCACCGAGGCGATGAAGCCGTAGCCTATCAGCGTCCAGGCCAGCGTGGTGCCCTTCAGCGTGAACAACGGCGCCAAAGTTGCGCTCTTGGCCACATCGCCGCCATAGACGATGGCCAGCATCAGCAGGATGAAGCCGATCACCGACACCTCGCCTATCTTGCCCGGCCGGATGTAGCGGGTATACACGCCCATGAACAGGGCGATCGGGATGGTGCAGGCGATGGTGAAGGTGCCCCACGGGCTGTCGGCCAAGGCTTTCACCACCACCAGGGCCAGCACCGCCAGCAGAATCACCATGATCATAAGCACGCCTATCGACGCGATCACGCCGGCGATGTCGCCCATCTCCTGGCGTATCATCTCGCCCAAAGACTTGCCGTCGCGGCGCATCGACAGGAACAGCGTCAGGAAATCCTGCACCGCGCCGGCCAGCATCACGCCGACCAGAATCCACAGCGTGCCGGGCAGATAACCCATCTGCGCGGCCAGCACCGGGCCCACTAGCGGACCGGCGCCGGCGATGGCGGCGAAGTGGTGGCCGAACACCACCCATTTGTTGGTGGGCACGTAATCGAGCCCGTCGTTGAATTTTTCCGCCGGCGTCAACCGGCGCGCGTCCAGCTCCAGCACCTTGTCGGCGATGAAGCGGCTGTAAAAGCGATAGGCGATGGCGTAAACCGACAAAGCGGCCACCACCAGCCATACCGCATTGATCGTCTCGCCGCGGTTGAGCGCCACCATGGCGAAGGCCGTAGCCCCCGCCAGCGCCACCAGCAGCCAGACGACGCACTGCTTGATCTGTTGCATAAGGAGTCCCTGTTCTCTATCTCCCCCAGCTTTTGACGGCGGCAGCCCATCTGCCGGCCGCATGTCCGGGCGTGGTTCTATATCTTGATTCTGTCGGCATGTCGCCCGAAACTCAAGCCTGTCAGCGGCTCAGGCGCGTGTTAATATTTTGGCGGACCGATTCGGATACGGATGCAATGGCTCAACACATTCTCATCGTGGAAGACGATGCGAGACTGGCGGACTTGGTGGCCGCCTATCTGACCAAACATGGCTACCAGGTCAGCCTGCACGGCCGCGGCGACACCGCGCCCGCCGTGATACTGGAATCCAAGCCCGACCTGGTGGTGCTGGACGTGATGCTGCCCGGCAAGGAAGGCTTCGACGTCTGCCGCGAGGTGCGGCCGCACTACGGCGGGCGCATCCTGATGATGACGGCGCGCGATGAGGACGTGGACGAAATCCTGGGCCTGGAGCTCGGCGCCGACGACTACCTGGCCAAGCCGGTGGAGCCGCGCCGGCTGCTGGCACGCATCCGCGCCCTGCTGCGCCGCAGCGGCGGCGCCGACGCCGCGGACGAAGCCGAAAGCGAAGCGGGCAACGACAGTGTCGCCTTCGGCCAATTCAATATCAGCCAGGCCACCCGCGAAGCCTGGCTAGGCAATGAGCAAATCGAACTCACCACCGCCGAGTTCGACCTGCTGTGGCTGTTGGCCGTGCACGCCGGCCAGATCCTGTCGCGCGACGACATCATGGGCGAATTGCGCGGCATCGGCTTCGATGGCCTGGACCGCTCCATCGACGCCCGCATCTCCCGCCTGCGCCGCAAGCTGGGCGACAACCCGGACGCGCCGGCGCGGATCAAGACCGTGCGCGGCAAGGGCTATCTGTTCTCGCGCAGCGACTGGGAATAAACAATGCCATCCAAGAACCTGCGCGGCTGGCTCAAGCCGTCGCTGGGCACGCTGTTCGCCCGCTACTTTCTCGCCACCATGCTGGTGGAGCTGCTGATCATCATCGGCTTCGGCTTTCTGGTGACCAAGCTGTACGAAAACAGCGACCAGGCCAGCAAGGTGCAGTTCATGAACGGCACCGTGTCGCTGGTGCGCGCGCAACTGCAAAGCCACCCCCAGGCCGAGTGGAACGCGCAGCTGGCCCCGCTGGCCAGCCATTTCAGCTATCCCATCCATCTGGTGGACAAACTGCCGCCGGAGCTCGCCGCCGACGCCGACTCGGTGCTGAAAATAGGCCTGCCCTATCTGGACAGCGACAACCAGATTCTCTACGCCCCGCTCTCCGGCAGCCCCAAGCTGCTGGCCTTCGGCCCGCTGGATGTGCAGTCCAGCGACAGCAGCTGGATCAGCGAAGATATCGAAGTGCTGCTGATCTGGATGCTGCTGTCCGGCACCACGCTGGGCACGCTGCTGTATTTCAGCCTGCAGCCGCTGTGGAAAGACCTGCTGGAAGTGCGCCGCACCGCCGAAGTGCTGGCCGAAGGCGATTTCAGCGCCCGCGCCCGCTCCGCCAAGAGCCGGCTGTTCGCGCCGCTGCCGCTGGCCTTCAACAGCATGGCGGAACGGCTGGAGCGGCAGATGGAAACCCGCCAGGCGCTGTCGCACGCCATCGCCCACGAAATCCGCACTCCCATCGCCCGGCTGCGTTTCGGCTTGACCATGCTGGAAGAGGAGGAAGACCAGGCGGAATGGCAGCGCTACCGCGACGGCATGGAGCGCGACCTGCACGAACTGGAAGACCTGATCAGCACCAGCATGGAGCTGTCCAAGCTCAAGCGCAGCGAAGTGCCGCTGCACCTGGAGACGATTGACCTGTTCGACTGGTTCGACGACCTGATCGACCTGGTGACGCCGCTCAAGCCTGCTGGTCTGGCGCTGACGCTGGAATGTCCGCATGAATTCGGCGACTTCGACCGCAAACTGATGTACATCGCCAGCCGCAACCTGCTGCTCAACGCCTTCAAATATGCCCAGCAGCAAGTGCGGATGCGCGTGTTCCATCAAGACGGCCAATTGGTGATCGAAGTCGACGACGACGGCTGCGGCATTCCGGAAGAAGACAGGGAAAAAGTGTTCGAACCCTTCCATCGGCTGGACCGCAGCCGCGACCGCGCCACCGGCGGCCATGGCCTGGGATTGTCCTTTGTGCGGCTGATCGCGGAGCACCACCAGGGCGCGGCGATTGCCGAAGGTTCAGACCTGGGCGGCGCGCGTTTCCGCATGATCATTGCCCAACCGACTCACGAAGAGCATTAAGTCACTCACCGTCACAATCCAGCGACAGGAAACCCACAGACCTCCTTGTGCGAGTTATGGATAATGCCAAGCATCGACACATAGGATTATGCGAAATGGTTTCCACTCGACCGGCAGCGCTTCTGGTACACGGCCTCGGCGGCACTGCCTACGACCTGGGCGCGCTGGGCCGCACCCTGGAAGAAGCCGACATCGTCACCCACACGCCGGTGCTGCCGGGTCACGGCGGCCAGCCGGAAGACCTGCTGGGCGTGCGTTGGCAAGAGTGGGTGGAATGCATTCGCACCGAGTACCGCGCGCTGAAAGCCAAGCACAAGGTGGTGCACCTGGCCGGCGTGTGCCTGGGCGGCTTGGTGGCGCTGGAAGTGGCCCGCCTGGAAAACCATCAGGACAAGTTGGCCCTGTACGCGCCGCCGATGTTCCTGGACGGCTGGAGCCTGCCCAAGCTGACCTGGCTGCGCCACGCCGTTTACCACATCCCGGGCCTGGCGCAGAAGATGCGCGTGCCCGAGGTGTCGCCGTTCGGCATCAAGAACGCGCGCATCCGCAAGGCCATCCAGCAGCGCTTCGAGCGCGGCGACCGCTTCCACTACGCCTACATCCCGCTGGTTTGCATCCGCGAAGTGGACGGCCTGCGCCGCCAACTGTTGCGCCACGTATCGGAAATCACCTGTCCGACGCTGATCGTCCACGCCGACGAAGACGACATCACCAGCCCGCGCTCCGCCCATTACCTGATGCAATACCTGGGCGGCCCGGTGGACTTCATGCCGCTGTCCAACAGCTACCACATGGTGATGGTGGACAATGAGCGCAACGATGTGCTGGCGCGCAGCTTGAAATTCTTCAACACCGCCGTCACTTCCAAACAAACGGCCGAAAGCTGCGGCTGGACCGCCTTCGCGGCAGCCTGATTTTGTACCGGCCATCGCCCCGCGATGGTCCTCTTCCTCATCCCTTTGTATGATTCAGCCCGCCGCCAAGCGGGCATTTTTTTGTCCGCCGCCCGCTTTTGCAAGCCGCCGGCCTCAGCGATCGCTCTGCTACAATCGCTCCATTCTCCCGAAATTGACGGACCCACCCATGAGCCATCCGCATAGCGACGCCGTAAAAGCCTTTCTGCTCGACCTGCAAGACCGCATCTGCTCCGCCCTAGAGCTCGCGGATGGCGAAGGCCGTTTCCGGGAAGACGCCTGGCAGCGCGAGGCCGGCGGCGGCGGGCGCAGCCGGGTGCTGAGCGACGGCGCGGTCTTCGAGCAGGCCGGCGTCAATTTTTCGCATGTGCGCGGCGACGCGCTGCCCGCCTCCGCCACGGCCCACCGGCCGGAGCTGGCCGGCCGTGGCTTCGAGGCCATGGGCGTGTCGCTGGTGATCCACCCCAACAATCCGCACGTGCCCACCAGCCATGCCAATGTGCGCTTCTTCATCGCCGAGAAGGACGGCGAGGCGCCGGTGTGGTGGTTCGGCGGCGGCTTCGACCTGACGCCGTTCTACCCGGTGGCGGAAGACGTGGTGCACTGGCACAGCGTGGCCCGCGGCCTGTGCGCGCCTTTCGGCGACAGCGTCTACCCGCGCTACAAAAAGTGGTGCGACGAATACTTCTATCTGAAGCACCGCGACGAAGCGCGCGGCATCGGCGGCCTGTTCTTCGACGACCTCAATGAATGGGGCTTCGACCAGAGCTTCGCCTTCATGCAGGCGGTGGGCAACGGTTATCTGGACGCCTATCTGCCCATCGTGGCCAAGCGCAAGGACACGGCCTGGGGCACGCGCGAGCGCGAATTCCAGCTCTACCGCCGCGGCCGCTATGTGGAATTCAACCTGGTATGGGACCGCGGCACGCTGTTCGGCCTGCAGTCGGGCGGCCGCACCGAATCCATCCTGATGTCGATGCCGCCGCTGGTCCGCTGGGAATACGGCTATCAACCGGAGCCGGGCAGCGCGGAAGCCAAGCTCTACACCGACTTCCTGCCGCCGCGCGATTGGGTGTGAGCTTGCCCGGTTACAAAGGCGCAACGTACAGCGCGCCTGTAATCGGTTATGCTGTCCAGTTCGCTTGAATTCAGAATATTAAAACGAAAGCCCCCTACGCCCATGTTCACCCCTCAAGGCTATGACGCATCGCCGTCGCGCGCGCGCGAAGCCGCGCTGTGGCTGCTGTTCGCGCTGATCTGGTTCGGCAGCCTGGGCTATCGCGGCCTGATACACGCCGACGAGGGCCGTTACGCGACGATTTCGCTGTTCATGCTGCACAGCGGCGACTGGATCACGCCCCGCCTGAACGGCCTGCTCTATTTCGAGAAACCCATCCTGCAATACTGGATGGGCGCAATCAGCTTCGCCGTCTTCGGCGTCAATGAATTCGCCGCCCGCTTCTGGCCGGGCCTGACCGGCTTTCTGAGCGTGGCCGCGGTCTCGCTGACCGCGCGCCGGCTATGGGGCGTGGATGCCGGCCGCCATGCGGCGCTGGCCGCCGGCGGCATGGCCTGGATCGTCGCCAACAGCCACTTTCTGTCGCTGGACATGGGCGTCAGCTTCTTCCTCACCGCCGCCTTGTGCGGTTTCCTGCTGGCGCAGCGCGAGGAAGCCAGCCGCGCGGAAACCCGCTGGGCAATGTGGATCACCTGGGCGGCCATGGCCGGCGCGGTGCTGAGCAAGGGCTTGATCGGCCTGTTGATTCCCGGCGCCACGCTGGTGTTGTACAGCCTCGTCAACTGGCAGTGGGCGTTCTGGAAACGCATGCACTGGCTCAGCGGCCTGGCGCTGTTCTTCGCGCTCACCGCGCCGTGGTTTGTGCTGGTTTCGGAACGCAACGCCGATTTCGCTCACTTCTTCTTCATCCGCGAGCATTTCGAGCGCTTCCTCACCACCGAGCACAAGCGCACCGGCGCGCCGTGGTATTTCGTGCCCTATCTGATCCTGGGCCTGCTGCCGTGGACCACGCTGCTGCCGCGCATCGTCAAGGACGCCTGGGCCGACCGCGCCGCCGGCCTGCGCATCGGCCGCCTGCTGCTGATCTGGTGCCTGTTCATTTTCGCCTTCTTCAGCAAGTCCAGCTCCAAGCTGCCGTCCTACATCCTGCCGATGTTCCCGGCGCTGGCGCTGATGTTGGCCTATAGCTTCAGCCGCATGACGCCGGCGCAGTTGAAGAAGCACATCGTTCTGCCGGCGCTGCTATGGCTGGCGCTGCTGGCCGCCTGGCCCTTCGCCGGCCGCTTCGCCAATGAAGACTCGCCGCTGGAGGTGATCCAACCCTTCGCGCACTTCATCGCCGCCGGCGCGGCGGCATTCTTGATCGCCTCGGTTTACGCCTGGCGCGCGCTGGGGCGGGGCCGCATGCTGGCCGCCGTCGCTGCGCTGTCCTTCGGCAGCCTGATCGCCGTCACGCTGGCCGCCAGCGGCCACGACAGCTATGGCCGGCTCAAGGGCAGCAAGGAAATCGTCAAGCAAATCCAGCCCTACCTGACGCCGGACAGCGAAATCTACTCGGTGCGCTACTACGATCAGACCTTCCCCTACTACGTGGGACGGCCGGTCAAACTGGTGGATTTCGTCGACGAGTTCGAGTTCGGCGAGGGGCAGGAGCCGCAAAACTGGATGCCGCGGCTGGAACAATTCACCGCCGCCTGGCGCGCCGCGCCCAAGGCGGTGGCGATGCTGACCGACAACACCTTTCAGGAACTGCGGAAGCAAGGCCTGCCGATGAAAGTGATTTATCAGGACCCGCGGCGGATGGTGGTGGCTAAACCTTAAGCCCCCTCTCCCCTGGCCCCTCTCCCGCGAGGGGAGAGGGGAAAGCCAATCGTCGCCCCGGATGCTGCCCGCCTAAAGGGCAAAGGATGTGAATGAATGAAACTGATTGAATTTGGATTGATCTTGTTCGGCGTGCTGCTCAACGCCGCCGCGCAACTGTGCTTGAAAGCCGGCGTGCGCCAGATCGGCCACTTCGACTTCTCCTTGGCCAATGCCTGGCCGATAGGCTGGTCTCTGGCCACCAATCTGCCCATCGTCGGCGGCCTGTCCTGCTACGCCGTCAGCGTGGTGGTGTGGATCATGGCGCTGTCGCGCGTGGAGGTCAGCGTGGCCTACCCCATGCTGTCCATCGGCTACGTGGTCAACGCCCTGCTCGCCTACTGGATGTTCGGCGAAGCGCTGGCCACGCAAAAACTCATCGGCATCGCCGTGATCATCGTCGGCGTGGTGCTGGTCGCCCGCAGCTGAGATAAAGGTTAGATATGGAATTTCTGCCCTTCACCCGTCCCGCCATAGACGAAGACACCATCGCCGCCGTAGCCGAAACGCTGCGCTCCGGCTGGATCACCACCGGCCCGCGCTGCCAGCAGCTGGAAACCGAGCTGTCCGCCTTCTGCGGCGGCCGCCCGGTGCGGCTGGTGGCATCGGCCACCGCCGCGCTGGAGATGGCGCTGCAAATCGCCGGCGTCGGCCCCGGCGACGAGGTGATCACCTGCCCGCTGAGCTGGATCGCCACCGCCAACGTGATCCTGAAAGTGGGCGCGACGCCGGTGTTCGTCGACGCCGATCCGGCCATCCGTAATATCGATCTGTCCAAGCTGGAAGCCGCGATCACGCCGCGCACCCGCGCCATCATCCCGGTGGATCTGGCCGGCCTGCCGGTGGACCGCGACCGTCTGTACGACATCGCCCGCCGCCATAAGCTGCGCGTGGTGGAAGACGCCGCCCAGTCCATGGGCGCCAATTGGCAGGGCAAGCGCATCGGCGCGGAAGGCGACCTGGTGTCGTTCAGCTTCCACGCCAACAAGAACATGACCAGCGGCGAAGGCGGCTGCCTGGTGCTGAACAACGCGGAAGAAGCCCGCTTGTTCGAAAAGCTGCGCCTGCAAGGCGTCACCCGCTTCCCGGACGGCACCATGGACGTGGACGTGCTGGGCGGCAAGGCGAACATGACCGACATCGCCGCCGCCATCGGCCTGGGCCAGCTGAAACAGCTGGACGCGTTCAACGCCCGCCGCCGCGAATTGGCCAAGCTGTATTTCCAGCATTTCGACCGCGAACTGGGCTGCGAGCTGCCGCCGGAAGACTTTGAACAGAGCAACTGGCACATGTTCCAGCCGCTGCTGCCCCTGGACAGAATGATCATAGGCCGCGGCGAATTCATCGCCCGCATGAAGGCGGAACAGATCGGCGTGGGCGTGCACTACCCGGCCATGCATTTGTTCACGCTGTTCCGCGAAAAGGGCTATAGCGAAGGCGACTTCCCGGTAGCCGAAGACATCGGCGCGCGCACCGTCACGCTGCCGCTGTTCCCGGCGATGAAAGACCAGGACGTGCTCCGCGTCTGCCAAACCTTCAGCGCCGCGCTGCGCGCCGTTTTACACTGACACTCATGAATACAAGCATCAATCTTTCCGTCGTCATCCCGGTCTACAACGAGCAGGACGTGCTGCAGGCGCTGTTCGACCGCCTGTACCCGGCACTGGACGCGCTGAACATCCGCTACGAGATCGTGTTCATCAACGACGGCAGCCGCGACAAGAGCGTGGCCATGTTGTCCGAACAGTTCAACCGCCGCCCGGACGTGACCCGCGTGGTGCTGTTCAACGGCAACTTCGGCCAGCACCGCGCCATCCTGGCCGGCTTCGAACACAGCCGCGGCGAGCGCGTGGTGACGCTGGACGCCGACCTGCAAAACCCGCCGGAAGACATCGCCGTGCTGCTGGCCGAAATGGACAAGGGCCACGACTACGTCGGCTCCATCCGCCGCCAGCGCAACGACAGCCTGTGGCGCCACCTGGCCAGCCGCGCGATGAACCGCCTGCGCGAGAAGCTGACCCGCATCAAGATGACCGACCAGGGCTGTATGATGCGCGCCTACAGCCGCCGCATCATCGACACCATCAACCAGTGCAATGAGCTGCACACCTTCATCCCGGCGCTGGCCTACCAGTTTGCGCAGAACCCCACCGAGGTGACCGTCGGCCACGAGGAGCGCTTCGCCGGCGAATCCAAGTACTCGCTGTACAGCCTGATCCGCCTGAACTTCGACCTGATGACCGGCTTCTCGCTGGTGCCGCTGCAATGGTTCTCGCTGATGGGCATGGCCATTTCCGCCGGCTCCGGCCTGCTGGTGATCTACCTGATCCTGCGCCGGCTGATCATAGGCCCGGAAGTGGGCGGTCTGTTCACGCTGTTCGCCATCGCCTTCTTCCTGATCGGCATCGCTCTGTTCGGCATCGGCCTCTTGGGCGAATACATCGGCCGCATTTATCAAGAAGTCCGCGCCCGCCCGCGCTATGTGATCCAGGCGGTGCTGGAGCAGAAAGAGGAACAGGCATGAGCCGCGCCGTCGTTTTCGCCTACCACAATGTCGGCGTGCGCTGCCTGAAGGCGCTGATCGGCCGCGGCGTGGACGTGGCGCTGGTGGTGACCCACCAGGACAACCCCAACGAGAACATCTGGTTCGCCAGCGTAGCTCAAGTCGCGCGCGAGCACGGCATCGCCTGCATCACGCCGGATGATCCGAACGCGCCGGAAGTGGTGGCGCAGGTGCAAGCCTGCCAGGCCGATTTCCTGTTCTCCTTCTATTACCGCCACATGCTGAAGGCGCCGCTGCTGGAAGCGGTCAAGCGCGGCGCTTACAATATGCACGGCTCGCTGCTGCCCAAGTATCGCGGCCGCGTGCCGATCAACTGGGCCGTCATCCACGGCGAAACCGAAACCGGCGCCACGCTGCACCAGATGAACGTCAAACCGGACAACGGCCCCGTCGTCGACCAGATGGCGGTGCCCATCTTGCCGGACGATACCGCGGACGAGGTGTTCGCCAAGGTCACCGTCGCCGCGGAAATGGTGCTGTGGCGCAGCCTGCCCGGCCTGATGGACGGCAGCGCGCCGCATCTGCAGCAAGACTTGAGCCTGGGCGGCTACTTTGGCGGCCGCAAGCCGGAAGACGGCCGCATCGACGGTCAAGCCGCGGCGGCGCAGCTGCACAACTTCGCGCGCGCGCTGACGCGGCCTTTCCCCGGCGCCTTTGCCGATACCAAGGCCGGCCGCCTGCTATTGTGGAAAACACTGCGCGCCGGCAGCGCTGCGCCTGCCGAACGCGCCGAAATTTATGCCGCCGACGGCAAGCTGTGGCTGCGCTGCGTCGACGGCGGCCGCCTAGCGGTGCTGGAAGCGGAACTGGACGGCCAGCCGCTCTCCGCCGACAACTTCGCCGCCCGCGTCGAAGCCGACGCGTTGGCCTTATAAAAGAATTCGATTATTCCGCCTGCGGGCGAGTGAGGACATCCAATGAAAAAAGTACTGATTCTGGGCGTGAACGGCTTCATCGGCCACCACCTGACCAAGCGCATCATCGAGACGACCGACTGGGAAGTCTACGGCATGGACATGCAGGACGACCGCGTGGCCGAGTGGAAAGACCATCCGCGCTTCCACTTCTTCGAAGGCGACATCACCATCAACAAGGAGTGGATCGAATACCACGTCAAGAAGTGCGATGTGGTGCTGCCGCTGGTGGCCATCGCCACGCCGTCCACCTATGTGAACAATCCGCTGCGCGTGTTCGAGCTGGACTTCGAAGCCAACCTGCCCATCGTGCGCCAGTGCGTGCAGTACAAGAAACACCTGGTGTTCCCGTCCACCTCGGAAGTCTACGGCATGTGCCACGACGACGAGTTCGACCCGGAAAACTCCGAGCTGATCTGCGGCCCGATCAACAAGCCGCGCTGGATCTACTCCTGCTCCAAGCAGCTGATGGACCGCGTGATCCACGCCTACGGCATGCAGGAAGGCCTGAACTACACCCTGTTCCGCCCGTTCAACTGGATAGGCGGCGGGCTGGACAACATCAACACGCCCAAGGAAGGCTCCAGCCGCGTGATCACCCAGTTCCTGGGCCACATCGTGCGCGGCGAGACCATCAAGCTGGTGGACGGCGGCCACCAGAAGCGCGCCTTCACCTATGTGGACGACGGCATCGCCGCGCTGATGAAGATCATCGAAAACCAGGACGGCAAAGCCACCGGCCAGATCTACAACATCGGCAACCCGAGCAATAACTACTCCATCCGCGCACTGTCGCAGATGATGCTGGACCTCGCCCGCGTCTACCCGGAATACCAGCTCAACGCCGACCAGGTGCAAGTGGTGGAAACCACCTCCGGCCAGTATTACGGCAAGGGCTATCAGGACGTGCAAAACCGCGTGCCCAAGATCGACAACACCATGGCCGATCTGGACTGGAAGCCGACAGTGACCATGGCCGACGCCCTGCGCGGCATCTACGACTACTACCGCGACCAAGTCGCTGCCAGCCGCGATCTGTCCGAATAAGCGCCCACGCCATATGGAATCGCGGGTATGGCCTGTTAGGCCAACCCGCTCTACGGAGCTGCCCTATAGCCCCTCTCCCCCCGTGGGAGAGGGGTTGGGGAGAGGGGGGCACGCAGCCAAGATCGATATCAGCCGTAGCGCGGGTTGGCCGCAGGCCATACCCGCGAAAAGTTGTCCCACAAGGCATGAACAGGTAATGGAAACCGCGGGTATGGCCCTCCAGGCCAACCCGCGCTACATAACTTGAAAGGTAAAGATATGGCAGACATCGTCACGATGAAAGCTCACTGCAACACCTGCGGTGGTAAGCGAAACCATAATTTACTTCACCAAGTTGATAAAACCTGGGAAGAGGATGTCGGTGATGGCACCTTCATTTCTGGATGGGACAAGTTTTTTATTTTAGAATGCAAAGGGTGCGAAAGCATAAAGATACTCCATAAATCTCACTTTAGCGAAGAAACAGATGAGAATGGAAATCCTTGCGTTTCGGAAACATATTACCCACCCTCTATATTTCGCCCACAACCCAGATGGATCAACTCACCATCATCCGCACCACATATTCGACAAGTATTATTAGAAATCTACCAAGCATTACAAAACAAAGCGCCATCTCTTGCATGCATGGGGATCAGATCAGTCATTGAGGCCATAATGATTGATAAAATTGGAGACAATGGTACTTTTAAGAAAAATATTAATGAATTTAAAAACAAAGGCTTTATTTCAAATTTTCAAGCTGAAATCTTGGAAGCCGCGTTAGAGCTTGGGCATGCAAGTACACATAGAGGATTCATTCCAAACTACTCGCAAGTCAATGCTGCAATGGATATTATGGAAAATCTTACACATCAACTATACTTCCTTGAAGATCAAGCAAAAACGGCCATAGAAAAAATTCCAAAACGCCATCCAGACTAAAATCTCTCTTCGAAAATTTAACGCTCTGCCAACTAAACCCAGTCTATCCAGTACATACGCTCTAATCTCATGAAAAAACTCGCACTGAAGATAGACGTCGACACTTGGCGCGGCACCCGCGAGGGCGTGCCGCGGCTGATAGAGATGCTCCAGCGCCACCAGGCCGGCGCCACCTTTTTGTTCAGCCTGGGCCCGGACCACACCGGCCGCGCCATCAAGCGCGTGTTCCGTCCCGGCTTTTTGTCCAAGGTTTCGCGCACCTCGGTGGTGGAGCACTACGGCATCCGCACCCTGCTCTACGGCACCGTGCTGCCGGGGCCGGACATCGGCAAGCGCGAGGCCACCCTGCTGCGCGGCGTGCGCGACGCCGGTTTCGAGGTGGGCATCCATTGCTGGGACCACATCAAGTGGCAGGACTACGTGGCCGGCAAGAATGCCGCCTGGACCCGCGCCGAAATGAAGAAAGCCGCCGACCGCTTCCGCGAGATTTTCGGCGAGCCGGCGCGTACCCACGGCGCAGCCGGCTGGCAAATCAACGATGCCGCGCTGGCGTATCAGAAAGAGCTGGGCATGGCCTACGCGTCCGACGGCCGCGGCAGCCAAGCCTTCCAGCCGGTGGACGCCGCCGGCCAGCCGCTGGGCGTGCCGCAGCTGCCCACCACGCTGCCGACGCTGGACGAGCTGATCGGCCTGGACGGTCTGACTAACGATAACGTCCACGAACATCTGTTGAAGCTGACCGAAACCGCGCCGGCCAGCGGCCACGTCTACACCCTGCACGCCGAGCTGGAAGGCATGCGGCTGATGGACACCTTCGACCGCTTGCTGGCCGGCTGGAAACGCCAGGGCTATGAGCTGGTCAGCTGCATCGATCTGTTCAACAGCCTGGACGCCACCGCGCTGCCCAAGGGCCGCGTGGTCATGGGCGAAATTCCCGGCCGCAGCGGTACGCTGGCTTTGCAAGCCTGATCCGAGCGCCACGCGGGCAAGCCCTTGCGGCCTGCCCGCCCTGCCAGGCCGGTCTATTCTGAGAGCATCCCACTCATCAGGAGCGCCGCCATGGATACCGCCCAACTCGAACGCCTGCTGCTGATCAGCCTGGCCTTCCACTACGCCATCCTGATTCTGTGGTTTGGCGTTTTTTATTTCTGCCGCGGCTGGCTGTACCGGCTGCACAGCCGCTGGTTCCGCTTGTCCGAACCCGCCTTCGATTTGCTGAACTACGGCGGCATCGGCCTCTATAAAATCCTGGTATTCGTGTTCAACCTGGCGCCGCTGCTGGCGCTGTGGCTAAGCCATGCGGGCAAGGCCTAAGGGCCAGCCCGCCCTACCGCCGCGCGCTATGTAAACGCCAGCAGCCCCAACCATGTAGGGCGGGCAGGCCCCGGCCTTGCCCGCGCGGAAGGGGGATGCATTGCGCAATCGCCGCCCTCCCGGCATGGAACGCAAAAACGGCGACGGCCCGAAGACCGCCGCCGTGATTGTCGGATCAACTCAACCGTCAATGATCGCGCTTGTTCAGGAACAAGGTCAGGCTGATCCCGCCTTCGCCGTCGTTCTGCGACTGGATGTTCTTCAAGGTGATGCCGGACGGCAGCAACACGCTGATGCCATGGCCCACGCCATAGCGCGACAGCGTTTTTTCCAATTGCTTGGCCACGCCCTTGGCCGGCAGCCGCGCCTCGTCGTCCAGCTCGAAGCCATACGACTCCGCCGCACTGCCCAGCGCCACTTCCACCTGCTCGCGCGGCACAAAGCGTTCGGCGGCGGCGGTCAACGCCTTGGCCTGCACCTCTTCCGGCTGGCTTTCCACCAGTTGCAGCAACTCGTCCTTGAAGCGCGCCTGCTGCATGGGGTCTTCGATCTCGCCCGACAACTGTTCCACCACGCTGGCCAGCATCTTGCTGCTGGACGCCTTGTCCGGCACCCGCAGCGCCTTCAGGAAATCATCCAGCCAGAACTTGGCCTCGCGGCTCAGCCTATCCACCGCGTACACCGTCGGGCCGTGCTCCAGGATCAGCGCGCCCTTGTCGATCAAGCGCGGGTTGATGCCGGAGGCGTGGCTGATGTCGAACACGCCGCCGCCTTCGATGATGGTGAGGAAGTCGTCGCGGATCTCCGACTTGAACACGCCCAGCGCGTGGATCTCGCGGTCGCCGTCGCTCAGGCCGGCAAACTGGATCACCAGCAAATCGCCGGCGCTGATATTGGGGTGCTGCGAGCGGCCGTACAGATGCTTGGCGATGCGCTGCGACACCTCCAGGAAATCGATCTCGCCGCGGAAGAACTGGCGGGTGTAGTGATAGACCTCGTTCAGATTCAAATCGGTCTCATGGACGAACTGGTGCTTCTTGCGGTCGGACACGATGCCCTTCAAATAGCCGTCCAGCAGCAGGCCGGACACCGCCTCGTCCACCATCGTGGTGCGCTCGGACAGCTGCAGCGGCTCCCCTCGCGTGGGATTGCCCACCCGGTGCACCACCATGCATTCCACTTTTGATTCGGTAATCACCATCGCCATGCTCCGCAAAATAATGCGCGATTATTGTCGCCGCACCCCGCCTTGACAAGAGCCCTAGCCCAGCCGCTCGGCCAAAAAGTCCACCAACAGCCTCACCTTGGGGCTGAGCTGGCGGTTATGCGGGTACAAGGCCCAGATGCCTTCCTCTTCTTCGGCGTACTCCGCCAAGACCTCGATCAGCTCGCCGCGCGCCAGGTGGGCCGCCACATAATAGTCGGGCAGCTGCACCAAACCCATGCCGCGCAAGGCCGCCTCGGCCAGCGGGGCGGCGGTGCTGCAGCGCAGCGGCCCCTGCACCCGGAAGGTCTGCCGCCGGCCGCCCACGCGCAGATGCCAGCCCTCCTTGCCTATCGACAGGCAGCGCTGCCGCGCCAGGTCCTGCGGCGTGCGCGGCAAGCCATGAACGGCGAAATACGCCGGCGAGCCGCAGATATGATAACGGCGCTGCGCCAACTTGCGCGCCTTCAGCGTCGAATCGCCCAGATGGCCGATGCGTATCGCCAAATCATAACCGTCGTGCACCAGGTCCTGCACTTGGTTGCTGAGATTGAGCTGCACCTCCAGCAAGGGGTAGCGTTGCATGAAATCCAGCAATAGCGGCGCGATATGGCTTTGGCCGTAAGCCAGCGGCGCGGTCAGCTTCAGCGCGCCGCGCGGCTCGGCCTGCAGCTGCGACACCGCCTGCTCGGCCTCGGCCAGCGATTCCAGCAATTGCCGGCCATGCGCCAGGTACACTTCGCCGGCCTCGGTCAGGCTGATCTTGCGGGTGGTGCGATACAGCAGCCGCGCGCCCAGGCGCTCCTCCAGCCGCCCCACCAGCCGGCTCACCTGCGCCACCGACAAGCCCAGCCGCCGCGCCGCCGCAGTGAAGCCGCCGCCGTCCACCACCGCCACGAACTCGCTCAGCCCTTCCCAGTCCGCCATTATTGCTCCATGGAAAAAATGATTTACCTATCGGGCCGATTATCAACGCCAGGCAAAAAAATACAATGAGCGATTGCCCATCCCCAACAAGGAAAATCGATGAGCCAAGACATCATTCGCTGCAAGGCCGCCGTGGCCTGGGCCGCCGGCCAGCCGCTGAGCATTGAAGAAATCGAAGTGCATCCGCCCAAAGCCGGCGAGGTGCGCGTGAAAATGGTGGCCAGCGGCGTCTGCCACACCGACGCCTTTACCCTGTCCGGCGAAGATCCGGAAGGCGTGTTCCCCTGCATTCTCGGCCACGAGGGCGGCGGCATCGTCGAATCAATCGGCCCCGGAGTCACCAGCGTGGCGGTGGGCGACCACGTCATTCCGCTGTACACCCCGGAATGCCGCGAGTGCAAATTCTGTCTGTCCGGCAAAACCAATCTGTGCCAGAAAATCCGAGCCACCCAAGGCAAGGGCCTGATGCCGGACGGCACCAGCCGCTTCTCCAAGGACGGCAAGACCATTTACCACTATATGGGCACCTCCACCTTCAGCGAATACACGGTGCTGCCGGAAATCTCGCTGGCCAAGGTCAACAAGGCCGCGCCGCTGGAGGAAGTGTGCCTGTTGGGCTGCGGCGTCACCACCGGCATGGGCGCGGTGGTCAACACCGCCAAGGTGAAGGCCGGCGACAGCGTGGCCGTCTTCGGCCTGGGCGGCATCGGCCTGTCGGCCATCATCGGCGCGCGCATGGCCGGCGCCGGCCGCATCATCGGCATCGACATCAACGAGAGCAAGTTCGAACTGGCCAAGAAGCTGGGCGCCACCGACTGCGTCAATCCGGCGGATTTCGACAAGCCGATACAGGACGTGATCGTGGAGATGACCGACGGCGGCGTCGACTTCTCCTTCGAGTGCATAGGCAACGTCAAGGTGATGCGCGCGGCGCTGGAATGCTGCCACAAGGGCTGGGGCGAATCGGTGATCATAGGCGTGGCCGGCGCCGGCCAGGAAATCTCCACCCGCCCCTTCCAACTGGTGACCGGCCGGGTGTGGCGCGGCAGCGCCTTCGGCGGCGTGCGCGGCCGCACCGAACTGCCGGATTATGTGGAGCGCTATCTGAAGGGCGAATTCCGCCTCGACGACTTCATCACCCACACCATGCCGCTGGAGGGCGTCAACGAGGCCTTCGAGCTGATGCACGAGGGCAAGAGCATACGCTCGGTGATCCACTACGCGCCGGAGCGGGCATGAGCGGTTTGGAAAAGCTGGCGGACAACCTGGCCTTCGGCGGACGGCAACAGCAGTGGCGGCACGACGCGGACACCTTGTCCTGCCGGATGCGCTTCAGCGTGTTCCTGCCGCCGGCGGCGGAGCAGGGCCGCGTGCCCTGGCTGCTGTGGCTGTCCGGCCTGACTTGCAGCGACGAGAACTTCAGCCAGAAAGCCGGCGCGCAGCGCCTGGCCGCCGAGCTGGGCATCGCGCTGCTCATGCCGGACACCAGCCCGCGCGGCGAAGAGGTAGCCGACGACGACGCCTATGATCTGGGCCAGGGCGCCGGTTTTTATCTCAACGCGCTGCGCGATCCCTGGCGCCGCCACTACCGGATGTACGACTACGTGACGCGCGAGCTGCCGGCGCTGCTGCGCGAGTCGTTTCCGCTGAATGGACGCTGCGCCATCGCCGGGCACTCGATGGGCGGCCATGGCGCGCTGGTTTGCGCGCTGCGCCGGCCGCAGGATTATGTGTCGGCGTCGGCCTTCAGCCCGATCTGCCGCCCCATGCAAGCGCCGTGGGGCCGCAAGGCTTTCGCGGCCTATCTGGGCGACAATGAGGAAACCTGGAGGGAGTGGGACGCCAGCGAGCTGCTGGCCGAGCGCGGCAGCCCCTTGCCGCTGCGGGTGGACGTGGGCCTGGCCGATCCTTTCCTGGCCGAGCAATTGCAGCCGGAAGCGCTGCAACTGGCGGCGCGGCAAAGCGACGCCAAGCTGGAGCTGCACCGCCACAGCGGCTACGACCACAGCTATTACTTCGTCGCCAGCTTCATCGACGAACACCTGCGTTTCCACGCCCGCCACCTGCGGGCCTGAACGCGGACGCGGAACGCAAAAAAGCCAGGTTCGAGAACCTGGCTTTTTTGTTGAATCTGGTGGAGGGAGAAGGATTCGAACCTTCGAAGGCTTAGCCGCCGGATTTACAGTCCGGACCCGTTGACCGCTGGGGTAACCCCTCCAGAGCGGCGCATATTATCGGTAAGCAGCCTGACTGTCAATAGCCTAGGGCAACTGGCTGGCGCGCAGATACGCCGGCCGGCTCAAACAACGCCTCAGCCAATCATGAACATGCGGCCGCGCCTGCGGCTCAAAATCCGCCAGGCCGTTGATCACCGCCGCCACGTTCAGATCCGCCGCGCTGAAGCTGTCGCCCAGCAAATATCGGCGATCGCGCAAAGCCCGCTCCAGCCTGTCCAGCGGACGCCGCAAGTCTTGCGCCGCCTGTTCGCGCTTCGCCGCGTCGCGCAAGGCCGCCGGCAGCCACAAGCTATGCTCCGCCCAAAGAATATAAGGCCCTTCCAGTGTAGCCTGCGCCCAGAACGACCATTGCAGCGCCAGCGCTTGCTCCCGCTCGTCCGCCGGCCACATGCGCCCGTGTTTGCGGGCCAGATAAAGATTGATGGCCAGAGATTCCGCCAACACGAAATCGCCATCTTTCAACAAGGGAATGGTGCCGGCCGGATTCAGCGCCAGGTACGCAGCGTCGCCGCCGCAACGCTCCACCGCCAAAGGATGGTGGACAAACTCCGTCTCCTGCTCGCACGCCATCCACAACACGCGGAAAGCGCGGGAATGGCTGGTGCCGTAGATTTCCATGACGCCCCAGTGAAATTACAAAAGCATATCACGCCTATCCAAGCGCCTGAAACGCCGCCGCGATCGCCTCCACCGCCGCCCGCACCCGCGTCACCTTCTGCACGTCGGGATGCAGTACCATCCACATGTCCACATGATCCACCCGCTCCGGCCAGACGCGTTCCAGCTCGGCGTCGCCATCGGCGATGAAGCAGGACAGCATGGCGATGCCCATGCCGTTCAGCGCGGCCTGGCGCAAGGAGAACTGCGAGTTGGCCTGCAGCGCGATGCGCGCCTGGTCTATGCTTTCTCCGCACAGGTTTTGCCAATGGCGCGGCACCGCCTCGCGCCGCAGCATCAGCAAATCATGGCCGGCGAAACTCTCGCCCGCTTGCGGCCGGCCGCGGCGGGCCAGGTAGCCGCGCGAGGCGTAGAGGCTCATTTCTATCGTCGCCAGCTTGCGCACCAGCAGTTCGCCTTTGTCCGGCCGCCGGCTGCGGATGGCGAAATCCACCTCGCCCGCCGCCACGTCGCTCAGGCTCAATCCGGTCAACAGGGTGAACTCCAGCTCGGGTTGGCGTTGCGACAGCTGCGCCAACGCCGGCAGCACGAATGCCTGGGCCACCGTCTCGGTGGCGGCGATGCGCACCGGGCCGGCCAGCTGGCGGTCGCTTTCCGCCGCCTTGCGGCAAAAAGCATCGGCCGAGGATTCCATCCTTTCGGCGTCGGCCAGCAGCATCCGCCCCGATTCGCTCAATTGATAGCCCTGCGGCGTGCGCAGAAACAGCCGGCTGCCCAGTTCGGACTCGAAAGCCTGCAAGCGCCGTCCCACCGTGGCCTGATCCACTTCCAGCTGCGCCGCCGCGGCGCGCAAGCTGCCGGCGCGCGCCAGCGCGAGAAAATAACGGGCGTTGTCCCAGTTCATCGATTCAACACTTTTACACGAAGATGCGAAATTGCATCACCATCTATCATATTTGTCTATTTTTTTGCTTGCCGCATTTGCCTAGGATGGGGGCCTTGCCTTTCACCCACCTGGATCATCGATGTCGCCCAACGCTTCCTTCCGCCCTGGCCTGCCCACCCTGCTGACGCTGAGCGCCGGCATGTTCATGGCAGTGCTGGACACCAATATCGTCAACTTGGCGCTGCCGGCCATGCAGCGCAGCCTGTCGGCCAGCCTCAGCGAGCTGACCTGGATTGTGGATGCCTATGCCCTCAGCCTGGCCGGCCTGATGCTCAGCGCCGGCTGGCTGGCCGACCGGCTGGGCGCGCGCCGGGTGCTGGCCTGGAGCTTGGGCTTGTTCGCGCTGACTTCGCTGCTGTGCGGCCTGGCGCCGGATGCGCGCGTGCTGATCATCGCCCGCTTGCTGCAAGGCCTGTCGGCGGCCTTATTCATTCCCAGCTCGCTGGGTTTGTTGCGCCATGCTTTTTCTGATCCGGCGCGGCGCGCGCGCGCGGTGGGCCTGTATGGCGGTTTGTCCGCCACTGCCGCCGCCGCGGGGCCGGTGCTGGGCGGCCTGCTGCTGGGCCCGTTGGGCTGGCGCGGCGCGTTTCTGGTCAATGTGCCGATCGCGCTGGCCGCGCTGCTGTCCATCCCCTTCACCGTGCCTGGCCAGCCCCCGGCGCCCAAGCGCGGCGCGGATCTGCCCGGCCAGTTGGCCGGCATGCTGACGCTGGCGCTGATCTGCTACGCGCTGATCGAGGGGCCGCATCTCGCCCATATCTGGATGTTGCCCGCGCTGTGCGCCGCCGCGCTGCTGTCCGCCCTCGCCTTCTGGCGGCTGGAACGCGCCAATCCGCAAGCGATGATGCCGCCCGCGCTGTTCGGCCATCCGGCTTTCGCCGCCGCCAACTGGGTCGGCCTGGTGATAGGCGTGGCTTATTTCGGCAGCTTGCTGTTGCTCAGCCTCTATCTGCAGCAAGGGTTGAAGCTGGACGCGCTGCATGCCGGGCTGTCCATGCTGCCGCTGGCCGGCTGCCTGGTGGCGGGCAATCTGTTGGCCGGCAGGCTCTTGCCCAAGCTGGGCGCGCGCCGGCAGATCCGCGACGGCTTGCTGCTGGCGGCCGCCGGTTACCTGTCGCTGGTGTGGGCTAGCCAATATGCGCTGGCTTGGCAGCTGCTGGCCATGCTGCCGCTGGCGCTGGGCACTGCGCTCGCCATCGCGCCGATGACGGCCACGGTACTGGAAACCGCGCCGCCGCATTTATCCAGCACCGCCTCCGCCGTGCTGGGCGCGGTGCGCCAGACCGGCGCGCTGGTCGGCACCGCCGGCGCAGCGCTGGTGATTGCCCGCAGCGCCGACCTGCGCCATGCGCTGGACATAGGCCTGTCGATTGCCGCCCTGGCCTCGCTCAGCGGCGCTTGGGCGGCATCTTGGGTGCCCAAAATGCGGGAGCAAAGCCTGCCTGCGCTCGCGGTCTCCGAACATTGAAACCGGCTTTTTTCCCATCCCGCTAAGGATTGTCATGCGCAATGTCTACTGGATCGGCCTAGGCGCTTTCGCGCTTGGCATGTCGTCTTATGTCACCGCGGGGCTGATTCCGCTGCTGGAGCGCGATCTTGGCGTGTCCGCCGCCAGCGCCGGCCAATTCGTCACCGCCTTCTCTCTGGCTTATGGCTTGGGCTCGCCCTTGTTCGCCGCGCTGCTGCCCGCCTCCCGGCAAAGACTGGGGCTCTTGCTGGCCTTGGCGGCCTTCACGCTGGCCAATGCCGCCAGCGCCGTCTGCGCTTCGTTCGGCGCCTTGCTGATCGCCAGGGCGGCGGCGGGCGCGGGAGCCGGCGTGTATCTGGCGCTGGGCATAGCCGCCGCCGCGACGCTGGCGCCCAGCGGCAAACGCGGCCAAGCGCTGGCCATCATCATGGCGGGCATGAGCGCAGGCACCGTGCTGGGCGTGCCGCTGGGCATTCTGCTGGCCGAGCGCATCGGCTGGCCAGCGGCCATGTGGCTCATCACGTTGCTGGGCGCGCTGTCGTTCATCGGTTTGGGGCGGGCGCTGCCGCCCTTGCCGGCATCCGCCTCGCCTTCATTGGCGCAGCGGCTGGCTTTGCTGCGCAACGGCCGGCTGGTTTCGGTGATTCTGGTTTCCTTCCTCGCCGCCATCGCCAGCCTGGGCTTGTACACCTATCTGGCCGCCGTGCTCAATGGCGAGCGCATCGCCTTGAGTCTATGGGTCTGGGGGCTGGGCGGCATCGCCGGCAGCCTGTTGATTGGCCCGCTGGCGGACCGCTATCCCGCCCGCACGCTATTGCTGTTCATCCTCGCCGGCCTGACCTTGTCTTTGGCGGCCTTGTCCCCCGCGCTCGCGCTCCATCCCTTATGGGCGCTGCCGCCCATCGCCATTTGGGGCGCCGTCGGCTGGGCGCTGCAAGTGCCGCAAAACCAGGAGCTGATTTCGGAGTCCGGCCATCACGGCGCCATCGCGGTGGCCCTCAACGAGTCGGCGCTGTATCTGGGCGGCGCAGCGGGCGCGGGGCTGGGCGGGATCGCCCTGGCTTATGGCCTGCCGGCATGGCTGCTGCCGCCCGCAGCCGCTTTGATCGGCTTATGCGCTCTGATCTGGCAATGGCGCCTGCCAAGCGCCGGCATCGCCGCCTCGACGGCGACGGATTAGCACACGGTTCGCCTCAGCAATGGCATCTGTTGATATTTGAGGCGGCGATACTCGTTCTCGGCGCATTGGCGGCCAAACAGCCTGGGATAAAAACGGAACAGATATCGCATGATGAACGCCTCGCGCAGGTGCGGAATGAAAGATGCATGCTAGGATAGCCAGCCTATTGTTCCGGAATAAATCCGCAAAACCGGATTCATTGTCCTGATATGAAAACAATGCCTTCGCCCGACAATCTGCTCGCCTTCGACGCGCTGGCCCGCGGCGGCAGCTTCACCGCAGCCGCCGATCTGCTCGATTGCAATAAAAGCCTGATCAGCGCCCGCATCAAGGAGCTGGAGCACGAGCTGGGCGCCGTGCTGGTTCAGCGCACCACGCGCAAGGTGGCGCTCACCGAAGCCGGCGAACGGCTGCGCCCGCATGCGGCCCGGCTGCGGGAAACCGTGGCCCAGGCCAGGATGGCGGTGGATGAAACGCAAAGCGATGTGCAGGGTCCGCTGATGGTGAGCACCACCTCCTCGCTGGCCCAGTATGTGCTGGGCCCGGTGCTCAGCGAGCTGGCCACCCTGCACCCGGGCTTGCAGCTATCGCTGGAAGTGAATAATCAGCTGCAAGACCCGGTGGCCGATGTGCTGGACTTTTGCCTGCGTTCCGCCCGTTCGCACAAGGTGCACGACGACAGGCTGGTAGCCCGGCTGGCGGGCTATGCCAGCGAGAATCTTTACGCTTCGCCAGCCTATCTGGCGCGCCATCCCGACATCCGCCAGCCCGCCGACCTGGCGGCGCACCGGCTGTTGGCGACGGAGGCGGAGCACCGCGGCGGCCTCAAGCTTACCCGCGGCGAGCAACACGTCCAGCAAGCCATCGCCCCCTTGTTTTACTTGAGTCACTACCCGCTGCAAGCCAATCTGGCCCTGGCTGGCCACGGCATCACCTTATTGGCTGATTACACGGTGCAGCGGCATCTGGATCGCGGCGAACTGGTGCGGGTATTGCCGGAATGGCATTGCGACTATTGGCCGATCTACCTGGTCCATGCCTTCCGCGCGCCGCTGACGCGCAAGTACCAGACTTTCATCGATTTCACGCTGCCGCGCGTGGCTGCCGCGCTGCCGGAAAATGGCAAATCTCAAACCGGCCTGGACAGACACACCCGGTAGAACTCGACAAAGGCGCGCACCGCCGGCGGCACATGCCGCCCGGGCGGAAACACCGCGTAGACGCCGCCCTTGGGCAAGGTCCATTCCGGCAACAGATGAATCAGGCGCCCTTGGCGCAAGTCGTCCTGCACGCTGAGCGAATCCAGCACCGACATGCCCGCGCCGGCCAATAGCAAGGAGCGCAGGGACGCGCCGGAATCCACCTTCATCCGTCCGCGCATCCGCACTTCGGCCTCTGCGCCGTTTGGCCCGGCGAAGCGCCAGGTCAGCGGCGTCTTCAATAGCGTCAACGCCACCCAATCGTGCGCCGGCAAGTCTTCGGGATGGCGGGGATGGCCGCGCTCGCGCAGATAGTCGGGCGAGGCCACCAATTGCTGGGCGAACTCCCCCAGCTTCAGCGCCCGCAGCGACGAATCCCGCAACATGCCCAGGCGGATGCCCAAGTCCATGCCTTCCGCCACCAGATCCACCATCCGGTCCACCGCGTGCAGCTCCAGCTGCAAGCCAGGGTGCTGGCGCATGAACTGGGTAGCCGCCGGCGCGACCGATTCCGCCATATGGCTGACCGGCGCGGTCAGCCGCAAGACGCCGCTCAACTCGCCCGCGCCATGTCCCGCCTGCAGCAGCGCGTCGCGCAATGCCGCCAAGGCCGGCTGGGCATCCAGATACAAGGCCTGTCCAGCCTCGGTGAGCTTGACCCGCCGCGTGGTGCGGGTGAACAGCGTCGCGCCCAGCTGGGTTTCCAGCCGCCCCACTTGCAGGCTGACATTGGCCTTGGTCATGCCCAGCCGCTCGGCGGCGGCGGTAAAGCCACCCGCCTCCGCCACCGCCACGAATACCTGCAAGCCTTCCAGATTGTTCTCTACGCCGCGCTTCATCTTGACTGTCAATTTTTCAATAACAATCAATTATGATTTCAGCCGTTTATCGAATCAATCGAAAAGCGCATGATGCACTCCATCAGCGCTGCGACGCGGCGCCTCAAACTCGATACCCAAGCAAGGAGTCACCCCATGAAAATCGCACTGATCGGCGCCAGCGGCTATGTCGGTTCCGCCCTGTTGCAAGAAGCCCTGTCCCGCGGCCACCACGTCACCGCCCTGGTGTCCCGTCCGGAACGCATCGAAGCGCAAGCCAACTTGGTCGCCGCCAAAACCGACGTGCAGGACAGCGCCGCGCTGGCCGAACAGCTGAAAGGCTTCGACGCCGTGATCAGCGCCTTCAGCGGCCACGCCCAAGCCGAGCAGTTCGATTACTACGTGAAGGGCATGCGCGCCATCATCGCCGCCGCCAAGGCCGCGCAAGCGCCGCGCCTGTTGGTGGTCGGCGGCGCCGGTAGCCTGGAAGTGGCCCCCGGCGTGCAACTGGTGGACTCCCCGTCCTTCCCGGAACAATGGAAAGCCTCGGCGCTGGGCGCCCGCGAAGCGCTGAACCTGCTGCGCGCCGAAACCGAGCTGAACTGGACCCTGCTGAGCCCCTCGGCCATGCTGGAACCGGGCGAGCGCACCGGCAAGTTCCGCCTGGGCAAGGATCAGTTGCTGGCCGACGCCGACGGCAACAGCCACATCTCGGTAGCCGACTACGCCGTGGCCATGTTCGATGAGCTGGAAAAAGGCGAACATCAGCGCAGCCGCTTCACCGTAGGCTACTGATCCGCCGGCCAGGAGGCCGCCAAGGTCTCCTGCAGATGGCGCCAACGCCAGTTGGCGCCATTCCGCCGCAACAGCGCCGTCGCATGGCGGCCGTTGCCGCTGCCGTCGTCCAGTGTTTGGGTTTCGTAATACGCCGCAACCGCCTCTGACATCCCCAGACTCAACACCGTCATCTCAGTCAGAGCGATCCGCAAGCCCGGCCGGCTGCCCGCCGCCTGCTCGAAGAACGCCTGCAATCCCCCGCTATCCAGACGAGAGCCGTCAGGCGCCGTCATCGTGAAATCCGCTTCGAAATCCGCCATCAATGCCTGCAAACGCGCCGGCTCATGCGGCCCGTCGCCCAGCCAACGTTCAATGCCTGCCAAAGTGGCGCGCAGCCGCGCGCAAACCGCCGTTTGTTCATCCATCATCCCTCTCCCTGAGTTTGAGGCGCCGCAGCCAAGGCCAGCGCTTCGTCATTGCGCATCCGCGCGCCCAGCCACAGCGGCGCCAACATGGCGCAGGCGGCGATCAGAAAACACGCGTGAAAGGCCAAACTGGCCGCGCTCCGCGCCGAAGCCGCCCCCGCGTCGCTCACCCCCATAGCCGCCAGCATGCAGCTCAGCAACAAGCTGACAAGCGCCGTGCCCAAGCAAAACGCCGTCTGGCGATTGATATTCCACCAGGCGCTGGCCTCGGCCATCCGCGCCGGCGGTATCCGCAAAAAAGCCGTGCTCTGGCTGGCGCTGCTGCACAGCGAACCGCCCAGACCCATGGCGGCGTAGCTGAGCGTCAGCAATAGCCATTGGTCCGGACTCTCCACCGCCAGCAGCAGCAAAATGCCCGCCGCCTGCGCCGCCGCGCCGCTCATGATCAAGGGCTGCGGCCCCCATGTCCGATAGCGCCGCCCGGTCAGGCTGATGGCGAAAAAGGCCGCCAGCGACCACGGCAACATCAGCAAGCCAGCCGCCCCAGCGGCCATGCCCAACACTTGCTGCAAATACAGCATGGCCGCCAGGCTCACGCCCATGAAAACGCCCGGCGCCGACAAATACACCCACATCGACTGCCGCAGCAAAGGCTCGCCCAACAGGTCCAGCCGCAAAAGCGGGCGTTCGCAGCGCCGGCTGTGGCGGACATAGGCCGCCGCCGACGCCAGGCTGAGCAACACGCAGGCCGCGCCCAGCGCCCGAGCCGAAGCTTGCGCCAGCTCGCTCAAGCCCAACAACAGCGACAGCAGCGCCGCCGCGCCCAAAAACAGCCCTCGCCAATCCATCGCCGCCGCAGGCTCCGGCTCGCGTTCCTCGCGCAGCCAGAGCCAGGCCAAGCACAAGGGCAGCGCCGCCAGCGGCGCGTTGAGCCAGAAAATCCAGCGCCAGCCCAGGCCATCCACCGCCAAGCCGCCTAACATGGGCGACAGCGCCGGGGCCAATTGCCCCACCAGCAAGATCGCAGCCGTCAAACCGGGCCGTTCCGACGCGTGAAACAAACGGTAGGTCATGGTCTGCCCCAAGGGGATCAACAAGCCGCCGCCCAAACCTTGCAAGGCCCGCCAAGCCACCAGCTCCGGCAGCGAACGCGCGCAACCGGCCGCGAAGGAAGCCAATATGAACAACAACAAGGAAAACATGAAAGCGCGCTTGCCGCCCCAGCGCGCCGCCAGCCAGCCGCCCAGCGGAATCACCACGGTCAGGCCCAGGATATAGGCGGTGCCTACCCACGCCAGCTCCGTCACGCCGCAGTGAAAATCGCGGACGATGGCTGGAAAAGCGACATTGCCGACGAAAAGATTGGCCAGATCGATGAAAAAGCCCAGCAGATACACTGTGGCCACCCGTTTGCGGTATTCCATGCCCGCCCCTTTGTGCTTGATTGACGCCAGCATAGCGAGGCATGGAGAGCGGAAAAACCACCGCCAATCGACCAAACTGTCAAAATTATTTTGACAATAAATCGAGCGACGACATGAGCCTACAGCGTTTCCGCATATTCACCGCCATCGTGGAAAGCGGCTCGCTGACCGCCGCCGCCGCTGCCTTGGGCCAAAGCAAGGCCGTGGTCAGCTTCAATCTAAAACAGCTGGAAACCGAGCTGGGCGCGGCGCTGCTGCTCCGCAGCACCCGGCGGCTGCAGCTGACCGAAACCGGCCGCCGATTCTATGAAGACTGCCGCCGCGTGCTGGAACAGGCGCAAGCGGCGATGGACGGCGCGCGGCTGCGCCATGGCGGCCTGGACGGCACGCTGAGTTTGAGCACCACGCCGGAATACGCGCGCTGGCGGCTGATTCCGGCGCTGGCGGCATTCGCCCGCCTGCATCCGCGGCTGCGCATCCGCCAGGCTTCGTCGTCCCAGCATGCCGATCTGATTTCCGAGCAAGTGGATGTCGCGATCCGGCTGGGCACGCTGGCCGACTCCAGCTACCGCGCGCGCTTGCTGGAAAGCTTCGACATCTGGCCGCTGGCCTCGCCCGAATATTTGAGCCAGCCAGGCCAGGCGATCCGCGATATCGACGATTTGGCCCGCGCCCGCTGGCTGGCGCACAGCCGGCTGACCGCGCCGTTGCGCTGGCGGCTATGCCGGGACACGGCTGATGGAATGGAGGAAACCGAACTGGACGCGGGGGATGCGCCCATGGTCTACGCCGACACTTCCGGCGCCTTGCTGGAGTTCGCCCGCCAGGGCAGCGGCGTGGCGCTGCTGCCGGACTGGCAGGCAAAAGAGGACCTGGAGGCCGGCCGCTTGGTCCATCTGCTGCCGGATTACCGTTTTCCGCGGCAAGGGGTGTACGCGGTTTACCCGGACACCCGCCACTTGCCGGAAAAGGTTCGCGCCTTCATCGACTTCTTCGCCGATTATCTGGGAGAGGCGCAAGCCTCCCCCTAGGCCCTTACAAGCGGAAGCGGCCCACCACCTGCTCCAGCGACTGCGACAGCCGCTCCAGGTCGGCCACCACCTCGCCGGCGCGGGTGATTTCAGCGTCGGACTGGGTGGCTTGGCTGGACATCTGCTCGGCGGTTCGCGCCATGTCTTCCGTCGCCTTGGACTGCTCGCTGGCCGCGTCGCGGATTTCCGCCGCCTGGCGCACCACCAGCTGCATGCTGGACTGGATCTCAGCGATCTGGCGCTGCGCCGCCTCGGCCAGCTCCACCCCGCCCTGCACCACGCCATAGGTGGCGGCGACGCGCTCGCGCGCCTGGCCGGAGCCCTGCTGCATGCCGTCCACCATATCGTCGATCTCCACCGTGGCCTGGCTGGTGCGCTCGGCCAGCTTGCGCACTTCGTCGGCCACCACGGCGAAACCGCGGCCTTGCTCGCCGGCGCGGGCGGCTTCGATGGCGGCGTTCAACGCCAAGAGGTTGGTCTGATCGGCGATGTCCTTGATCACGCCGGCGATGCTGCCCACCTGGGCGGAGCGGCGCTCCAGCTCCTCCATCACCGACTTCACCTCATCCATCGATTCGGCCACCGAGCCGATTTCGACGCTGACCTTGCCCACCGCGTCGGCGCTTTGCGATGACAAGGCGCCGGCCTGTTCCACCGCCTCGGCGGTGCCGTGGCAGTTGCCGGCGATGTGGCTGACGCTGACCGACAGCTGCTCGATGGTGGCGGCCGTGGTTTCGCTCAGGTCGGCGTTATAGCGAGAGCCGCTGGACAGACGCTCGGTCATCCGCGCCAGTTCGCCGGCGCTGTGATGCAGCTGGGCGCTCTGCTCGCGCACTTGCAGGAACAAGCCGCGCAGCTGCTCCATGAACTGGTTGAAGGCCGCCGCCACCTGGCCGGTTTCGTCGCGGCTCTCCACCGGCAGACGCAGCGTCAAATCGCCGTTGCCGGACACCAGCGCGCCCATGGCGTTGCGCAGCTGCACCAGCGGCCGGCTGATGAAGCCGGACACCCACCAGATCAACAACAGCGCCAAAGCCAGCACCAGCGCGTCCACGCCTGCCACCCACCAGATGGTGCGGGTCACCGCGCCGTAGACCTCGTTCGGGTCCATCTCCACCACCACGAACCAGTCGGCGTTGGGCATATAACTGGAGGCTGCCAGGCGCGGGCCATCCGGGCCGTCGAAGCGGACCAGGTTGAAACCGGTCTTGTTCAGCAGCTGCGGCGCGATCGCCGACAGGCCGGGCAGCTCGGCCAGCAGGGTTTTCTTCTGCATCGCCGCCGGATCGCGGTGCAGCCGCACCTGGCCGGAAGCGTCCGCCACGTAAACCTGGCCATGCTCGCCCACCGCCATCTTGCGCACCTTGTCGGCCATGGCGGTCACGTCGTAGCCCAGCGCGGCCACGGCGCGGTGGCCGGGCTTGTCCTTGTTGGCCAGCACGTTGACGAACATCATCACCTGCTGCTTGCCGGTTTCCGAACCCAGCGTGAACTGGCTCTCGCGGCCGGAGGCCAGGAAATCGGCCAGCCACTTGTCGTTGCCCTTGGGGTCGGCCTTGACCGTGCTGTGGTCGATATAGATGTTGAGCGTGGCTTCGGAAGTCCAGGAAATGATGGCCGCGCCCGAAGTCTGCATCAGCGCCTTGGCGTAATGCTGCCAGGCCGGCACGCCGCTTTCCGGCTCGCCGGCGGCGGTCCAGTCCAATAGATAAGTGTTGGCCGCCATCTGTCGCGTCTGCGACAGCGGCATGGCGATTTGGGCATCCAGATCATTGCGGATGCTTTCCACCGTGGCTTTCAATTCGTGCTGCTCCAGCCGCTCGGTCAACGCGGCTTGAAACATGCGAGTGGATACCGTGCCGGCGATCGCCAGCGCGGCTATCAGGATCAGCGCGACGCTGACCAGGATTTTCTGTTTGACCGACCAGTTCTTGAACATGCTTGCTGGCTTCCTGCAAATAAGGACGATACGTCCGGCACCGCTCCGGACAAGCGCGCGGCCGGCCGCATGGCCGGAAAGCTCCGGCATGCTGCGCCAGCCGCATCAAGACAGTTCTGAGCCGGATCAAATCAGGCGCGATCCGCTCATGCCGTCGAAATAGCGCGCCATTCTAGCAAGCTTGCCGCCACTTATTATGAATATTTACAGGCAAACCACTTCACATTAATTAAATCGCAAAATAAATCCAAATACATAAACGAGCCACACCCTGTTCCCGCCTCGTAAAGAGGCAAACCACGCATCGCCTCGTTTCCTGCGACAGCGGGTCTTCTTATGCGGGATGGCGGCGCGCAGGCTCGCTGTCGTGCAAGTAGCGGGTGTAGATGTCGCGCGGCGGCTGCAGGCCGCAATCGGCCAGGATGCGCCCCACTGCGCCACGGTGGTAGCCGCCGTGGGTGATGATCTGCAGCAGCATTTCGGCGCGGCTCATCCGGCCATGGCCGCCGTCGGTGAAGGTGAAATCGATGCTTTCCGACAATTCCGCCTCGCTCAAACCAGACGCGTAGGCGATGTACCAGGCATCGGTTTCGCGCGCCGCCGCCAGCAAATCGGCCAAAGCCGGCGTTTCCGGAGTGTTGGTGGCGGCATAGCCATGCGCTTGGCCGCTCAGATTGCCGCGGAAAATCCGGTCCACCACGTGGATGTGGTTGAGGATGCGGATGGCCAGATGGCGGCGCTCCGGATGCGCCTCGCCATCCAATCGCGCGGTCAGCGCGTACAGCTCTTCATCCGCCCAGGATTTGTAGCGGAACAAGGAGGGGAAGAAATCGGCAAAACTCATCGCGTGGTCTTTCGCTCATCAGGATCAGCCGCCGATTCTCTCACGCGAACTTGCCGACGTCATGCGCCGTAAGCGATCAAAAACACTTCCACCGCCGACGCCACCCAGGCGGGCCGGCTTTCCTTCGGCGCCAGCTGGTCCACCAGGCCAGTGATCATCGCCACCTGGCATTCGGCATGCAGCAGGCCGTGGAAATGCATGGCCGCGGTCCATGGCGACGCATCGCGCAGGCGTCCGGCCTGAATTTCCGCGGCCATGAAATCGGCCAGCTTGCCCCAGCCCACCTTGGGGCCGTTTTCATAGAACAGCAAGCCCACCTCGGAGCGGCTGCCGCTGCCCATCACGATGGCGCGCAGGGCCCGCAGCTCGGGGCTGAACAGATTGTCCAGATAGGCCTCGCCGAAATCCTGCAGCACCGCTGGCAAATCGCCGCCAGGGATGAGCTTGGTGTAGACCTTGGACATTTCGCCGGCCAGACAGGACATCACGTCCAGGAACAGTTCTTCCTTGGACGAAAAGTAGTTGTACAGCGTGGCCTTGGAGCCGCCGGCCCGCGCCGAGATTTCCGACATCGACGTCGCCTCGTAGCCGCGTTCCAGGAAGACCTCGGTCGCCGCCGCGACGATAGCCTGTCGCTTACTTTCGCTTTTTGTACGCATATCCACCCTTAAACTGAACCGTTCAGTTCAGTTTTTCTTGACAAGGAAACTTCGCTCGCCATATAACTATACCGTACCGTACAGTTAATGTCTTGAACACGACGAGCGAATCACCATGAACCCCACCGCCCCGTTTTTTTCTTTTACAGCGAGCGCCAGTCTGGCCGCGGCCCTGGCGCTGCTGCTGGGCGGCTGCGCCGCGACGCCCGACCTGGGCCCGGCGCCGCAAAGCAAACCGCTGCAACAATACCAGATTACGCAAAGCCTGCCTTCCGGCCAGGGTCAATGGAGCGACAGCCAGTGGTGGCGCAAGTTCGGCGACGCGCAGTTGAACCAGCTGATGGACGAGGCGCTGAGCCAGGCGCCCGACCTCGCCGCCGCCCGCGCCCGCGTCGAACGCGCCGAAGGCATGGCGCAACAAGCCGGCGCCGCGCGGCTGCCCAGCGCGGACCTGAACGCGTCCATCAACCGCGACAAGCAAAGCTATAACAACGGCATGCCGGCGCCGCTAGGCTTCAACACCAGCGGCCGCGCCACCCTGGATTTCAGCTATGAGCTGGATTTCTGGGGCAAAAACCGCGCCGCGCTGGCGGCCGCCACTTCTGACCTGGACGCCGCCCATGCCGACGCGGCCCAGGCGCGGCTGATGCTGACAACCTCGCTGGCCGCCGGCTATGCCGAACTGGCGCGGCTGTTCGCTGAGCGCGATGCCGCCGCGCAGGCGCTGGACGTGCGCCAGCACAGCGCCACGCTGATGCTGCAACGCTGGCAGCAAGGCATGGACACCCGCGGCGCATTGCGCCAGGCCGAATCGCGCCAGGCCGGCGCCGCGGCCGATCTGGAAGCGGTGGATGAAAACATCGCGCTGCAGCGCCATAGCCTGGCCGCGCTGATCGGCGCCGGACCGGACCGGGGTCTCGCCATCGCCCGCCCCGCCGCCAATTTGTTTCGGCCGCAAGCGTTACCAGCCGCCCTCCCCGCCGAGTTGCTGGGCCGCCGACCGGATCTGGCGGCCGCCCGTCTCCGCGCCGAAGCCGCGGCCAAGCGCATCGATGTCGCCGAGGCCCAGTTCTACCCCAACGTCAACCTTACCGCCTTCGTCGGCGCCCAATCGCTGGGGCTGGACTTGTTCGCCAAAGGCGGTTCCGGCATAGCCGGCGTCGGCCCGGCCATCAATCTGCCCATATTCCGCGGCGGCCAGCTGCAGGGCCAGTACCGCGCCGCGCGCGGCGATTACGACGCCGCCGTCGCCAGCTACGACGCCGCGCTGAGCCAGGCGCTGCGCGAGGTGGCCGACGCGGTGAGCAGCCAGGCCTCGCTGGCGCCGCAATTGACGCAACGCCAGGAAGCGCTGAGCGCCGCCGATGAGGCCTACCGTGTCAGCCAGAACCGCTTCAACGGCGGCCTGGCCAATTACCTGGACGTGCTGACCGCGGAAGACAGCGTCATCGCCGCTCGCCGCAGCCTGGCCAATCTGCAAGCCCGCCGCTTCTCGCTGGATGTCGCCCTGATCAAGGCCCTGGGCGGCGGCTACCAACAAACGACGCAACAGGCCGCCCGCTGAGGCCGCCGGCACACCCACACAAGGAATACCCATCATGAGCGAAAACGTACAAGCCCTGCCGGCCTCCGAGGCGCCCGCCGCCGCCGGCAAACCCCTGCAACGCAAGAAACTGTTCTCGCTGCTGTTCGGCGTCGTGGCCGCGGCCGCCGTCGCCTATGGCGGCTACTGGACGCTGATAGCCTCCCATCATGTCAGCACCGACAATGCCTACGTCGCCGCCGAGATCGCCCAGGTGACGCCCGAAGTGGCCGGCACCATCCAGCAAGTGAAGGTGGTGGACACCCAGCCGGTGAAGGCCGGCGACGTGCTGGTCGAGTTGAACGACAGCGACGCCAAGCTGGCGCTGGCCCAGGCCGAAGCCGATCTTGCCCGCGCCGAGCGCCGGGTGAAGGGCTATTTCGCCAATGACGAGGGCCTGAACGCCCAGGCCCAGGCGCGCGATGCCGACCAGACCCGCGCCGCCGCCCAGCTGGCCTCCGCCCAGGCTGACTTCGCCCGCGCCAAGCTGGACTTGCAGCGCCGCCAGGCGCTGGCGAAAAGCGGCTCGGTGTCCGGCGAGGAGCTGAGCAACGCGCAGAACGCTTTCGCCACCGCCGAAGCCAATCTGAAGTCCGCCGCCGCCGCCCGCCAGCAAAGCGAGGCCAATTACCGCGCCGCGCTGGGCTCTTTGAAAGCCAACCAGACGCTGACCGCCGACAGCACCGTGGAAAACAACCCGGAAGTGATGCTGGCCCGCGCCAAGCGCGACCAAGCCAAGCTGGACCTGGAGCGCACGGTGATCCGCGCCAAGGTGGACGGTGTGGTGGCCAAGCGCCAGGCCCAAGTGGGCCAGCGCGTGCAGGCCGGCACGCCGCTGATGTCGGTGGCGCCGCTGCAAAACGCCCACGTCGACGCCAACTTCAAGGAAGTGCAGCTGAGCAAGGTGCGCGTCGGCCAGCCGGTGGAGCTGACCGCCGATCTGTACGGCGGCAAGGTGGTCTACCACGGCAAGGTGGCCGGCCTGTCCGGCGGCTCCGGCGCCGCTTTCGCGATGATTCCGGCGCAGAACGCCACCGGCAACTGGATCAAGGTGGTGCAGCGGCTGCCGGTGCGCATCGCGCTGGATCCGGCGGAACTGAAGGCCCATCCGCTGCAAGTGGGGCTGTCGATGGAAGCCACCATCGACGTCAGCGAGTGAGGCTCCCATGTCTAGCGCGAATCCCGCTGCCGGCGGCGTCCAGCAACCGCTGACCGGCAATATGCTGTGGCTGGCGGCGCTGGTGCTGGCCGCCGCCAACTTCATGGTGGTGCTGGACACCACCATCGCCAACGTGTCGGTGCCGAATATCGCCGGCGGCTTGGCGGTGTCGTCCAGCCAGGGCACTTATGTCATCACCTCTTACGCGGTGGCCGAGGCCATCATCGTGCCGCTGACCGGCTGGCTGGCGGCGCGCGTCGGCACCGTGCGGCTGTTCGTCGGCTCCATGCTGCTGTTCGGCCTGTTCTCCATGCTGTGCGGCCTGGCCGGCTCGCTGGAGATGCTGGTGCTGTTCCGCGTGCTGCAAGGCCTGGCCGGCGGCCCGCTGATGCCGATGTCGCAGACGCTGCTGCTGCAGATCTTCCCCAAGCAGAAGGCCGGCGCGGCGATAGGCTTGTGGAGCATGACCACGCTGGTGGCGCCCATCATGGGGCCGATTCTGGGCGGCACGCTGTGCGACCAGGTCAGCTGGCCGTGGATCTTCTACATCAATGTGCCGATCGCGCTCGGTTGCGGCTTTGTCGGCTGGAAGCTGCTGAAGCGCTATCAAAGCCAAACCGCCAAGCTGCGCATCGATGTCGTCGGCCTGGCGCTGTTGATGCTGTGGGTGGCTTCGCTGCAGCTGATGCTGGACAAGGGCAAGGAGCTAGACTGGTTCGGCTCGCCGCTCATCGTCGGCCTGGCCATCGCCGCGGTCATCGGTTTCGCCGCCTTCCTGATCTGGGAGCTGACCGAGGCCCAGCCCATCGTCGACCTCAGGGTGTTCCGCCATCGCGGCTTCTGGGCCAGCGTGCTGACCATCTCCCTGGCCTTCGGATCGTTCTTCGGCGCCACCGTGCTGACGCCGCAATGGCTGCAGGGCTATATGGGCTATACCGCCACCCAGGCCGGCTACGCCACGGCGATGAGCGGCGTGCTGGCGGTGATGGTGGCGCCGATCGCCGCCCAGCTGTCCTCGCGGCTGGACCCGCGCAAGCTGGTGTTCTGCGGCGTGATGTGGCTGGGCTGCGTCACCTTGTACCGCAGCTTCTCCACCACCGACATGGGCTTCTGGCAGGTGGCGCTGCCGCTGTTGTTCCAGGGCCTGGGCATGCCCTTCTTCTTCGTGCCGCTGACCGGCCTGGCGCTGGCCAGCGTGGAGCCGGCGGAAGTGGCGTCCGCGGCGGGCCTGATGAGCTTCATGCGCACGCTGTCCGGCGCCTTCGCCACCTCGCTGGTCACCACCGCCTGGGACGACAAGGCCAATTACAACCATGCCGAACTGGTCGGCATGGTGGACGGCGGCGGCGACGCGCTGCGCGCGCTGACCGGCGGCGGCCTGTCCGACAGCGCCGCCTGGGGCACCATAGAACAGATGCTGCAGACGCAAAGCATCATGTTGTCCACCAATCAGATCTTCTGGCTGGCGGGGCTGTCCTTCATCGTCGCCGCCTGCGCCATCTGGCTGGCGCCCAGGCCCAGCCGCGTGGCCGACACCAGCCAGGCCCATTGATTTACGCGTTGTTTCACCCTTGCCCCGCGCCCTTGTGGCCGGGGCTTTTTTATTTCCGTCCGCGAGGCCTGGATTTACATATAGCCACCATCCTGTAACAGACCTTTACATGGAATGCGTGGTATCAATATGACAAACAATAATCAATGACGACAACGCCGCGCCTTCACCTGCAATCACTTTGAACAGACAGGATTCCCTTACCGATGAAGCACTCGATGACGCGGCTGGCGCTGACGCTGGCCATCGCGCTGGCCGCACAGGCCGCGCAGGCCTCTCCCCCTCTCCCGCTCCGCCATGATTTCGCCCAAGCCTGCCAAGCCTTATGGGGCGGCGAAAGCGCGCGCAGCCGCTGGGTGAAAGACGACGGCCAAGGCGGCCTCGCCTATGCGCCGCTGAACGGCAACGGCGATCATGTGATGGACTTCTCAAGCGCCGGCTATATGGGCGGCGGCGTAGCCTTGCCGATCGCGCCGGTGAAAGCGACCGTGCAAGCCAGCGGCAACGCGGCCAGCGACCTCGCCAACATCCAGGCCGCCATCGCCAAAGTGGCCGCCCTGCCGGCGGTGAACGGCGTGCGCGGCGCGGTGCTGCTCGCCCCCGGCACCTTCCTGCTCAGCAGCCCTATCCAGTTGGCCAGCGACGGCGTGGTGCTGCGCGGCAGCGGTTCCGGCGCTGGCGGCACCGTGCTGAAGGCCCAAGGCGATGGCCACGCGATGCTGAGCCTGGGCGCCAGCGCCGGCAGCCTGACGCCGCAAGGTTCGACCGTCGCCATCAGCGACAGCTATGTGCCCTCCGGCAGCAGCGTCATCCATGTGGCCAACGCGTCCGGCTTCCAGCCCGGTGACACGGTGATCGTGCGCCGCAAAGCCAGCGCCGAATGGATACATTTCATGGAAATGGACCAGCTGTTCCGCGACGGCAAGCCGCAAACCTGGATCAACGCCGGCAATAGCAGCGAATACTGGCTGCGCGCCGTCGCCGCCGTCAGCGGCAATCAGCTGACGCTGGACATTCCGTTGTCCGATTCATTCGACAGCGGCTACCTGGGCCCGAACGGCGGCAGCGTGCAGAAATACCAGGCCAGCGGCATCACTAGCCAGATCGGCGCCGAGCACTTGGCGCTGGAAGGCTTGCCGCGCGGCAGCGGCGCCGACTACGGCGTGGCCAATCTGGACAATCTGGCCGACGGCTGGCTCAACGACATCCAGGCGCATAATTTCACCTCCGGCGTCGTCGTCGGCAAGCAGGCTCGCCGGCTCACGCTGGAGGCCGTGGCGCTCACCCACGATCACAACAATATCGACTGCAAGGGCGCCAAGGAATTCGAGTTCAGCATCGCCGGCAGCCAGGTACTGGTGGACCGCAGCGCGTCCACCGGCAGCAAGAAATCGTTCTATTACGCCACTCAGGCCCAGGCCGGCGGTCCCAATGTGCTGCTGAACTTCAGCGGCCGCGCCGAAGCCTGCGGCAATATCGAGCCGCACCAACGCTGGGCCACCGGCCTGCTGGTGGACAACGCCGACGTCAGCGGCGCCATCGCGCTGGGCAACCGCGGCGCGGACGGCAGCGGCCACGGCTGGAGCATGGGCTGGGGCGTGGTGTGGAACGCCAAGGCAGACCAACTGGACGTGGCCGCGCCTCCCGGCGCCAGCAACTGGGCCATAGGCAGCAGCGGCGCGCTCAGCCCCGACATGCCGGACGCGCAAGGCGTGCCGGCGCCGCCGCAGCTGGGCGCGGTGGACTCCGCCAATGTCCGCGTCGGCCCGGACAGCCTGTACCTGATGCAGCTGTGCCAGCGGCTGGGTCCGCAGGCGGTGAAAAACATCGGCTATGCCGCCTCGCCTAAAACAGCCAACGCGCACCGTCCGCTCCTTAGCCGCTAAACCAGAGATGCCCGCTCGGCGCGCGCCTGCCGGGCATCTCTGGCTGCTGTCCAGCTTTCAAGAATCGCACAAGAACATTCCAATCCAATATCATATCCGCTCGCGCCCCCCCCTCACCCGCACCGCAAAGCCGCCATGCCAGACCACCGCCACTTCGCCACGCCCAGGCTGTACCTGCAACTGATCCTGGTCATGATCATCTGGGGCGGTACCTTCATCGCCGGCCGCCAGCTGGCCGGCCACGCGCCGCCCCTGCTGGCCGCCGCGCTGCGCTTCGCCGTCGCCAGCCTGTGCCTGCTGGGCTTTCTCGCCCTCAGCCGCACGCCGCTGACCCGCCCCACGCCCCGGCAAGCGTTGCGGCTGCTATTGCTGGGGCTGTGCGGCATCTTCGGCTACAACCTGTGCTTTTTCTACGGCCTGCAGCATGTCAGCGCCTCCCGCGCGTCCTTGATCGTGGCGCTCAATCCCGCCGCCATCGCGCTGGCCTCGCGGCTGTTTCTGGGCGAACGGCTGCCGGCGGGCAAGCTCGCCGGCGTGGCCTTGAGCCTGGCCGGCGCGGCCTTGGTCATTCTGGGCCGCGACGCTAGCGCTTTGGGCGGCGCCAAGGACTGGAGCGGCGATCTGCTGATTCTGGGCTGCGTCGCCAGCTGGGCGGCCTACAGCGTCGCCTCGCGCGGCTTGTCGCAAACGCTGGGCCCGCTGCAAACCGTCACCTGGTCCATCCTGTTCGGCACGCTGATGCTGCTGGCCGCCGCCGCGCTGAGCGGCGATCTGTCCCGGCAGGCGCTGGACGCGCTGGGCGGCGCGCAATGGAGCGGGCTGCTTTATCTGGGCGCGCTTGGCTCGGCGCTGGCCTATATCTGGTACTACGACGGCATCCGCGCGCTCGGGCCGACGCGGACCGGCGTGTTCATCGCGCTCAATCCGCTAAGCGCCGTGCTGCTGGGCGCGCTGTTGCTGGGAGAAAAGCTGACGCCGCAGATGGGGCTGGGCGGCGCGCTGGCCATCGCCGGCATTCTGCTGAGCAATCTGGCGCGGGACAAAGCGCCGGCAGCCGCGGCCATTCGCCAAAGCTGATCGTTGCCGGTTTGTCAGCGCCGCGCGGGGAGGCGATAATCGCCGCCCGATGTTGAAGGACGCAATCATGGATGAAACGAGCGTGCGCCTGTCCAAGCGCATGGTGGAACTGGGCTTGTGCTCGCGCCGCGAGGCCGATGCCTGCATTGAGCAGGGTTTGGTGAAAGTGGACGGCAAAGTGGTCAATACGCTGGGCGCGCGCGTGCGGCCGGAACAGGAAATCACGCTGGCCGGCACGCCGCAGGCGCTGGCGACCTTGCCGGTGACCTTGCTGCTGAACCGCCCGGCCGAAGACGACACCCCGCCGGCGCAACTGCTGGGGCCGGACAGCCGCTCGCCGCAGGACGCGTCGGAGCAAGTCTGGCTGGCGCGCCACCGCCAGCAGCTGACCGCCATCGGCGCGGTTGACGAGTGGTGCCATGGCCTGGTGGTGCTGACCCAGGATAAAAAGCTGCCGCGCCATCTGGCCGAATGCGAGATGGAGTTCCTGCTGCAAGTGGCGCGCGCGCCCGCCGCCGACGACCTGAAAGCGCGCGTCGCCGCCATCCGCCTGGACGGCAAGCCCTTGCGCCAGTGCAAGATCAGCCGCCAGAGCGACCAGCAGTTGCGCTGCGTCGTCTACTCGCCGCGCGCCGGCTTCTTCGATGAAATCGGCCGCCAGCTCGGCGTCCAGCTGCAGGGCGCGCGCTGCATCCGCATCGGCCGGCTGGCGCTGTCCGGGCTGCAGCCGGGCGAATGGCGCTATCTGCAAGCCTTCGAGCGCTTCTGATCACGCGCTTCCGGACAAGTGGGCCAGCTTGTCCGGATTGCGCATCGCATACAGCGCGATGATCCGGCCGGCCGCGTCGCACTCCAGCGACAGCGCCATTTCCAGCCGCCCATCCCGCCAGGCCAGCGCGCCGGGCATGCCGTTCAGCCATTGCGGCGTCAAACGGAAACCTTCCGCGCGCCAGCGCCTCCAGATGCCCAATAGCAATCTGGCCACCGCCAGCCTGCCGGACAGCGGCGCGGGCAGCGCGCGGGCCTTGCCGCCGCCATCCGCCATATACAGCGCGTCCTCAGCCAGCAACTGCGACAGCTCCGCCGCGTCGCCGCTCTCCAGCGCCCCGACAAAAGCCCGGAACAGGCCCTCCGGATCGGCAGGCGGACGCGTGGCTGCGGCCGGCTCTTCCGCCAGCTTCCGCTTGGCCCGGCTGGCCAGCTGGCGGCACGCTTCGGGACGGCGCTGCAAAACCCGGCCGATTTCCGGGTATTCCAGCTCGAACACCTCGCGCAGCAGAAAAGCCGCCCGCTCCAGCGGCCCCAAACGCTGCAGCGCCAACAGCCAGCCGTAGGACACCCGCTGCGCGCGCTCGACCAGACCTTCCGGCCCGACGCACGCGTCGTCCGCCGCCAGCGGCTCCGGCAGGCAAACGCCGACATATTGCTCGCGCCGGCTGCGCGCCGACTTCAGCCGGTCCAGGCACAGATGGGTGGTCAGCCGCGTCAGATAAGCCTCCGGCGTGTCCAGATCCTCCAGAACGCAGCCGCTCCAGCGCAGCCAGGCGTCCTGCACCGCGTCTTGCGCGTCGGCGCGCGAGCCCAGCATCCGGTAAGCCAGCGCCAGCAAACGGGAACGCTGCCGCAGGAAAATCGGCAAATGCATGCCGCCCTCCGATTTCACACTCTGATGTCACAATGATACGGCCTATCTCGTCATCCCCGCTCATATGACAAATCAAAGGAGCTGCAGATGACGACCCGCAAACCGCGCATTCTGATTTTGGGCGGCGGCTACGCCGGCCTGCACCTGGCGCGCCGTCTGGCCCATCCCGCCATGCCTGCCGCCGATATCACGCTGATCGACGCCAACGACAGCTGGCGCGAACGCATCCGCCTGCATCAATTGGCCGCCGGCCAAGCCTTGCCGGCATTTGCCTATCCCAGCATGCTGGCGTCGCTGGGCGTGGCCTTCGTCCAGGGACGGGTCGAAGCCATCGAGGCCGAGGAGAAACGTGTCTGGATACAGGCGCCGCAAGGCGGGACGCGATGGCTGGAATACGACTACCTGGCCTTGGCGCTGGGCAGCCGCATCCGCCGGCCCGCCGCGCTCGATGGCCTGCTGGCGCTGGATCATCCCGGCCACGCCCAAACCATCCATGAGCAGTTGGCAGCGCGGCCGCGCGCGCGGGTGCTGATCGCCGGCGGCGGCCTGTCCGGCCTGGAAACCGCCTTCGAATTGGCAGATGCCTGGCCGCAGGCCGCGATTACGCTGGCCGATGCCGGCCAGCTCACGCCATCGCGCCTGCCCGGCGGCTTTCACCGCAAGGCGGCGGATTATCTGGCGCACGCCGCGGCGCAACGCGGCATCCGCTGGCTGAGCGGAGCGGAGGTGATCGCCGCCGAAGCCGGCCATGCCACCCTGAAGGGCGGCGTTACGCTGGATTTCGATGTCGGCGCGCTGGCCGCCGGCTTCGCCGCCTCGCCCTTGATCGCGGCCGCGGGGCTGGCTTGCGACGCGCGCGGCCAAGCCCTGACCGCGCCCGACCTCAGCCTGCCGCAGTGGCCGGAAATCGTGGCGCTGGGCGACAACGCCGCCATGGCGACGCCGGATGGCGGCCCCTGCCGGATGAGCTGCGCGACAGCCCTTCCCGCCGCCATCGGCGCGGCGAACACCCTGCGCGCCCGCATGACCGGTCAAGCCGCCGCGGCTTTTCATTTTCAATACGTGTTCCGCTGCGTCAGTCTGGGGCGCGGCGACGGCCTGATTCAGTTTGTGGATAGCCGCGATGCGCCGACCCGGCAAATCTGGACCGGCGCCAAGGCGGCGGCCTGGAAGGAGTTCATCTGCCGCCGCACGCTGGCGACGCTGGGCTTGATCGACGCGCCGCAACCGCCGCATCTGCCGCCCTTGGCGATTCTGCCCAGATTGCAAAGGATGCAGCGCGCCTTCGCGTAGCCGTCTGAGCGCGATGCCGGGCGGGATACCACAACGGGATATAAAATAAAAATTTATCGGAACTCAGATTTTAATATCCTGTCTTTATTGCATTACAAACATAACAAGAGATCTCGCTCATGCCCCACGACACCCCCTTGATCACCACCATTGTCGGCGGCCTGGTGTTCGCCTTCGCCTTCGGCGCCTTGGCGCTGCGCCTGAGGCTGCCGCCGCTGGTGGGCTATCTATGCGCCGGCATCCTGGTCGGCCCGTTCACGCCGGGCTTCCAGGCCGACACCGCGCTGGCGCCGGAACTGGCGGAGCTGGGGGTGATCCTGCTGATGTTCGGCGTCGGCCAGCATTTCTCGATCAAGGACCTGATGAAGGTGAAAGCCATCGCCGTGCCGGGGGCGCTGGCGCAGATCGCGGTGGCGACCGCGCTGGGCATGGGCTTGTCGCATTTCCTGGGCTGGCCGCCGGGCGAGGGGCTGGTGTTCGGCCTGGCGCTGTCGGTGGCCAGCACCGTGGTGCTGTTGCGCGCGCTGGAGGAGCACGGCTGGCTGGAAAGCGAAGACGGCAAGGTGGCGGTGGGCTGGCTGGTGGTGGAGGACCTGGTGATGGTGATCACCCTGGTGCTGCTGCCCGCCTTCGCCGGCGCGCTGGGCGGCGGCCAGGCCGCGCCGACCTGGAGCCAGCTGGGCTGGACGCTGGCGCTGACCGTGGGCAAGGTGGCGGCCTTTGTCGCGCTGATGCTGGTGGTGGGCCGCCGCTTCATTCCGTGGATGCTGGAGCGCATCGTCCATACCGGCAACCGCGAGCTGTTCCGCCTGGGCGTGCTGGCCACCGCGCTGGGCGTGGCTTACGGCGCCACCCAGTTGTTCCAGATCTCGTTCGCGCTGGGCGCCTTCTTCGCCGGCATGGTGCTGGCGGAGTCGCCGTTCAGCCACCGCGCGGCCGAGGAATCGCTGCCGCTGCGCGAAGCCTTCGCCGTGCTGTTCTTCGTGTCGGTGGGCATGCTGCTGGACCCGCAAGTGCTGCTGCATGACGCGCCGGCGCTGCTGGCCGTGGTCTTGATCATCGTGCTGGGCAAATCGCTGGCCGCCTACGGCATCGTGCGGCTGTTCCGCCGCGGCCACTCCACCAGCCTGCGCATCGCCGCCAGCCTGTCGCAGATCGGCGAGTTCTCCTTCATCCTGGCCGGCCTCGGCCTGTCGCTGGGCCTGCTCAGCGCGCGCGGCCAGGCGCTGATCCTGGCCGGCGCCATCGTGTCCATTTTGCTCAACCCCTTGATGTTCCGGTTGGCGGAGCGCTATCGGATCGCATAAAAAGGTCAGGTAAACTATACTAGTTGCCACTATCCACGCGGCGTCGATGCGCCGCGTTCGCTTTTTCGACTGAAGAAATGGTTGCGCCCTGATGTCCGCTGTCGCCGCAAGCCAGGGCGATATCGTCCTGCGCCGCATGAACGCCGAAGACCTGCCCGCCGTGCTGCATGTGCAGCGCCGCTGTTATCCCGACCACCTGATAGAAAGCCTGGATGCCTTGGCCTCGCGCCAGCGGCTGTCGCCCGACACCTGCTGGGTGGCGGCCCGCCAGAACGCCTTGCTGGGTTATCTGTTCGCCCACCCCTGGCGCGGCGACCAGCCGCCCAGCCTGAACCAGCCCTTGCGCGCCTTGCCGGAAGCCGGCGATACGCTGTTCATCCACGATCTGGCCCTGCACCCGCAAGCGCGCGGCCACGGCTTAGGCCCCAAGCTGGTCGGCCAGGCGCTGCGCCAGGGCCGCAAGCTGGGCCTGCGCCACAGCCGGCTGGTGGCAGTGGAAGGCGCGGCCGCCTGGTGGCGCAAACACGGTTACCGCGGTTATGCCCTGCCCCACTATCCGCTGAACGGCTATGGCGACGGCGCCGTCAGCATGCAATGCGAGCTGTAGCCGCGTGATGCTATAAACATTAGGCCGGCCCCTGCCGCCATCTATGGTAGAATCGCGCGCAACGCGTTCAAATTGCTATGAAAAAATTCATCGCCACGCTATCGCTGCTGGCTTTGGCGCTGTCCATTCAGGCCGCCCGCCTGCTGCCGGATAATCTGGTGCTGGGCACGCTGGGCGAGCAGGATGACAGCGGCGTCGACTTCACCCGCGGCGACCGCACCATTTTGCAGCGCTTAAGCGCCTTGATCGCCGCCGAACCCAGCCATTTCGCGCTCTCGCCCGGGCTGCGGATTTTCGACGAGCACAACCGCTTCCTGTTGAGCGGGCAATTGAACAATCTGAAAGGCCGCGCCGTTGGCGTGACCTTCGATCAGCAGGGCAACATCAACCGCATCTGGGTGCTGGGCGATGAGGAAATAGCGGCGCAGAAGCAGCGCCAGGCCCAGACCGCTCCCTGAAACCGAATACAGCTGGAAATCCGAGTAGCAATGAAGAAGGTATACATCAAGACCTTCGGCTGCCAAATGAACGAGTACGATTCCGACAAGATGGCGGACGTGCTGGGCAGCGCCGAAGGCATGGTCAAGACGGACAATCCGGAAGAGGCCGACGTCATCCTGTTCAACACCTGTAGCGTGCGGGAAAAGGCCCAGGAGAAAGTATTCTCCGACCTCGGCCGCATCCGCCCGCTGAAGGAAGCCAATCCCAACCTGATCATCGGCGTGGGCGGCTGCGTGGCCAGCCAGGAAGGCGACGCCATCGTCAAGCGCGCGCCGTATGTGGACGTGGTGTTCGGCCCGCAAACGCTGCACCGCCTGCCGGACTTGATCGAGAGCCGCAAGCAGAGCGGCCGCTCGCAGGTGGACATCTCCTTCCCGGAAATCGAGAAGTTCGACCACATTCCGCCGGCCAAGGTGGATGGCGGCGCGGCCTTCGTCTCCATCATGGAAGGCTGTTCCAAGTACTGCACTTTCTGCGTGGTGCCTTACACCCGCGGCGAAGAAGTGTCGCGCCCGTTCGAGGACGTGCTGACCGAGATCGCCGGCCTGGCCGCCCAGGGCGTCAAGGAAATCACGCTGCTGGGCCAGAACGTCAACGCCTACCGCGGCGCGATGAGCGATGGCGAAATCGCCGATTTCGCGCTGCTCTTGGAATACGTGCACGAAGTGCCGGGCGTGGAGCGCATCCGCTTCACCACCAGCCACCCGCGCGAATTCAGCCAGCGCATCATCGACTGCTACGCCAAGCTGCCCAAGCTGGTTTCCCACCTGCATCTGCCGGTGCAGAGCGGCTCCGACCGCGTGCTGATGGCGATGAAGCGCGGCTACACCGGCCTGGAATACAAGTCCATCATCCGCAAGCTGCGCGCCATCCGCCCGGACCTGTGCCTGTCCTCGGACTTCATCGTCGGCTTCCCCGGCGAAACCGAGGCCGACTTCGAGCAGACGCTGAAACTGGTGCGCGATTGCGAGTTCGACTTCAGCTTCGTGTTCATCTACAGCCCGCGCCCGGGCACGCCGGCCTCCAACCTGCCGGACGACACCCCGCATGCGGAAAAAGTGCGCCGCCTGGAAGCGCTGAACGAGGTGATCGAGGCCAAGGGCTTCGCCATCAACCAGTCCATGGTCGGCAGCATCCAGCGCGTGCTGGTGGAAAACGTGTCCAAGAAGGACTCCACCATGCTGGCGGCGCGCGCCGCCAACAACCGCGTGGTCAACTTCGCCGGCCACCCGCGCCTGCTGGGCCAGACGATAGACGTCCGCATCACCGCCGCCTTCCCGCACTCGCTGGCCGGCGAGGTGGTGACCCACGAGAGCGCCTGACCGTGAAAGGGCGCGGCGCGCTATGCAATGTAAATTGCCGGGCGTATGCTGTGCCCTCTTTACTCACGGAGGATCAAGGATGTTTGTCGTCTCGCTGACCTATATCGCCCCGCTGTCCGATGTGGACGCCCTGCTGGCCGCGCATGTGGAATGGCTGAAGCAAGCCTACGCCGACGGCCTGTTTGTCGCCTCCGGCCGCAAAGTGCCGCGCGACGGCGGCGTCATCCTGGCCCGCGGCGAGCGCGCCGCGCTGGAGGCCCGCCTGGCGCAAGACCCGTTCGCCAAGGGCGGCGTCGCCCGCTACGACATCATCGAGTTTGTGCCCAGCATGGCCGCTCCCGGCCTGGAAGGCCTGAAGGAAGCATGAACGCAAGCGGCATCAAGGCCCTGCTGCTGGACCTGGACGACACCCTGTTTGACGACCGCCACGCCACAGAGCAGGCGTTTGCCGCCTTCATCGCGCCGCATGCCGCGCGCTTCGATGAATCCGAGCCCGAATTATTCCGCCGCTGGCTGGTCTGTATAGAGCGCCACTGGCGGCGTTTCGAAAGCGGCGAGTTGACGATAGCGCAGCAGCGCCACGAGCGGCTGCGCGATTTCCTGGGCCAGCCGCGTATCGCTGAAGACGAGGCCGCGCGGCTGTTTCAGCCGTATATGGACGCTTACCGCAGCCATCGCCGGCTCACGCCCGGCGCGGCGGCGTTTCTGGACGCCACCCGCCACCTGATCCGCATCGTGGTCAGCAACGGCGGCGCCGAACAACAGCGCGCCAAGCTGGAGCATCTGGGCATCGCCCACCATTTCCGGCATGTCGTCACGCTGGACGAAGCCGGCGCGGCCAAACCCGATCCGCGCATGTTTCTCCACGCGCTGGCGCTGGAAAACCTGTCGCCGGCGCACTGCCTGATGGTGGGCGACGACGCGGAGCGCGACATCGCGCCAGCGCGCAAACTAGGCATGGCGGCCTATCAGGTGTCACACGGCCGCCACGCCGCCGTTTTTGAACAGTTAAGCCAACAATTGCAAAACGCATGAGCACGAGCGAATCCCTGAGCTTCAACCCGGTGGACAACGACAGGCTGGCCCGGCTGGCCGGCCCGCTGGACGAGAACCTGAAACAGATCGAAACCGGTCTGGACGTGGCGCTGCGCCGCCGCGGCGAGGCCTTCCGCGTCGACGGCGCCGCCGCCAAACTGGCGGTGGAGGCGCTGACCCGCCTTTATCTGCTGGCGGCCGAGCAGGATGTGTCCATCGACGATGTGCAGTTGACGCTGGTGGAGCTGCGCCAGCAACACTCCGCGGCCGAACAGGAAGAATCGCCGGTGCTGGCCACCCGCCGCGGCGATCTGAAGGGCCGCACGCCCAACCAGGCCCGCTACATCAAGGCCATCCAGCAGCACGACGTCACCTTCGGCATCGGCCCGGCCGGCACCGGCAAGACCTATCTCGCCGTGGCCTGCGCGGTGGACGCGATGGAGCGTGACGCGGTCAAACGCATCGTGCTGGTGCGTCCGGCGGTGGAAGCCGGCGAGAAGCTGGGCTTTCTGCCCGGCGACCTGGCGCAGAAGGTGGACCCTTACTTGCGCCCGCTGTACGACGCGCTGTACGACCTGATGGGCTTCGACCGAGTCACCCGGCTGTTCGAGAAGAACCTGATCGAGATCGCGCCGCTGGCCTATATGCGCGGCCGCACGCTGAACCACGCCTTCATCATCCTGGACGAGGCGCAGAACACCACGCCGGAACAGATGAAGATGTTCCTGACCCGCATCGGCTTCGGCTCGCGGGCGGTGATCACCGGCGACGTCACCCAGATCGACCTGGCCCGCCACCAGAAAAGCGGCCTGGTCGAAGTGGAGAAAATCCTCGGCCAGGTGCGCGGCATCCATTTCCATCATTTCAACAGCAACGACGTGGTGCGCCATCCGCTGGTGCAGAAAATCGTCGATGCCTACGATCATTACCAAAGCAAGCAAGATGAAAAAAGCTAAACGCAATCCGCTGCTGGCCCGCCTGGCGGCGCGGCTGGAACTGAGCCTGGAGGTGCGCAGCGACGCCGCCCTGTTGCCGGAGCCGGCGCTGATCCGCCGCGCCTGCCAGGCCGCGCTGCGGCGCGAGGTGAAACAGGCCCAGGTCGGCATCATCATCGTCGACGCCGCTGAAGGCCGTCAGCTCAACAACGACTACCGCGGCAAGGATTATGCGACCAATGTCTTGTCCTTCGCCCTGAACGAAGGCGAAACCGTGCCCGGCCTGCCGCTGTTCGGCGACCTGGTGCTGTGCGCGCCGGTAGTGGAAAAAGAAGCCGCCGAGCAGGGCAAGGACCTGATGGCGCACTACGCCCACCTGCTGGTGCATGGCATGCTGCACCTGCAAGGCTTCGATCATGAAGAAGATGACGAGGCCGAAGCGATGGAAGCGCTTGAAACCGTCATCGTTAAACAGCTAGGATATCCCGATCCCTATCACGAGGAGCAACACTAAGAAATGGAAGACCCCAGTAAACCGCGACCCAGTTGGCTTGAACGCCTGTCCACCATGCTCATGCGCGAGCCGGAGGACCGCGAGGATCTGATCGAGCTGCTGCACAACGCCTTCGAACGCAACCTTCTGGACGCCGAGGCCCTCGGCATGATCGAAGGCGTGCTCGAAGTGAGCGAACTGACTGTCCGGGATGTGATGATCCCGCGCAGCCAGATGCACGTGCTCAACATCGACGATCCGATCTCGCGCTTCCTGCCCACGGTGATCGACACCGGCCACTCGCGTTTCCCGGTGATAGGCGAAAGCAAGGATGACGTGCTCGGCATCCTGCTGGCCAAGGAATTGCTGCGTTACTTCCATGCGCCCGCCACCTTCAATCTGAAGAATGTGCTGCGCCCCGCGGTGTTTGTGCCCGAATCCAAGCCGCTCAATGTGCTGCTGCGCGATTTCCGCGCCACCCACAACCACATGGCGGTGGTGGTGGATGAATACGGCGGCGTCTGCGGCCTGGTGACCATCGAAGACGTGATCGAACAGATCGTCGGCGACATCGAGGACGAATACGACATCGACGACGACGAGGACGACATCGTCCCGGTGCGCGGCGACGAGCGTTATCGCGTCAAGGCGCTGACCGAGATCGAAGACTTCAACCATTATTTCGGCACCGACTACGAAGACGACGACGTCGACACCGTCGGCGGCCTGGTGATTTCGCTGACCGGCCACCTGCCCAAGCGCGGCGAACAGATCGAGGCCGGCGGCCTGCGCTTCACCGTGCTACGCGCCGACAGCCGCCGCCTGGACACGCTGCTGGTGGAGCGGATACGGGTGTCCGCCAACTCGGTGGAATAAGACCTATGCTGAAAGCAGCCCGCCTCCCGGCGGCTGCTTTTTTATTGACAGAAACACTCAAGACCAGCCCATGCGACTCCTGATCCTGCTGCTTGCCGCCGCGCTGGCCGGCGCGCTGACCCTGTTTTCCTTCGCCCCCTACCGGATGTTCTGGCTGATGCCCCTGTGCCTGGCTGCGCTGGCTGAACTGGCGCAGCGCGAGCCCAAGCGCGCCTTCTGGCTGGGTTATGTCTGGGGCGTGGCCGCCTATGTCAGCAATTTCCACTGGATTTACGCCAGCCTGCATGATGTCGCCGGCTTGCCGGCCTGGATCGCCGCGCCGCTGGTGCTTTTATTGCCGGTCTATCTGGGCCTGTATCCTGGCCTGGCCGCCTGGCTGGCCTGCCGCGCCCACCCCAGTCCATGGGTGCGCTGGCTGATCGCCTTTCCGGCCGCCTGGGAATTGGGCGAATGGCTGCGCAGCTGGGTATTGACCGGCTTTCCCTGGGCCGCCGCCGGCTACTCGCAAATCACCGAAAGCCCGCTGGCCGGCTATGCGCCGCTGGGCGGCATCCATCTAGTGAGCTTCCTCACCGCGCTTGCCGCCGGCGCGCTGACCATGCTGGCGCGCGCCAAGATGCGCGGCCGGCTGGCCATTCTGATCGGCGCGGCCGTGCTGCTGGGCAGCGGCGCTTGGCTGCGCGATGTGGAGTGGACCACGCCAATCGGCAAACCCCTCACCGTAGCCCTGGCTCAAGGCAATATCGCTCAGGACTTGAAGTGGTCGCCGGAGAATCTGGAAAACTCGCTGCTCACTTATTATCGCCAGGTGGCGCTGACCCGCGCCGATCTGATGATCCTGCCGGAAACCGCCCTGCCGCTGTTCCTCGACGATCTGCCTTCCGGTTATCTGACCATGCTGCGCGGCGAAGCCAAGCGCGCCAATATGTCGGTGGCCAGCGGCATTCCGCGCCGCACGCCGGATGGCCGCGGCTACCTGAACGCGGTGACCACGCTGACCGACCCCAAGATGCCGTATTACGCCAAGGACCACCTGGTGCCCTTCGGCGAATTCGTGCCGCTGCCGGGATTGATAGGCTGGATCTACCAGCACATGAATATGCCGCTGTCCGGCTTCAGCCATGGCGGCGCCAATCAGGAGCCGCTGACGCTGGCCGGCCAGAAAGTGGCGTTCAACGTCTGCTATGAAGACAGCTTCGGCGAAGAGCTGATCGACCCGGCCTCGCGCGCCAACATCCTGGCCAATGTCAGCAATCTGGCCTGGTTCGGCAAGAGCGAGGCGATGAGCCAGCACCTGCAGCTGTCGCAGGCGCGGGCGCTGGAAACCGGCCGTTACGTGCTGCGCGCCACCAATACCGGCATGACCGCCATCATTCGGCCGGACGGGGAAATCGCCGCCGTCGCCGCGCCGTTCACCGTGCAGGTGCTGACCGGCTTCGCCGAAAGCCGCCAGGGGCTGACGCCTTATATGCGGGTGGGCAATCTGCCGACGGTGCTGGCCTGCGGCGCGCTGCTGCTGCTGGCCCTGCTGCTGGGCTGGCGCCACCGCGGCCGCCACTAAACGCGGAAGCGGGCGACCAGCTGCCGCAGCCGGCCTGCCAGCTGGTCCATATCATGCACCGCCCGCGAGGCCGATTTAGAGGCCTCGGCATTGCTGGTGGCGCTGTGGGCGATCTGCTCCACATGCTGGGCGATGGTCTGGCTGGCCACGCTCTGCTCCTGCAGGGCGAAGGAGATGTCGCCCACCACGCCGATCACGCCGTCGGCGCTGGTCTTGATGCGGGCGATCTCCTCGCCCGCCTTCTCCGCCAGGCCCAGGCCCGCTTTCACCCTATCCACCGCTTCGGCCATGCTGTTGCGGGAATGCTCCGCGCCTTTTTGCACATCCTGGATCATGCCGGCGATCTCCTGCGTCGCCTGCGCGGTGCGTTCGGACAGCTTGCGCACCTCATCCGCCACCACGGCGAAGCCGCGGCCCATTTCGCCGGCCCGCGCCGCCTCGATGGCCGCGTTGAGCGCCAGCAGATTGGTCTGATCGGCGATATCGCGGATCACCTGCATGATGCTGGAGATGGTCTGGGTCTTGTCGGCCAGGCTGGTGATGATGCCTGACGTTTCATCCACCGCCTCGTTGATGCGGCGCATTTCGTCCACCGCCTCGGCGATCACCGCGCCGCCGGCATTGGACAGTTTGCCGGATTCCTTGGCCAGATCGCGCGCGTCTTCAGAACGGTCGGCGATATGGTTGACGCTGACGGTAAGTTGTTCGATAGACGCCGCCATCGCGGTGGCGGCCTCGCTTTGCGTTTCCGAGCCGCGCCCCACCGCCGCCGCTTCGCCGGTCACCTCGCCGCTCATCTGCGACAGCTGATTGGCATGATCGATGATGTCCCGCACCAAGCGCTGCAGCTCCTGCTGCATGCCGCTCACCGCCGCCATCAGGCTGCTCTGGTCGCCGGACTTGATGGCCACCCGCTCCGACAATTCTCCAGAGGCGATACGCTTCACCACCATCACCGTATCGCCAGGATCGCCGCCCAGTTGCCGCAGCACCGAGTTCAGCACCATGCCGCCCAAGGCCAGCAGCACCGCCAGCGCGACAATCAACTCGCCACCCAGCCATAACAGCTGCTGCCGGAATGCGGCGTCGACATCATCCAGATAAATGCCCGAGCCGACTATCCAGTGCCAGCCAGGCGTCGTGGTGATATAGGACATCTTGGGCTGCGGCTGGGAGAAGCCGGGTTTGTTCCAGACATACTCGCCGAAACCGCCGCCCCCAGGCGAAGAAATCGCCGTCTGGAACAGCGTTTTGAGTTCCACGCCGTTCGGATCCTTGACCCCCGCCAGGTTCTTGCCTATCAGTTCCGGCTTCGCGCCGTGCGCAACATAGTTCCAATCGGCGTCGTAAGCGAAAAAGTATTCGCGCTGGTCGTAGCGCATGGAGCTGAGCACCTTGGACACCACACGCTTGGCCTCGGCCTCGGGCAGCTTGCCGCTGGCCACCAATTTTTCATAGGTGGAAACGACAGACACCGCGCTTTCCACCAGATTTCTGACTTTATCCTGCCTGTCCTGCATCATCGAATGCCGTTGCTGGATCACGCTGGCCAAGCCCAATAGGCAAACCACGATGACCACCAGCACCATCAATCCAAACAGACGCATCCTAAGGCTCATTCCGCCCGCACTTGCCATGACCCGCTCCTTCCCCGCACCTCTGCATGCCGCTCTTAGTATTTTTTCTTAGGACTATTCTAGTCCCCACCCACCTGATCGCCACGTCGATTTAATCCTTCGCGCGCCTCAGACGGCGAAGAAAAAGCCCGGCGATGCCGGGCTTTCATGATCGATGACGCTTTAAACATGGAAGCTGGAAAACAGCTGCCGCATATTGCTGGCGGAATGGGACAAATCCGACAGCGTATCGCGCACGCTCTGCAATGCGTCGTCGCTGTCGACGATGCGGCCGTTGATCTGCTCGGTGCTCTGCGCGATCAAGGTAGTCGCCTTATGCTGCTCGCTGGTGGACAGCGTGATCTCGTTCATCTTGGCCATCACTTCCTGCATGGCGTTCTGGATTTTCTCGATCCGCTCCACCGCGCCCTGCGTCAACTCCACGCCGCCATCCACCGAGTTGACGGTGCGCTGCATATTGCTGACCGCCTGGCTGGTTTCCTCGCGTATGGTGCTGACCATGCCGGAGATTTCCACCGTGGCCTGGCCGGTGCGCTCCGCCAGCTTGCGCACCTCGTCCGCCACCACCGCGAAACCGCGGCCCATTTCGCCGGCGCGCGCCGCTTCGATGGCGGCGTTAAGCGCCAGCAGATTGGTTTGATCGGCGATGTCCTTGATCACATTGGTGATGCCGCTGATTTGCTGCGAGCGCTGATCCAGCGAAGACAGCATGCCCGACAAGCCCTTCACCGCGTCCACCGTGCTATTCATCTCGCTGGAGATCTGCATCATGCCGCTGGCGCTCTCGCTCGACACCTGGCCGGTATGGTTGACCAGCGAGTCGGCTTCCCGCGCCGCATCGGCGATGTGGGAGATGCTGACCGTGATTTCTTCCAGCGTGGCCGCGTTGGAGCTGGACACGTCGGAGATCTGGCGCGAATCGTGCGCCACTTTATCCACGATATGCGAAACGCTCTCCACCCCGCCGGTCACTCGCTCGGCTTCTTCCTTCACGGCGATGAACATTTTCTGCAGTTGATCGATGAAGCGGTTGAAGGCGGTGGCGGTTTCGGCGATTTCGTCCTGGCCGGTTACCTGAATGCGGCGGGTCAAATCGCCCTCGCCTTGCGAGATTTCCAGCATCGCGCCGCGCAGGCGGCCCAGCCCCGCCAGCATCTTGCTCAGCATCACGCTGGCGACCGGCACCAGGATCACTACGCACAAGGCGCCCAGACCGACCACGGTCATCAGCAGGGTGCGCAAGGGGCCGGATACCACCGAGGAGTCCGTCACCACGCCCACCAGCCAGTTGGTGCCTTCCACAGGCTGCACCTCCACCAGCTTGTCTTCGCCGCCGATCTGGATATCCGCCATATCATTGCCATTCGCCAGCTGCGTCAAGCGATCGCCAGTCAGCTCAGGCACTTTTTCGCTCAGCGGCTTCAGCGTCAGGCTGGCATCCGGGTGAGCGATGACTTTGCCGGTCTTGTCCACCAGGAAAGCGTAGCCGTTGCCGCGCAGCTTGACCGACAACACCGTTTTGACCAGGTCGTCGATGAAAATATCGCCGCCGACCACGGCCTTCAAACCAGTGCCATCCTTGACCGGCGACACGAAGGTCACCACCAGCTTCTTGGTGTCGAAATCGACATAAGGATCGGATACGCCAGGCTGGCCCGCCGCGGCCGCCTGTTGATACCAGGGGCGCGCCACCGGGTCATAGCCCTGCGGCTGCGGCTTCATGTCCGAGCGTATCATCACATGCTGGGCGGTGCCGATATAGGTCATGTCGAAACCGCCGGCCTGGCTCAGCTTGGCCAGGGTCTGGCGGGGATCCTGCTCGGCGACCAAAGAGTTGGCCGCGATGACCACGCCGACCTTGCTCTTGTACCAGCCGGCGATCTGGCCCGCATAGCCCTTGGATGTGCCATCCAACTCGTTTTCCACGCCGCGGATGATTTCATTCCGCATCTGGCCGTATACCAGAATCGTGATCACAATGCCCAATACCACGAGCAAAAAGGCGATAAAAGCAATCAGCTTGACTCGCAAAGAACGCATTCCAAATCTCCTCTTCCCCAAGCACTGGCGGCCCGCGCGCGGCTTGCAATCCTATACCGCGGCATCATTTATGATTGTCCCGGCTCTACTCCGGTTTAGTACTTATCGCTACAAAGCTCAACGCACAAATCACTACGCAATGGTCTCCTTTCGCAGGATTTACGCTTGAAACTGATCGTAATCAGAACATTTCTCAATCCGAAATGTCAGATTGTCCAACCAGAGTCTGCCTGTAACTTGAGAATCTAAATCGCTCTGCATGGATATGCAATGATTCTCTTACAATTGCCCGCGACTCCCAGCGGGGTTTTTGTTAATAAACTTACAAGCCCTCACACCCGCCCCCATACCGGATGCATCAGGCCCAGTGGTATCATCCTCAGTGCCAAGAACCAAGGAGAGGCGATGCAACTGCGGCAAATGTTTGTCCACCCCATGAAATCGGCGCGCGGCATCGCTTTCGAGCGCGCCTTCGCCGGCTCTTTAGGATTGCTGCATGACCGGGAATGGCTGCTGGCCACCCCCGACGGCCAGCAAATCACCGCGCGCGCCTACCCGCAGCTGGTGCGCGTGCAGATCGACCTCATCCCCGGCGGCATTCTGCTGCGCTATCCCGACAAAGCGCCGATTTTCGCCATGACCACGGTCTATACCCGTCCGCACTTCGCCCAAGTCTGGAAGGACGGCTTTGACGCCTGTCATGGCGACGAGCGCGTCGACACCTGGTTCCAGAGCCTGCTGGGCATAGACTGCCGGCTGCTGTGGCTGGGCGCGCAATCTCAACGCGCCTTCAAGGGGGGCCCGGACAAGATGAGCTTCGCCGATGGTTATCCCTATCTGCTGGTCAATCAAACCTCGCTGGACGACCTGAACCGCCAGTTGGCCAAGCCCGTCAGCTTGCGCCACTTCCGCCCCAATCTGGTGGTCAATGCAGACTACCCCTGGGTAGAAGACGAATGGCAAGTCATCCGCATCGGCGAGGTGGAGTTCGATGTGATGAAGCCCTGCACCCGCTGCGTGCTGACGACCGTGGACCCGGATACCGGCGTCAAGGATGCCGACGGAGAGCCGCTGCGCACCCTGGTCCGCACCCGCAGACTGGAAGAGGGCGTCTGCTTCGGCATGAATCTGCGCGCGCGCAACCAAGGCATTCTGGAGCTTGGCGCGCCGGTCGAGGTGCTGCAGGAACGTTACGCCTTCTAGACGCCTCCGCTAGCGCTGCATACAATCGCTAGATGGATTTGCAAGCCCTCATTAAAGATATCCGGCAAGACATCTTGCCTTTCTATGACCAAGGCCGCGTGGCCGACTACATTCCCGCGCTCGCCTCGGTCCCGCCCCATCAGTTCGGCTGGGCCATCCACACGCTGGATGGCCAGAGCCATGCCTGCGGCGACGCCGACACGCCCTTTTCCATCCAGAGCATCAGCAAGGCCTTCATGCTGGCGATGACCTTGCAGGCGGATGGCGAAGCATTGTGGCGCCACGTCGGCAAGGAGCCCTCCGGCAATCCCTTCAACTCGCTGGTGCAGCTGGAGTACGAGCACGGCATCCCCCGCAACCCCTTCATCAACGCCGGCGCACTGGCGGTAACCGACCGCGCCATCCGCCACTTCAGCGACGCGCATGCCCGATTGCTTTCCTGGCTACGTCTCGAAACCGGCAATGCCGCGTTATCGGCCAATGAGGCCATCGCGGCTTCGGAACGCGCGCATGGCGATCGCAACGCGGCCCTGGCGCACTTCATGAAAAGCTACGGCAATATCGAACATGAAGTCGGCAACGTGCTGGACCAGTATTTTCACAATTGCAGCATAGAACTGAGCTGCCGGGAGCTGGCTCGCGCCGGGCTATTCTTGGCCAATCACGGCGTTTCGCCGTTGACAGGTCAACGATACCTCAGCCGCAGCCAGGCCAAACAGGTGAACGCGGTCATGTTGACCTGCGGCACTTACGACGCGGCAGGCGAGTTCGCCTATCGGGTGGGCTTGCCGGTGAAGAGCGGCGTGGGAGGGGGCTTGCTGGCCGTGATACCCGGCAAGATGAGCCTGGCGGTCTGGAGTCCGCAGCTGGACAGCCGCGGCAATTCGGTGCTTGGGCTGGAGGCTTTGGACCGCTTTACCACCCGCACCGGACTATCGATATTCTAAGGCCATGACAATGCCGGTTCCGCATCCGCAGGCCGGCGTTTTCTCGCCTTCAAGGCGCCCGGTGCCCAGTCCTGACATAGGTTGACACCTGCCAGCGCGCTGCATGCGCTGGTCAGATGCTCGCTACAGACGCCCGATGTACCTCATCGGGCGTCTTGTATTTCAAGCCCTGGTGAGGGCGCTCGTGGTTGTAAATCCTCACCGACTGCTCCACCATTTTCCTCGCCTGTTGCAAATCGGCTGGGCGATGCAGCAGCAGTTCGCCTTTTAGAATGCCGTTCACCCGCTCTGCCAGGGCATTCTGGTAGCAATCGTAGCCATCCGTCATTGAGCACGTCAGCCCGTGTCGTTCGTGGATCTGCTGATAGTAGGCCGAACAATACTGAATGCCGCGATCGGAGTGGTGAATCAACGGCTGCCGTGAACGTCGCGTTGCAAGGCCATTTTGAGGGCTCCGCTGACTTCCTCCGCCTGCAGGCTGTCATGCACATGATACCCAACAATTTTCCTTGAGTAAGCGTCGGTCACTAGACTCAGGTAAGCAAACCGCTGCGCTGTCGGCAAGTAGGTGATATCCGCCACCCAGACCTGCTCCGGCCCCGTCGGGACGACTTGGTGCGGCCCGGCCTTGAGCAGATTAGGATGGCGGTAAAAGCGATGGTGACTGTGTGTGGTCTTATGGTACGCCCGCTGCGGCACGACCAGCAGGCGGGCTGTACGCAACAGATCGAACAAACCGTCCCGTCCCAGCTTGATCTCCGCTTCAGCCATTCGCGATTGCAGCACATGGTGCAGCTTCTGCGTTCCCAGTCGGGGCTGGCGCAAGCGCACGTCCCTCACCCACGCGATCACTTTGCCATTCCGTTCGGCACGATGGCTTTCGCTTTGGCGGCGCTTGTAATAGGCCTGGCGGCTCAACTGGACATATCGGCAGGCCCGGCCCACGCTCAGCCCCTGGACGAGCCTTTGGGCAAGGACCTGCCCGAAGGCTTTTTTACTACGCGCACCCCGTAGTCTTTCTTCAAGACCTCAAGCATCGCTTCGAATAGCTGCGCCTTCTCATTGGCCTCTTTGAGTTGGGTTTCCAGTTCCTTGATCCGCTGTTCTGGCGTCAGCGGCTTGTTGCCTTGATTCCCCATCGCGATCCCCTGGGCGCTACGGGAGGGCTGGGCACTCCAGTCCTGCAAACCGTGCTTACGTAACCATACCAGCACCGTCGAACGACCTTGAATACCATAGCGGCGTTGCGCCTCTTTGTAAGTCAGTTCGCCTTTTTCTACCTGCTCTACGACCGACAGTTTAAAAGCCAGGCTGTAGTCTTGCTGGGTACGCTTAATCCTTGATTCCATGTGACTCTCCTTCGTTACGGCGAAAAAGTGTCAACTTATTCCAGGACGGGACACGGATATGAAAAAAGCCAGCTCAAAGAGCTGGCTTTTCTCGGCAACTTCGTCGATTACTCGGCGGAGTTGTCTTCTACGGCAACGGATTCTTCCGGACGGTCCACCAGCTCTACCAGAGCCATCGGGGCGTTGTCGCCCTTGCGGAAACCGTACTTCAGGATACGCACGTAGCCGCCGTTGCGGGTAGCGTAGCGCGCGCCGAGCACGTCGAAGAGTTTAACCACGATATCGCGGTCACGGGTGCGGTCGAACGCCAGACGACGGTTGGCGAGAGACGGCTTTTTGCCGAGCGTGATGAGCGGCTCGGCCACACGACGCAGTTCCTTGGCCTTCGGCAGCGTGGTCACGATTGCTTCGTGCTTCAGCAGCGAGTTGGCCATGTTGCGCAGCATCGCCAGACGATGGCTGGTCGTGCGGTTCAGTTTACGATTACTGTAACGATGACGCATTGTTAATGTCCTTTAGTCTCAAACTTACGGCTTTTCCAGACCAGCCGGAGGCCAGTTCTCGAGCTTCATGCCGAGAGTCAGGCCCTTGGAAGCGAGAACTTCTTTGATCTCGTTCAGCGACTTGCGGCCGAGGTTCGGAGTCTTCAGAAGCTCGGTTTCGGTGCGCTGGATCAGATCGCCGATGTAATAAATGTTCTCTGCTTTCAGGCAGTTGGCCGAACGGACCGTCAGTTCAAGATCGTCTACCGGACGCAGCAGGATCGGATCGATCGGCGGCGCCTTTTCAACGACTTCTTCAACCGCTGTGCCTTGGAGGTCAGCGAAGATCGACAGCTGATCCATCAGGATGCGGGCTGCGTTGCGCACAGCCTGCTCCGGCTCCAGGATGCCGTTGGTCTCGATGTCGAGAACCAGGCGATCCAGGTCGGTACGCTGTTCCACACGGGCGCTTTCCACAGCGAAGCTCACGCGGCGAACCGGCGAGAAGGAAGCGTCCAGTTGGATGGTACCGATGGAACGGTTGTCGTCATGGCTGATGCGGGAGGACACCGGCTGATAGCCGCGGCCCTTCTCCACCTTGACCTCCATGTCGATCTTGCCGCCGGCGGAGATGTGACAAATCACGTGTTCCGGATTGATCACTTCCACGTCATGCGGCAGTTCGATATCGCTAGCCAAGACAGCGCCCTCGCCTTCCTTTTTCAAGGTCAGCACGACACTGTCGCGACCATGCAGCTTAAGCACTACGCCCTTGAGGTTGAGGAGAATGTCTACGACATCCTCTCTCACGCCATCAAGCGCGGAATACTCATGCAAAACGCCAGCGATAGTCACTTCGGTCGGAGCATAGCCCGGCATCGACGACAGCAGGATGCGGCGCAGCGAATTGCCCAGCGTGTGGGCGTAGCCGCGCTCGAACGGTTCCATCGACACGCGAGCGTGAGTAGCGGATACCGGCTGAACATCGATCAGACGAGGTTTCAGAAATTCCGAAGCGCTGTTTTGCATAGTCATTCCCTAAGAGCTAGCGATTACTTGGAGTAGAATTCCACAACGAGTTGTTCGTTGATATCGCTAGACAGTTCGGAACGTTCCGGAGCGGATTTGAAAGTGCCTTCCATTTTCTTGGCGTCAACCGACACCCAAGACGGGAAACCACCTTGCTCAGCCAGAGCCAGACCTTCGACGATGCGAGCCTGCTTCTTAGCCTTTTCGCGGACGGACACTACGTCACCAGCTTTAACCTGGAAGGACGGAATGTTCACAACCTGGCCGTTCACAACGATAGCCTTGTGGCTAACCAGCTGGCGCGCTTCGGCGCGAGTGGAGCCAAAGCCCATGCGATATACAACGTTGTCCAGGCGGGACTCAAGCAGCTTCAGCAGGTTTTCACCCGTGGAGCCCTTGCGGCGAACAGCTTCCGCAAAGTAGTTGCGGAACTGACGCTCGAGTACGCCGTAGATACGGCGGATTTTTTGCTTTTCACGCAGCTGAACGCCGTAGTCGGACAGACGGCCGCGACGGGCGCCGTGCTGGCCAGGGGCAGCATCCAGTTTGCATTTGGAATCCAGTGCGCGACGCGCGCTCTTCAGGAAAAGGTCGGTGCCTTCACGACGAGCGAGCTTACACTTCGGGCCAATATAACGTGCCATGTTCTCACACTCTCCGAATTAGATACGACGTTTTTTGGGCGGACGGCAACCGTTGTGCGGTACCGGCGTCACGTCGGAGATGCTGGTGATCTTGAAGCCCAGCGAGTTGAGTGCTCGAACAGCGGATTCACGACCCGGGCCCGGGCCTTTGATACGAACTTCGAGGTTCTTCACACCGTATTCTTGGGCAACTTTACCAGCGTGCTCTGCGGCTACCTGAGCGGCAAAGGGTGTACTCTTGCGCGAGCCCTTAAAACCAGCGCCGCCAGAGGTAGCCCAAGACAGTGCATTTCCTTGACGGTCGGTGATAGTGATGATGGTGTTGTTGAACGAAGCGTGAACGTGCACGATACCTTCGCTAACAGACTTGCGCACTTTTTTACGTACACGGACAGCTGTGTTTGCTTTAGCCATTCTCTGTGTTCCTTAGTTTACTTCTTGCCGGCAATCGCCTTGCGCGGACCCTTGCGGGTACGGGCATTGGTGCGAGTGCGTTGACCGCGGCACGGCAAGCCGCGACGATGGCGGAAGCCGCGATAGCAGCCCATGTCCATCAGACGCTTGATGCTCATGGTGATTTCGCGACGCAGGTCACCTTCAACGGTGAACTTCGCCACTGCATCACGCAGAGTTTCCATTTCAGCTTCAGACAGATCCTTCACCTTGGTGGAGGGATTCACGCCAGCAGCAGCACAAATTTGCTGGGCGCGAGTCTGACCGATGCCGAAAATTGCCTGCAGGCCGATAACGGCATGCGCATGATTGGGGATATTTACCCCTGCAATACGGGCCATACTCTTTCCTTAAGCCTTAAGACCTTGAAAAGTTTGCGATTGTATCACGCAAATCCAGGTCTAACAAATGTTAGCCTTGTTTTTGCTTGTGACGCGGGTCCGTGCAGATCACGCGTACTACGCGATTGCGACGGATGATTTTGCAATTGCGGCAAATCTTCTTTACAGAAGGCTGTACTCGCATGTTCAGATCCTTTCAAATCCTAAAAGAGCGAATGCATTACTTCGCACGGAACACAATGCGGGCACGGGACAGATCGTATGGAGTCAACTCCACAGTCACCTTGTCGCCTGGCAGGATGCGGATGTAGTGCATCCGCATCTTTCCAGAGATATGCCCGAGTACCACGTGTCCATTTTCGAGCTTGATCTTGAAAGTTGCGCTGGGCAAGTTTTCAAGGATCTCGCCTTGCATCTGGATAGTGTCTTCCTTAGCCATATAACCCAGTGTGAACTCGTGTGTCAGCGGGTAAGCGCATTGCCTTTGAAGTTAGCCTTCTTCAGCAAGCTCTCGTATTGATGCGACAACACGTAGGACTGTACCTGCGCCATGAAGTCCATCGTCACCACCACGATAATCAGCAGCGACGTACCGCCGAAGTAGAACGGAACGTTCCACTTCAGGATCAGGAACTCAGGCATCAAGCAAACCAGCGTGATGTAGATCGCACCGATCAGCGTCAGCCGCAGAATGATCTTCTCGATGTAACGGGAAGTCTGCTCACCTGGACGGATGCCCGGAATGAACGCTCCGCTCTTCTTCAGATTGTCAGCCGTTTCCTTCGGGTTGAAAACCAACGCCGTGTAGAAATAGCAGAAGAAGATGATCGCCGCCGCATACAGCAGCACATAGATCGGTTGACCCGGATGCAGCTTGTCAGCCACGCCCTTCAACCAAGACATGTGCTCACCCTGACCAAACCAACCGAGAACGGTGGCCGGGAACAAGATGATGCTCGATGCGAAGATCGGAGGAATCACCCCTGCCATGTTGAGCTTGAGCGGCAAATGCGTGCTCTGGCCTTGCATGACGCGATTGCCCACCTGACGCTTGGCGTAGTTCACCAGCACCTTGCGCTGGCCACGCTCAGCGTAGACCACCAAGAAGGTAACCAGGATCACACCGACAAACAGCAGGATGGCAAACAGGATGGGCAAAGAGCCCTGACTAGTCAGAGTCAGGGTTTTACCAATGGCGGCCGGCACACCTGCAGCGATACCCGCGCAGATGATCAGCGAGATACCGTTGCCGATACCACGCTCGGTGATCTGTTCACCCAACCACATCAGGAACATGGTTCCGGTGACCAGCGACACCACGGTCGTCAGATAAAACTCCCACTGAGCAGTCATCACCAGGTTTGGCTGCTTGTACAACATCACCGCGATGCCGAAACTTTGGAAAGTCGCGAGACCAACGGTGGCGTAACGCGTGTACTGGGTTATCTTGCGACGTCCCGCATCGCCTTCCTTCTTCAGCTGCTTGAGACTGGGCAGAACCTCGGCCGCAAGCTGCAGGATGATGGAAGCCGAGATGTACGGCATGATGCCCAAGGCAAATACCGTAAACCTCGAGAGGGCGCCGCCCGAGAACATGTTGAACATGTCGAGCAGGCCCGTCTGCGATGTGTGGAACAACTTCGCTAGTTCGGCAGGGTTGATACCCGGAACCGGAATATGGGCGCCGATGCGATAAACGATCAGCGCGCCAATCAGGAACCAGATTCGACGCTTCAGATCACCAAACTTATTGGCATTGGCCACTAGAGAAGTATTCGCCACAGATTTATGCCTTATTCAATGCTGCCGCCGGCAGCCTCGATGGCAGCGCGGGCGCCAGCGGTAACGCTGATACCACGCAGTTTCACTGCGCGCTCAATCTTACCGGACAGCACTACCTTGGCAACGAGTGCCTGGGCAGCAACCAGACCGGCTTGCTTGAGAGCCAGCAGATCGATGTCATCGACCGGCAGCAGGTTCAGTTCGGACAGGCGAACTTCGCTAACGAAGCGAGCCGTCAGAGACTTGAAGCCGCGCTTCGGCAGGCGACGTTGCAGCGGCATTTGACCGCCTTCGAAGCCGACCTTGTGGAAACCACCAGCACGGCTCTTCTGACCCTTGTGGCCGCGGCCGCAAGTCTTGCCCAGGCCGGAGCCGATGCCACGGCCTACACGGCGCTTAGCATGCTTGGCGCCGACGCCCGGTTGTACGGTGTTCAGCAGCATCTCTTAGCCCTCGAATTTGAGCAGGTAGCTGATCTTGTTGATCATGCCACGGTTTTCAGGGGTATCGAGCACTTCAACAGTCTGGCGGATCTTCTTCAGACCCAGACCACGGGCGCAAGCCTTGTGAGACTCCAGGCGACCGATCAGGCTCTTTACCAGAGTGACCTTGACAGTCTTGGCGTTACTCATGACCCACCCCCAGGATGTCCTCGATGCTCAGGCCACGCTTGGCGGCGATTTGAGCCGGGGTATTGATCTTGCTCAGGCCGTCCAGAGTCGCGCGAACCACGTTGTACGGGTTCGTGGAGCCGTGGATCTTGGCCGAAACATTGTGAATACCCATTGCGTCGAAGATCGCGCGCATCGGACCACCGGCCTTAACGCCAGTACCATCCTTTGCAGGCTGGATCAGGACGCGAGTCGCGCCGTGACGGCCTTCAACGGTGTGCTTCACAGTACCGTTGTACAGCTTGATCTTCACCATGTTGTGGCGGGCTTGTTCCATCGCCTTTTGTACGGCAACCGGAACTTCCTTGGAACGGCCCTTACCCATGCCGATACCGCCGTCGCCATCACCAACCACGGTCAGGGCGGAGAAAGCCATGATACGGCCGCCCTTAACCACTTTGGTGACGCGGTTGACGCTGATCATTTTCTCGACCAGACCGTCGCCGCGATCTTCCATTTCGTGCTTAGCCATTCTTCACTCCGAATTAGAATACGAGGCCGTGTTCGCGAGCGGCGTCAGCCAGAGCCTTCATGCGACCGTGGTATTTGAAACCCGAACGGTCGAAGGCTACGTTCACGATGCCAGCGGCTTTTGCTTTTTCAGCAATGCGCTTGCCGATCACGGCCGCAGCTGCCACGTTGCCGCCATTGGCGATCTCGGCGCGGACGTCTGCTTCCAGCGAAGAAGCGCTGGCCAGTACCTTGCTGCCGGTCTCGTCAATGATCTGAGCGTAAATGTGGCTATTGGTGCGATGCACAGAGAGGCGCACCATCTTGAGCTCCGCAATCCGTGCACGGGTTTTACGTGCGCGGCGGAGTCGAGCTTGTTTCTTGTCCATGTCAGTGCCTCAGTTACTTCTTCTTGGTTTCTTTCAGAACCACAACCTCGTCGGCATAACGAACGCCCTTGCCCTTATAGGGTTCCGGCGAGCGGTATGCGCGGATTTCGGCTGCGACCTGACCAACGAGCTGCTTGTCAGCGCCCTTGACCAGAATCTCGGTCTGAGTCGGAGTCTCAACTTTGATGCCAGCGGGCATCTTGTGAGCCACCGGGTGCGAGAAACCCAGAGACAGGTTCAGGGTATCGCCTTGAGCCTGGGCACGATAGCCCACGCCTACCAGCTGCAGCTTCTTTTCGAAGCCCTTGGATACGCCGTTCACCATGTTGTTCAGCAGGGCACGCAGGGTGCCGGACATGGCACGCGCGAACTTGCTGTCGTTCTTAGCGGCGAAAGTCAGTTGGCCGTTGTCCAGCTTGACTTCCACGTCGTTGCACAGAGCGGTGCTCAGGGAGCCCAGGGCGCCCTTAACAGTCACATCTGCAGCGCCGAACTTAACTTCGACGCCGGCCGGAATGGCTACCGGATTCTTAGCTACGCGAGACATTTGACCCCCTTACGCCACGACGCAGAGCAGTTCGCCGCCGATACCGGCTGCGCGTGCCTTGCGATCGGTCATCACGCCCTTGGAAGTGGACAGAATCGCCACGCCCAGACCATTCATGACCTTCGGGATTTCGGTGGAGCCCTTGTACACGCGCAGGCCAGGACGGGATACGCGCTCGATGCGCTCGATCACCGGACGGCCAGCGTAGTACTTGAGCTGGATATCGAGAACAGGCTTCTTCTCTTCGCCGGCAACGGCGAAGTCTTCGATGTAGCCTTCTTCTTTCAGCACCTGCGCCAGCGCAACCTTCAGCTTCGAGCAAGGCATGGAAACCTTGACTTTGGAAGCGTGTTGGCCGTTGCGGATGCGGGTCAACATATCGGAAATAGGATCGTGCATGCTCATTCTATGTATCTCCTATTACCAGCTGGCCTTCACAACACCCGGAATCTCACCCTTCATGGCGATCTCACGCAGCTTGTTGCGACCCAAACCGAATTTACGGAACACACCACGCGGACGACCGGTCACGGCGCAGCGACGACGCTGGCGTACCGGAGAAGCGTTGCGCGGCAGCTGCTGCAGTTGCAGGCGGGCGGCAAAACGCTCTTCTTCCGAGAGGTTCTGGTTGTTGATGGTGGCGATCAGGGCTTCACGCTTGGCAGAAAACTTGTTTGCCAGCTTGACGCGCTTTTCTTCACGGTTAATCAGTGCAAGTCGTGCCATGTGCTTAACCCTTGAACGGGAACTTGAACGCGGCCAGCAGAGCGCGGGCCTCTTCGTCAGTCTTCGCCGTGGTGGTGATAGTGATGTTCATACCACGCAGAGCATCGATCTTGTCGTACTCGATTTCCGGGAAGATGATCTGTTCTTTAACGCCCATGTTGTAGTTGCCGCGGCCATCGAAGGACTTGGCAGACACACCACGGAAGTCACGAACGCGCGGCAGCGCGATGGTAACCAGGCGGTCCAGGAACTCATACATGCGTTCGCGACGCAGAGTTACCTTGCAACCTACCGGGTAGTTGTCGCGGATCTTGAAGCCGGCGATGGACTTGCGAGCGGTGGTGACAACCGGCTTTTGACCGGCGATCTTTTCCATATCGCCCACGGCGAATTCCATTACCTTTTTATCGGCAACAGCTTCACCCACGCCCATGTTCACGGTGATCTTCTCGATACGCGGAACTTGCATGATCGACTTGTAGCCGAACTGTTTCATCAGTTCCGGCACTACGCTGTCTTTGTAGAAATCGTAGAGACGTGCCATGTTTGCTCCTTAGGCGCCGATAACTTCGCCGCTGGACTTGAACACGCGCACCTTGCGGCCGTCTTCAAGAACCTTGAAGCCTACGCGGTCAGCCTTTTGGCTTGCCGGATTGAAAATCGCGACGTTAGAAGCGTCAATGGGCATGGTCTTCTCAACGATGCCACCAGCTACGCCACGTACCGGGTTCGGCTTCTGGTGTTTCTTGGCAACATTGATGCCTTCCACAACCAGCTTGGTTTCCAGAACACGCAGGACGGTACCGCGCTTGCCTTTGTCTTTGCCGGTGATTACTACGACTTCATCACCTTTACGAATTTTGCGCATGTGACCTCCTTACAGCACTTCAGGAGCCAGCGATACGATCTTCATGAAGCGTTCGGTACGCAGTTCACGCGTAACGGGCCCGAAGATACGTGTGCCAATCGGCTCAAGCTTGTTGTTGAGCAGAACGGCAGCATTGCTGTCGAACTTGATCAAAGAGCCATCCGGACGGCGCACGCCTTTGGCAGTGCGTACCACGACCGCATTGTATACGTCGCCTTTTTTGACGCGACCACGCGGAGCGGCATCCTTGATGCTCACCTTGATGATGTCACCTACGCTAGCATAGCGACGCTTGGAGCCACCCAGCACCTTGATGCACATAACGTGACGCGCACCGGTGTTGTCAGCGACCTCAAGCATGGTCTGCATTTGGATCATTTGAGATTACCTTTCTAATCCAACTTTATCCGTCACTTTCCACTGCCGTTAGCGAGGCTTAGATGCCAAGCTCGAACAGCGGAAACGCCACAGACAATCTGTGGCGTGTCAAACGGCCAGTTTTGGACCCCGCAAGGGCGGAACTCCTGCACAGAGTGGGTGCAGGAGATGGCCATTATACAGAGGACCGAAGTCCTCTGCAAGTTTTTTACACTTGGCGAGCTTTCTCGACCAGTGCGGTTACCACCCACGACTTGGTCTTCGAGAGCGGACGGGACTCGCTGATTACTACGATGTCGCCAGCCTTGAACTCGTTGTTCTCGTCGTGTGCGTGGAACTTCTTGGAGCGACGGATGATCTTGCCGTAGATCGGGTGCTTAACTTTGCGCTCGACCAGTACGGTCACGGTCTTATCCATCTTGTCGCTGACCACAACGCCGGTCAGCGTACGTACCACTTTGGTTTCGCTCATCTTAAACTGCCTTTTCTTTCAGAACGGTACGAACACGAGCGATATCGCGACGCACTTTCTTCAGTTCAGAGGTCTTGGCGAGTTGCTGAGTAGCGTGCTGCATGCGCAGCGCAAACTGTGCCTTCAGCAGGCTCAGCAGTTCCGCCTTCAGCTCGTCAACAGTTTTGGCTTTCAGTTCGGAAGCTTTCATTACTGACCTACCTGTTTGGTTACGAACACAGTGGCGATCGGCAGCTTAGCTGCGGCCAGACGGAAAGCTTCGCGAGCGAGTTCCTCGGATACGCCATCCATTTCGTACAGCATCTTGCCAGGCTGAATTTCAGCCACATAGTACTCCGGAGAGCCCTTACCCCCGCCCATACGGACTTCGGCAGGCTTGGAGGTGATCGGCTTGTCCGGGAAGATACGGATCCAGATGCGGCCGCCACGCTTGATGTGACGGGTCATCGCACGACGCGCAGCTTCGATCTGACGCGCGGTCAGACGACCACGACCAATAGCCTTCAGACCGAAATCGCCAAAGCTCACCTTGTTGCCACGAGTGGCGATACCGGTGTTACGGCCTTTGTGCTGTTTGCGGTACTTGAGTCTAGTTGGCTGCAGCATTGCGGGCACCCTTTCTCATTTTCTTCTCGGGAGCTGCCGGAGCGGCTACAACTTGGCCCGGCTTCAGCTCGCCTTTGTATACCCATACCTTGATGCCGATGATACCGTAGGTGGTCTTGGCTTCAGAGGTAGCGTAATCCACGTCGGCGCGCAGGGTATGCAGCGGAACGCGGCCTTCGCGGTACCATTCGCTACGAGCGATGTCGATACCGTTCAGACGACCGGACGACATGATCTTGATGCCTTCGGCACCCAGACGCATGGCGTTTTGCATGGCGCGCTTCATGGCGCGACGGAACATCACGCGCTTCTCCAGCTGGGAAGCGATGCCGTCGGCGATGATTTGCGCGTCCAGTTCCGGCTTGCGAACTTCTTCGATGTTCACGTGGACCGGAACGCCCAGGCGCTTTTGCAGTTCTTGCTTCAGAACTTCAATGTCTTCGCCCTTCTTGCCAATCACCACGCCCGGACGGGCGCTGTGAATGGTGATGCGGGCGGACTTGGCCGGACGCTCGATGGTTACGCGGCCAACCGAAGCATGACCCAGACGCTTCTTCAGGAATTCGCGAACTTCGATATCCTGCTTCAGCATTCCCGGGAAGTTCTGCGAGGACGCGAACCACTTGGAAGACCAGTTTTTGTTAACGGCAAGACGGAATCCCGTCGGATGAATCTTCTGACCCATTTCTTACCCCTTAATTGCCAACGGTCAAGGAAATGTGGCAGGTCTGCTTTTCGATGCGATTGCCACGACCCTTAGCACGGGCAGTGAAACGCTTCAGACTAGCGCCCTTGTCAACAAAGATGCTGGTGACACGCAGGGTGTCGATGTCAGCGCCTTCGTTGTGCTCGGCGTTAGCGATTGCAGATTCCAGCACTTTCTTGATGATGACCGCACCCTTTTTCGGGGAGAAGGCCAGGATATTCAGCGCCTGATCAACGGACTTGCCGCGGACCAGATCCGCCACCAGACGGCACTTTTGAGCCGACAGGCGAACACTTTTCAGATTTGCAGATACTCTCATCGCTTCACCTTACTTCTTCTTCGCCTTCTTATCGGCAGCATGGCCTTTGAAGGTACGAGTCAGAGAGAATTCACCCAGTTTGTGGCCGACCATGTTTTCAGAAACATAAACCGGAACGTGAGTGCGACCGTTGTGCACAGCGATGGTCAGACCAATAAAGTCCGGCAGGATGGTCGAACGACGCGACCAGGTCTTGATCGGACGCTTGTCGCTGGTTGCCCGTACCGCATCAACCTTCTTCAGGAGATGCAGGTCAACGAACGGGCCTTTTTTCTGCGAACGTGCCATTGTCAATTACCCTTTGGTGGAATAGCGACGGCGTACGATCATGTTGTCGGTACGCTTGTTGCGACGGGTGCGGAAGCCCTTAGTCGGGGTACCCCACGGGCTAACCGGTACGCGACCTTCGCCAGTGCGGCCTTCACCACCACCGTGCGGGTGGTCGATCGGGTTCATCGCCGTACCGCGAACGGTCGGACGAATACCGCGCCAACGGGTTGCGCCAGCCTTGCCCAGCTTGCGCAGGGAGTGCTCTTCGTTACCCACTTCGCCAACGGTCGCACGGCAATCGACGTGTACCAGGCGGATCTCGCCAGAGCGCAGACGCAGTTGAGCGTAAACGCCTTCGCGAGCCAGCAGCATTGCAGAAGCGCCAGCGGAGCGAACCATCTGAGCGCCCTTGCCGGGTTGCATTTCCACGCAGTGGATAGTGGTACCCACCGGGATGTTGCGGATCGGCAGAGCGTTACCGGCCTTGATCGGAGCCTCGGAACCGGACAGCAGAACGGCGCCAACCTTCACGCCGCGCGGAGCGACGATGTAGCGACGCTCGCCATCGGCGTAGCACAACAGAGCGATGTGGGCGGTGCGGTTCGGATCGTATTCGATGCGTTCCACTTTCGCCGGGATGCCATCCTTGTTGCGACGGAAGTCGATCAGACGGTAGTGCTTCTTGTGGCCACCACCGCGATGACGCGTGGTGATGTGGCCGTTGTTATTGCGGCCGCCGGTCGAGTTTTTCTTCTCAACCAGGGAAGCCAGCGGAGCGCCTTTATGCAGGTCCGGGTTTACCACCTTGACTACTGCACGACGACCCGCGGAAGTCGGTTTTACCTTAACGATAGGCATGCTCTATCTCCTCACTCCGCCGCGGCCGGGGTAGCGGTCAGGTCGATTTCTTGACCTTCAACCAGGCTAACGTAGGCCTTTTTCCAGTCACTGCGACGACCGATGGAACGGCCGAAACGCTTAACCTTGCCCTTGACGTTCACGGTGGAAACGCCATCAACTTTTACGTTGAACAGCATTTCAACAGCGGCCTTGATTTCCGGCTTGGTTGCATCTTTCGCAACGCGGAACGCCATTTGCTGGTTCTTCTCAGCGATCATGGTGCTCTTTTCGGAAACAATAGGAGCAAGGATTACTTGCAACAGACGTTCTTGATTCATGCCCACTGCTCCTCCAGTTGCTTCACGGCGTCGCGGGTGATCACGGTCTTCTTGAAGCGCAGCAGGCTGTACGGGTCAGCTTGTTGAGCTTCGATAACCAGCACGTTCGGCAGGTTACGCGAAGAGAGATAGAGGTTTTCGCTCAGTTCACCAGTGATGAACAGCGCTTGCTCCAGACCCATCGGCTGAACAGCGCCCACGAATTCCTTGGTCTTCGGGCTGTTGATCGACAGCTCGTCAACCACGATCAGACGCTCGTCACGCACCAGCTGCGACAGGATAGCTGCCATGCCAGCGCGGAACATCTTGCGGTTAACCTTCTGAGTGAAGTTCTCGTCCGGCTTGTTCGGGAAAGCACGGCCACCACCACGACGGTTCGGGGTGGAAGTCATACCAGCACGAGCGTTACCAGTACCCTTCTGACGGAAAGGCTTCTTGGTCGAGTGATTCACTTCGGCACGAGTCATCTGAGCACGGTTACCGCTGCGAGCGTTCGCCAGGAACGCGGTCACAACTTGGTGCACCAGAGCTTCGTTGTATTCGCGACCGAACAGAGCGTCGGACACTTGCAGGCTACCAACAGCCTTGCCTTGGGTATTGATTACATTCAATTCCATTACGCACCCGCCTTCACGCTGGGACGCACAACAACTTGACCATTCTTGGCACCCGGGACTGCGCCCTTAACCAGGATCAGTTGACGTTCTGCGTCGACACGAACGATCTCGAGGCACTGAACAGTGCTCTTCACGTTACCGTACTGACCGGCCATGCGCTTACCCGGGAAAACGCGACCCGGATCTTGGGCTTGACCGATGGAACCCGGCGTATTGTGCGAACGCGAGTTACCATGCGAAGCACGGTTGGAGGAGAAGTTGTGACGCTTGATCACGCCGGAGAAGCCCTTACCCTTGGAGGTACCGGTTACATCAACCAGTTGACCAACGGCGAAGATTTCAACAGCGATAGCATCACCAGCCTTGTAGCCAGCAACGGCGTCGGCGGTCAGAGCGAACTCGACCAGCGCTTCACCGGCTTCTACGCCAGCCTTGGCGAAATGACCAGCGGCAGCCTTGGCTACGCGATTGGCCTTCTTGGAACCGAAAGTCAGCTGAACGGCATTGTAGCCATCAGATTCGGCAGTTTTGATTTGCGTGACGCGGTTAGCGGACATGTCCAGCACAGTTACCGGGATGGTTGCGCCATCTTCGGCAAAAATGCGGGTCATGCCGACTTTGCGACCGACAAGACCTAAACTCATGTTTATTTCCTTTTGCAGGCGCCGATTGCGATTGACCGGCATATAAAACACGACAGAAAAAACAAAAACGGACTCGCCAATATGGCGAGTCCGCTAATGTATCACAGAAAATTCTGCTGCTGCAAGCACTTAGCTCGCAGCAGAGTACTTTTTGCGATTACTGCAGCTTGATTTCCACATCCACACCGGCCGGCAGGTCGAGCTTCATCAGAGCATCAACAGTCTTGTCGGTCGGGTCTACGATGTCCATCAGACGCAGGTGAGTGCGGATTTCCAGCTGGTCGCGGGAAGTCTTGTTCACGTGCGGGGAGCGCAGAACGTTGAAACGCTCGATTTTGGTCGGCAGCGGAACCGGGCCCTTAACAACGGCGCCGGTACGCTTAGCGGTTTCAACGATTTCCTGAGCGGAACGATCGATCAGGTTGTAATCGAACGCCTTCAGACGGATGCGGATTTTTTGGCTAGACATGAAAAATCTCCGATCCGGTTAAGCGATGATCTTGGCTACAACGCCGGCGCCAACGGTACGGCCGCCTTCGCGGATAGCGAAGCGCAGACCATCTTCCATGGCGATCGGAGCGATCAGCTCAACGCTGAACTCAACATTGTCGCCCGGCATAACCATTTCAACGCCTTCCTTCAGCGTGATCGCGCCAGTCACGTCCGTAGTACGGAAGTAGAACTGCGGGCGATAGTTCGCGAAGAACGGGGTGTGGCGGCCGCCTTCGTCCTTGGACAGAACGTAAACGGAAGCTTCGAACTTGGTGTGCGGGGTGATGGAAGCCGGCTTGGCCAGAACTTGGCCGCGCTCAACGTCTTCACGCTTGGTGCCGCGCAGCAGCACGCCCACGTTGTCGCCAGCCTGACCTTGGTCCAGCAGCTTGCGGAACATTTCCACGCCGGTGCAGGTGGTCTTAACCGTGGCCTTCAGACCCACGATTTCGATTTCTTCACCGACCTTCACGATGCCGCGCTCAACGCGACCGGTCACCACGGTACCACGACCGGAGATAGAGAACACGTCTTCGATCGGCAGCAGGAACGGCTTGTCGATGGCGCGTTCCGGAGTCGGGATGTAGGAGTCCAGAGCGTCAGCCAGACGGAAGATGGACGGTTCGCCCATTTCGGACTGGTCGCCTTCCAGCGCCAGACGAGCGGAGCCGATCACGATCGGGGTGTCGTCGCCCGGGAAGTCGTAGGAAGACAGCAGATCGCGCACTTCCATTTCCACCAGTTCCAGCAGCTCAGCGTCGTCAACCAGGTCAGCCTTGTTCAGGTAGACGATGATGTACGGAACGCCAACCTGACGGGACAGCAGGATGTGTTCACGGGTTTGCGGCATCGGACCGTCAGCGGCCGAGCAAACCAGGATAGCGCCGTCCATTTGAGCCGCGCCGGTGATCATGTTCTTCACATAGTCGGCGTGACCCGGGCAGTCTACGTGAGCGTAGTGGCGGGATTCGGTTTCGTATTCAACGTGCGCGGTATTGATGGTAATACCACGAGCCTTTTCTTCCGGCGCGCTGTCGATCTGGGAGTAGTCCTTGGCTTCGCCACCGAACTTCTTCGACAGAATGGTGGTGATAGCGGCGGTCAGGGTGGTCTTACCGTGGTCCACGTGACCGATGGTGCCGACGTTTACGTGCGGTTTGGTCCGCTCAAACTTTTCTTTTGCCATTTTGCAAAAATCCTTAATTAAAGAACATTAGATCGGGGCTGACCGGACTGATTATGTAAGCCGGCCAGCCTCAGCGCGCATTACTTCTTAGCAGCCATTACAGCTTCAGCAACGTGCTTCGGAGCCTCGGAGTAGTGCTTGAACTCCATGGAGTAGGTCGCACGACCCTGAGTAGCCGAACGCAGGTCGGTGGAGTAGCCGAACATCTCAGCCAGCGGTACTTCAGCCTTGATCTTCTTGCCACCCAGACCGTCATCGTCCATGCCTTGGACCATGCCGCGGCGACGATTCAGGTCGCCCATCACGTCACCCATGTACTCTTCCGGCGTTTCCACTTCCACGGCCATCATCGGCTCGAGGATGCACGGACCAGCGCGGCGCATGGCTTCCTTGAAAGCGATGGAACCAGCCAGTTCGAAGGCGATCTGCGAAGAGTCGACATCGTGGTAGGAACCGAAAGTCAGACGCACAGTCACGTCGACCACCGGGAAGCCAGCCAAGATACCGTTGTTCAGCGAGTTGCGGATACCCTTGTCAACGGAAGGAATGAATTCGCGAGGAATCACGCCGCCCTTGATCTCGTCGATGAACTTGTAGCCTTGGCCTTCGCCGGACGGCTCCAGAGTAATCGTACAATCGCCATACTGACCCTTACCACCGGACTGCTTGGCATGCTTACCCTGCACGTCGGCAACAGTCTTGGTGATGGTTTCGCGGTAAGCCACTTGCGGCGCGCCGACGTTGGCTTCAACGCCGAATTCACGCTTCATGCGGTCAACCAGAATTTCCAGGTGCAGTTCGCCCATACCGGAAATGATGGTTTGGCCGGATTCTTCGTCGGTACGCACGCGGAACGACGGGTCTTCCTTGGCCAGGCGATTCAGGGCAACGCCCATCTTTTCCTGGTCGGCCTTGGTCTTCGGCTCAACGGCAACGTGGATCACCGGATCCGGGAATTCCATGCGCTCCAGAATGATTTCTGCGTCAACGGCGCACAGGGTTTCACCAGTGGTGACTTCCTTCAGGCCGATGGCGGCGGCGATGTCGCCGGCGCGCACTTCGTCGATTTCCTTACGGTCGTTGGCGTGCATCTGCACGATACGGCCGATACGTTCCTTCTTGCCCTTGACCGAGTTCAGCACGGTGTCGCCGGACTTCACCACGCCGGAGTAGACGCGGAAGAAGGTCAGCTGGCCCACGTACGGGTCGTTCATCAGCTTGAACGCCAGAGCCGAGAACGGCTCTTCGTCGGAAGCGTGGCGCTCGGCTTCAACGCCGTCGGTTTCGCCCTTGATCGCCGGCACTTCGGTCGGCGACGGCAGCAGTTCAATCACGGCGTCCAGCATGCGCTGAACACCCTTGTTCTTGAACGCGGAACCACACAGCATCGGCTGGATTTCGCAACGCAGGGTACGCTCGCGCAGACCCTTGATGACTTCCTCTTCGGAGAGCGTGCCCTCTTCCAAGTACTTTTCCATCATTTCTTCAGTGGCTTCAGCTGCGGCTTCAACCATCTTTTCGCGCCACTCTTCAGCAACGGAAACCAGGTCGGCCGGGATTTCGCCATATTCGAACTTCATGCCTTGAGAGGCTTCGTCCCAAATGATGGCCTTCATCTTCAGCAGGTCAACCACGCCGGTGAAGCCGTCTTCAGCGCCGATCGGCACCACGATAGGCACCGGATTGCCGCGCAGGCGGGTCTTCACTTGCTCAACCGCGCGGAAGAAGTTGGCGCCTTGACGGTCCATCTTGTTCACGAACGCGATACGCGGCACGTGGTATTTGTTAGCCTGACGCCATACGGTTTCAGACTGCGGCTGCACGCCGCCCACGGCGCAGTAAACCATCACAGCGCCGTCCAGAACGCGCATGGAACGCTCCACCTCAATGGTGAAGTCCACGTGTCCCGGGGTGTCGATGATGTTGAAGCGGTGCTCCGGGAACTGCATGGCCATACCTTTCCAGAAGGTAGTGGTCGCAGCGGAGGTGATGGTGATACCACGCTCCTGTTCCTGCTCCATCCAGTCCATGGTGGCAGCGCCGTCGTGCACTTCACCAATCTTGTGGTTTACGCCGGTGTAAAACAGAATACGTTCAGTAGTCGTCGTCTTACCAGCGTCAATGTGAGCGGAGATACCGATATTACGGTAGCGCTCAATAGGGGTTTTCCGTGCCACGGTTTACACCTTAATAAGTGAACTAGCTTAGAAACGGAAGTGCGAGAAGGCCTTGTTGGCTTCTGCCATGCGGTGCACTTCGTCACGCTTCTTCATCGCGCCGCCACGGCCTTCAGCCGCGTCGAGCAATTCGCCAGCCAGGCGCAGGTCCATGGACTTTTCGCCGCGCTTACGAGCGGCATCGCGCAGCCAGCGCATGGCCAGAGCCATACGACGGGACGGGCGGACTTCAACAGGAACTTGATAGTTTGCACCGCCAACGCGGCGGCTCTTCACTTCCACCACCGGCTTGGCGTTGGACAGTGCGGCATTGAACACTTCCAGAGCGTTCTTGCCGGATTTCTTTTCGATCTGTTCCAGCGCGCCGTAGATGATGCGTTCTGCAACAGACTTCTTGCCGTCGATCATGACGACGTTCATGAATTTGGAGAGATCCTGAGAACCGAACTTCGGATCCGGCAGAATTTCACGCTTGGGGACTTCTCTGCGACGTGGCATGTTACTTCCTTAAATATTCAGTTGAGCTCAACTTGCTCATGACTACCCAATGGAGCAGTCACTTACTAGACGACCCTGAGTGTTGATCAGGCCGCCTTGAGTGCGTACCAATTACTTGGGACGCTTGGCGCCGTACTTGGAGCGAGCTTGCTTACGGTCTTTAACGCCTGCGGTATCCAGGGAACCGCGCACGGTGTGGTAACGCACACCCGGCAAGTCCTTGACACGACCGCCGCGAATCAGCACTACGGAGTGTTCCTGCAGGTTGTGGCCTTCACCGCCGATGTACGAAATCACTTCGAAACCGTTGGTCAGACGTACCTTGCACACTTTACGCAGAGCCGAGTTCGGCTTCTTCGGAGTGGTGGTGTAAACACGGGTGCACACGCCACGCTTCTGCGGGCAGGCTTCCAGCGCAGGCACCTTGCTCTTCGCCGTGATGGCGACGCGGCCCTTGCGAACGAGTTGGTTAATGGTTGGCATTACTATCAGTTCCTAGTTGAAGCTTCCCGGAAGCAACACGCCTCCAGAAAGGACGGAGGATTATATTTTAGTCAACGCGTCAGCGTCAAATAAAAAACGCCGCTCCGCCAACGTTAACCGTTGATGGAGCAGCGTTTTTTCAACACTAGGCCGCTAGGCCGGTGTTAGTCGCCGCTTTCCAGCGCTGCCGGAGCCGGATCGAACAGCATCGATTCGCCCGCGTCCAGACCCAGGTTCTGACGACGACGGGTGCGGTGGTAAGCCAGACCGGTACCAGCCGGAATCAGACGGCCGACGATCACGTTTTCCTTCAGGCCGCGCAGGTCGTCCTTCTTGCCCATGATGGCCGCTTCGGTCAGCACGCGCGTGGTTTCCTGGAAGGAAGCCGCGGAGATGAACGAGTCAGTGGACAGCGAGGCCTTGGTGATACCCAGCAGCACGTTTTCGTACTGCGCCGGTTCCTTGTCCTCGGCCGCCATCTTGTCGTTCATTTCCAGCACGTCGGCGCGTTCCACCTGCTCGCCCTGGATGAACTCGGTGTCGCCGCTGTCGGAGATCACGACGCGACGCAGCATCTGGCGAATGATCACCTCGATGTGCTTGTCGTTAATCTTCACGCCCTGCAGTCGGTACACTTCCTGCACTTCCTGAACGATGTAGCGAGCCAGCGCTTCGATGCCCTGCAGACGCAGAATATCGTGCGGATCGACCGGACCGTCGACGATGGATTCGCCGCGGTTCACCACCTGACCGTCGTGGACCAGCACGTGCTTGTCCTTCGGAATCAGGTTTTCGTAACCGCTGCCTTCCAGATCGGTGATGATCAGGCGCTGCTTGCCCTTGGTGTCCTTACCGAACGATACGGTACCGGTCACCTCGGCCAGCATGCCGGCATCCTTCGGCGAACGGGCTTCGAACAGCTCGGCCACGCGCGGCAGACCACCGGTAATATCGCGGGTCTTCGACGATTCCTGCGGGATGCGGGCCAGCACTTCGCCCTTGCCCACATCCTGGCCGTCGCGAACGGTAATGATCGCGCCCACCTGGAAGGTAATCGATACCGAAGCGTCCGAACCGGCCAGCTTCACTTCGTTGCCATTGTCGTCGAGCAGCTTCACCAACGGGCGCAGCATCTTCGACTGGGCGCCGGCGCGGCGTTTCGGGTCGATGACCACCAGCGTCGACAGGCCGGTCACTTCGTCGGTCTGCTTGGCTACGGTGTTGCCTTCTTCCACGTTTTCGAACTTCACGCGGCCAGCGTACTCGGTGATGATCGGACGGGTGTGCGGGTCCCAGGTAGCCAGAACCGTGCCTGCCTTGATCTGCAGACCGTCGGTCACCATCAGGGTCGCCCCGTACGGCACCTTGTGACGCTCGCGCTCGCGGCCCATGTCGTCGTGGATCACCACTTCGCCGGAGCGGGTGATGACGATCAGCTCGCCCTTGGTGTTCGCCACATAGCGCATCTGGCTGGAGAAGCGGACGGTACCGTTGGACTTGCCTTCCACTTGGCTGGCAGCCGCATTTCGCGACGCCGCGCCACCGATGTGGAAGGTACGCATGGTCAGCTGGGTGCCCGGTTCGCCGATCGACTGGGCAGCGATCACGCCCACGGCTTCGCCGGCGTTCACTTGCTTGCCGCGCGCCAGGTCGCGGCCGTAGCACTTGGCGCACAGGCCGTAGCGCGTGTCGCAAGTGATGGCGGTGCGAACCTTGACTTCGTCGATGCCGAGGCTGTCGATCAGGTCAACCAGTTGCTCGTCCAGCAGGGTAGCCGCTTCGATCACGGTTTCGCCGGTGGACGGATCCACCACGTCGACCGCGGTCACGCGGCCGAGGATGCGGTCGCGCAGCGCTTCGATCACGTCGCCGCCTTGCAGCACGGCCTTCATGGTGAAGCCATTGGTCGTGCCGCAGTTGTCTTCCACCACCACCAGATCCTGGGTCACGTCGACCAGACGACGGGTCAGGTAACCGGAGTTCGCGGTCTTCAAGGCGGTATCCGCCAGACCCTTACGGGCGCCGTGAGTGGAGATGAAGTACTGCAGTACGGTCAGGCCTTCGCGGAAGTTGGCGGTAATCGGCGTTTCGATAATCGAGCCGTCCGGCTTGGCCATCAGACCCCGCATGCCGGCCAGCTGCTTGATCTGGGCTGCGGAACCCCGCGCGCCAGAGTCGGCCATCATGTAAATGGAGTTGAAGGACTCTTGGTCCACTTCCTTGCCTTCGCGGTCCAGCACCTTCTGCTTGGACAGCTCGTCCATCATGGCCTTGGCGATCTTGTCGCCGGTGCGGCCCCAGATGTCCACTACCTTGTTGTAGCGTTCGCCCTGGGTCACGAGACCTTGACGGTACTGTTCCTCGATTTCCTTGACTTCCTTGTTCGCCTCGCCCAGCAGCTCGACCTTCTTGGCCGGGATTTGCATGTCGTCCACGCAAATCGAGATACCGCCGCGGGTGGAGTAGGCGAAACCGGTGTACATCAATTGGTCGGCGAAGATCACCGTGTCGCGGATGCCGCAACGACGGAACGAAACGTTGATCAGTTTCGAGATTTCTTTCTTCTTCAGCGCCTTGTTGATGTGCTCGAACGGCAGGCCCTTAGGCAGGATGTCGGACAGGATCGCGCGGCCAACGGTGGTGTTGTAACGCTTGATCACCGGTTGGAACTCGCCCTGCTCGTCTTTTTCCCATTCGCGCAAACGCACGGTAATGCGCGTCGCCAGTTCGACCTGACGGGTTTCGTAAGCGCGATGCACTTCCTTGGTGTCCGCGAACACCATGCCTTCGCCCTTGCCATTCACCTTGTCGCGGGTCATGTAGTACAGACCCAACACGATATCCTGCGACGGAACGATGATAGGTTCGCCGTTGGCCGGGGACAGCACGTTGTTGGTGGCCAGCATCAGGGTGCGGGCTTCCATCTGCGCTTCCAGCGACAGCGGCACGTGAACGGCCATCTGGTCACCGTCGAAGTCGGCGTTGAACGCCGCGCAGACCAGCGGATGCAGCTGGATGGCCTTGCCTTCGATCAGCACCGGCTCAAACGCCTGGATGCCCAGACGGTGCAGGGTCGGGGCGCGGTTCAGCAGCACCGGATGCTCGCGGATCACGTCTTCCAGGATGTCCCAGACTTCCGGCACTTCCTGCTCGACCAGCTTCTTGGCCGCCTTGATGGTGGAGGCCAGGCCCATCACTTCCAGCTTGTGGAAAATGAAGGGCTTGAACAGTTCCAGCGCCATCTTCTTCGGCAGGCCGCACTGATGCAGACGCAGGGTCGGGCCTACGGTAATCACCGAACGACCGGAGTAGTCCACGCGCTTACCCAGCAAGTTCTGACGGAAACGACCGCCCTTGCCCTTGATCATGTCGGCCAGCGACTTCAGCGGACGCTTGTTGGCGCCGGTCATCGCCTTGCCGCGACGGCCGTTGTCCAGCAGCGAGTCAACCGATTCCTGCAGCATGCGCTTTTCGTTGCGCACGATGATGTCCGGCGCGCGCAGTTCCAGCAGGCGCTTCAGACGGTTGTTACGGTTGATCACGCGACGGTACAGGTCGTTCAGGTCGGAGGTCGCGAAACGACCGCCGTCCAGCGGCACCAGCGGACGCAGTTCCGGCGGCAGCACCGGCAGCACTTCCAGGATCATCCATTCCGGCTTCATGCCGGAGCGTTGGAAGGCCTCGAGCACCTTCAGGCGCTTGGCGATCTTCTTGATCTTGGTGTCGGAGTTGGTGGTTTCCAGCTCGCGGCGCAGGCCTTCGATTTCAGCGTCCAGGTCCAGCTTCTTCAGCAGTTCCTTAACCGCTTCGGCGCCCATCATGGCGACGAACTCTTCGCCGTATTGGTCTTCCTTGTCCAGGAAGTCCTCTTCGGTCAAGAGCTGGCGGTATTGCATCGGGGTCATGCCCGGATCGGTCACGACGAATGCTTCGAAGTACAGCACGCGTTCGATGTCGCGCAGCGTCATGTCGAGCACCATGCCCAGACGCGACGGCAGCGACTTCAGGAACCAGATGTGCGCGGTCGGGCTGGCCAGCTCGATGTGGCCCATGCGCTCGCGGCGCACCTTGGACAGCGTCACTTCCACGCCGCACTTCTCGCAGATCACGCCGCGATGCTTCAGGCGCTTGTACTTGCCGCACAAGCACTCGTAGTCCTTCACCGGTCCGAAGATGCGGGCGCAGAACAGGCCGTCGCGTTCCGGCTTGAAGGTACGATAGTTGATCGTTTCAGGCTTCTTGACTTCACCATAAGACCAGGAACGGATCTTGTCAGGCGAGGCGATGCCGATCTTAATCGCATCAAACTCTTCTTCTTGCGTCACTTGCTTAAAGAGATCGAGCAGTGCTTTCATTGCGTCTCCAGTCAGGGGACAGGCGCGGCCTGCTTCAGCCGCGCCCTATTACCCAATCAATAACGTTCCAGGTCCATATCGAGGCCCAGCGAGCGGATTTCCTTCACCAATACATTGAAGGATTCCGGCATGCCGGCGTCGATCTTGTGCTCGCCCTTGACGATGTTCTCGTAGACCTTGGTACGACCGGTCACATCGTCAGACTTCACCGTCAGCATTTCCTGCAGGGTGTAGGCGGCGCCGTAGGCTTCCAGCGCCCACACTTCCATCTCACCGAAACGCTGACCGCCGAACTGGGCTTTACCACCCAGCGGCTGTTGCGTCACCAGCGAGTACGGACCGGTGGAACGGGCGTGCATCTTGTCATCGACCAGGTGATGCAGCTTCAGGTAGTGCATCACGCCCACGGTGACCTTGCGGTCGAAGGCTTCGCCGGAGCGGCCGTCGTGCAGGACCATCTGGGTCTTGGACTCGTTGAAGCCCATCTGAGCGGTCAGCTCGTCTTCGTCCGGGTAAGCCAGATCCAGCATGTGCTTGATCTCGGCTTCCTTGGCGCCATCGAATACCGGCGTGGCGAAGGTCATGCCCTTGCTCAGGTTCTGCGCCAGTTGCAGCACTTCGTCGTCGCTCAGGCCGGCGATTTCTTCAGCCTTGCCGGTTTCGTTATAGATGCGCTCCAGGTAGCCGCGGATCTCGGCAGCGGACTGTTGCTGCTTGACCATGCGGTCGATGCGCTCGCCGATACCCTTGGCGGCCCAACCCAGGTGTACTTCCAGAATCTGACCGATGTTCATACGCGACGGTACGCCCAGCGGGTTCAGCACGATGTCGACCGGACGGCCGTCGCCCATGTAAGGCATGTCTTCCACCGGCAGGATGCGCGATACCACACCCTTGTTACCGTGGCGGCCGGCCATCTTGTCGCCCGCTTGCAGGCGGCGCTTGACGGCCAGGTAAACCTTGACCATCTTCTGCACGCCCGGCGGCAGTTCGTCGCCCTGGGTCAGCTTGCGCTTCTTGTCTTCGAACTTGAGGTCGAATTCTTCGCGCTTCTGCGCCAGGCTTTCCTTGATCAGTTCCAGCTGCTTGGCGATGTCTTCATCGCTCATGCGGATGTCGAACCAATCGTGCTTGGTCGGCAGACCGGTCAGGTATTCCTGATCGATCACGGTGCCCTTGGCCAAACGCTTCGGACCGCCGTTGGCAACCTTGCCCAGGATCAGGCGTTCGATACGGCTGAAGGCGTCGTTGTCGAAAATACGCAGCTGGTCGTTCAGGTCCAGACGGTAGCGTTTCAGTTCCGCGTCGATGATGGACTGGGCGCGCTTGTCGCGCTCAATGCCTTCGCGGGTGAACACTTGCACGTCGATCACCGTGCCCACGGTGCCGGTCGGCACGCGCAGCGAGGTGTCCTTCACGTCGGAAGCCTTCTCGCCGAAGATGGCGCGCAGCAGCTTCTCTTCCGGCGTCAGCTGGGTTTCGCCCTTAGGCGTCACCTTGCCCACCAGCACGTCGCCGGCTTCGACTTCCGCGCCGATGTAGACGATGCCGGATTCATCCAGACGGCCTGCCATGCGTTCGGACAGGTTCGGGATGTCGCGGGTGATTTCTTCCGGTCCCAGCTTGGTGTCGCGGGCAACCACGGACAGTTCTTCGATGTGGATCGAGGTGTAGCGGTCTTCTGCGACCAGCTTTTCCGAGATCAGGATCGAGTCTTCGTAGTTGTAGCCGTTCCACGGCATGAAGGCGATGGTCATGTTCTGACCCAGCGCCAATTCGCCCAGATCGGTCGATGCGCCGTCAGCCACCACGTCGCCGCGAGCGATCTGATCGCCCACCTTCACCACCGGACGCTGGTTGATGTTGGTGTTCTGGTTGGAACGGGTGAACTTGGTCAGGTTGTAGATGTCCACGCCCACTTCGCCAGCGGTCGCTTCTTCATCGTTGACGCGAACCACAACACGGCCGGCGTCGACATAGTCCACCACGCCTCCGCGACGAGCCACCACGGTGGTGCCGGAGTCGACAGCCACGGAACGCTCGATGCCGGTGCCGACGAAGGCTTTTTCCGGACGCAGGCACGGTACGGCCTGGCGTTGCATGTTGGCGCCCATCAATGCGCGGTTGGCGTCATCGTGTTCCAGGAACGGAATCAGCGAAGCGGCCACGGATACCACCTGGCCGGTGGCCACGTCCATGTACTGCACGCGGTCCGGGGTCGCCAGAATGGTTTCGCCCTTTTCGCGGCAGGTAACCAGTTCGTCGATCAGCGTGCCTTCGGCATTCAGCTCGGCGTTGGCCTGAGCGATGACGTAGCGGCCTTCTTCGATCGCCGACAGGTAATCGATCTCGTTGGTGACCTTGCTATCCACGACCTTGCGGTACGGGGTTTCCAGGAAACCGAACTCGTTGGTGCGCGCGTAGACGGACAGCGAGTTGATCAGACCGATGTTCGGACCTTCAGGCGTTTCGATCGGGCACACGCGGCCGTAGTGGGTCGGGTGTACGTCACGCACTTCGAAGCCTGCGCGTTCGCGAGTCAGACCGCCCGGGCCCAGGGCCGAAACACGGCGCTTGTGGGTGATTTCCGACAGCGGGTTGGTCTGGTCCATGAACTGGGACAGCTGCGAGGAACCAAAGAATTCCTTGATCGCGGCGGACACCGGCTTGGCGTTGATCAGGTCGTGCGGCATCAGGTTGTCGGACTCGGCCTGGTTCAGGCGTTCCTTGACCGCGCGCTCCACGCGCACCAGGCCGGCGCGGAATTGGTTTTCAGCCAATTCGCCCACCGAACGCACGCGACGGTTGCCCAGGTGATCGATGTCGTCCACTTCGCCGCGGCCGTTGCGCAGCTCGGTCAGGATGGCGATCACGGACACGATGTCTTCCGTGGTCAGCGTGCCTTCCATCACGTCGCGACGCGACGCGAACTTCTCGCCGATCAGTTCCTTGAACCATTCCGGCGTTTTGTCGTCGAACTTGTACTGATAGGTGCGCGAGCTGAACTTCATGCGGCCCACGCGCGACAGATCGTAGGTTTCTTCGCTGAAGAACAGACGCTGGAACAGCGCTTCCACCGCATCTTCGGTCGGCGGTTCGCCAGGACGCATCATGCGATAGATGGCCACGCGGGCTTGCAGCTGATCCTGGATGTCGTCGGAACGCAGGGTTTGCGAGATGTACGCGCCTTGGTCCAGATCGTTGGTGAACAGCACCTCGACCTGCTCCACCTCGGCCAGCGCCAGCTTGGCCAGGCTTTCCTCGGTCACTTCCTCGTTGGCGCGAACGATCACTTCGCCGGTGTTCTGGTTCACCACATTGTGGGACACCACCTTGCCCAGCAGTGCGTCGGCCGGCACTTCGATGCGGTCCAGCTCAGCGGTCTGGATGTCGCGGATGTGCTTGGCGGTGATGCGCTTGTCCTTGGCGACGATCAGCTTGCCGTCGGCGGCCACGATGTCGAACTTGGCCACTTCGCCCTTCAGACGTTCCGGCACCACGCGCATGAATACGCCGCTGCGGGTCAGGTAGAAGGTGTCGAAGCTGTAGAACTCGGACAGGATTTCTTCGTTGCTGTAGCCCAGGGCCTTCAGCAGGATGGTCACCGGCATCTTGCGGCGACGGTCGATACGGAAGTACAGCAGGTCCTTCGGATCGAATTCGAAGTCCAGCCAGGAGCCGCGGTAAGGAATCACGCGGGCGGAGAACAGCAGCTTGCCGGACGAGTGCGTCTTGCCGCGGTCGTGCTCGAAGAACACGCCCGGGGAACGATGCAACTGGGAAACGATAACGCGTTCGGTGCCATTGATGATGAAGGAGCCGTTCGCGGTCATGAGCGGAATTTCGCCCATGTACACTTCATTCTCGCGCACTTCCTTCACCACCGGCTTGGACGATTCCTTGTCGAAAATCGTCAAGCGGATGCGCGCGCGCAGCGGCGCGGCAAAGGTAATGCCGCGCAGCTGACATTCCTGCACATCAAACGGCGGTTCGCCCAGGATATAGTGGGCAAAGTCCAATTTGGCATAGCCGTTATGGCTGACGATCGGGAAGATCGACTTGAACGCAGCCTGAAGACCCACATCCTTGCGCTCATCCAGCGGCGTTCCCAGCTGGAGAAATTCGGTGTAGGAATCAATCTGGGTCGCCAACAGGAAGGGGACGTCGAGAACACTGGCACGTTTCGCAAAGCTCTTACGAATACGCTTCTTCTCAGTAAACGAATAACTCATAGAGTCTCCATCGAGGTGGGTGGCGCAAGAAACCAAAAGTCAGCAGCCACGCCTAGTATATTGCTGGCTTTTACTTTCTTCGCTTCCGCCAACTACAAGCGCAATAAGGCTGGCGGATTTCTCCGCCAGCCTCACCTTCTTTTTTCAAAGAAGATTATTTAACTTCAGCCTTAGCACCGGCTTCGATCAGTTGCTTAGCGACGTCATCGGCTTCAGCCTTGGACACGCCTTCCTTCACGTTCTTCGGAGCGCCGTCTACCAGGTCCTTAGCTTCCTTCAGACCCAGACCGGTGATTGCGCGAACAACCTTGATCACGCCAACCTTGTTGTCGCCAGCGGCGGTCAGAACAACGTCGAACTCGGTCTTTTCTTCAGCAGCGGCAGCGCCGGCGCCAGCCGGGCCAGCAACGGCAACAGCAGCGGCGGAAACGCCGAACTTTTCTTCGAACGCCTTAACCAGGTCGTTCAGTTCCATAACGGTCAGACCAGCAACGGCCTCGAGGATGTCTTCTTTGGTGATTGCCATGTGAAAATCTCCTGAATTCTATAAGAATCAAATAAGTTAAGCGGCTTCGGCTTGCTTCTTGTCGGACAGGGCGGCCAGCGCGCGGGCGAAGCCAGCGACCGGAGCCTGCATAACGTAGAGAAGCTTGGACAACAGTTCTTCGCGGCTCGGGATGGACGCCAGCTCAGCAACCTGAGCAGCGGACAATACCTTGCCTTCGTAGGAACCGGCCTTGACGATGATCTTATCGTCAGCCTTGGCAAATTGATGCAGCACCTTGGCAGCAGCAACAGGGTCGGCGGAGATGCCGTATACCAGCGGGCCAACCATTTGGTCAGCCAGCTCGGCAAACGGAGTGCCTTCCACAGCGCGACGCACCAGCGTGTTCTTCAGAACGCGCAGGTAAACGCCGTTCTCACGCGCCTGAGCGCGGAGCTTGGTCATGCTGCTAACCTCGATGCCCCGATATTCAGCGATAACGAGGGTCTGAGCAGCTGCCAGTTGAGCAGCTACTTCAGCGACTACCGCCTTTTTATCTTCGATATTGAGACTCAAGGTCTACCTCCTAGACTGAAATGAAGCGAAAGGATTTTCGCTTCGCTTTGCAGCGGCGACCTGTATCAGGAGACATCAAAAAGAACTGGTGCTCATGGACGGAATTGAACCGTCGACCTCTCCCTTACCAAGGGAGTGCTCTACCCCTGAGCTACATGAGCGATGTACTTAAGAAGCCTGTTTCGGGTACACCATCTGCGTAGGATGCTGGGCTATCTTGCGACAACTTCGCGATTAAGCCTTGCGGCACCTACGGTCTTTGACAATCTGGCAGCAAAACTGCCAGCCCAAAGCCTTTTGACAGGACGGCTTGCGCCGCCCCATCATGCTCCGGCAGCGATTAGGCGCTGACGGTAGCGGTATCTACGCGAGCGCCGATGCCCATGGTGCTGGAAACGGCGATCTTTTTCAGATACACGCCCTTGGAAGCTGCCGGCTTGGCTTTCACCAGGGCATCAACCAGAGCGGAGAAGTTTTCGCGCAGAGCTTCAACTTCGAACGAAGCGCGGCCGATGGTAGCGTGAACGATACCAGCCTTATCGGTACGGTATTGAACCTGACCGGCCTTGGCGTTCTTCACAGCTTCGGCAACGTTCGGGGTCACGGTGCCAACCTTCGGGTTCGGCATCAGACCGCGCGGACCCAGAATCTGGCCCAGCTGACCCACGACGCGCATTGCGTCCGGGGAAGCGATCACGATATCGAAGTCCAGGTTGCCGGCTTTAACTTGCTCGGCCAGGTCGTCGAAACCGACCACTTCAGCACCGGCAGCCTTGGCGGCTTCGGCGTTGGCGCCTTGAGCAAATACAGCAACGCGAACCGACTTGCCGGTGCCGCGCGGCAGAACCACGGAACCACGAACCACTTGGTCCGATTTACGCGGATCCACGCCCAGGTTCACGGCGATATCGATCGACTCGTCGAACTTGGCGGTGGCAGCAGTCTTAACCAGGGCAATCGCTTCTTCAACAGCGTACAGCTTGTTGCGATCAACGGTAGCCTTCAGAGTTTGCAGGCGCTTGGAGATCTTAGCCATATTACACGCCCTCCACTTCCAGACCCATCGAACGGGCAGAGCCGGCGATGGTGCGAACAGCGGCGTCCAGATCAGCAGCGGTCAGATCCGCTTGCTTGGTCTTGGCGATTTCTTCCAGCTGAGCGCGAGTTACCTTGCCAACCTTGTCCACGTGAGCCTTGGCGGAGCCGGACTTGATGCCAGCAGCCTTCTTCAGCAGGAAGGTCGCCGGCGGCGTCTTCATGGTGAAGGTGAAGGACTTGTCCGCGTAAGCGGTGATCACAACAGGAATCGGCATACCCGGTTCCATGCCCTGAGTTTGAGCATTGAACGCCTTGCAGAATTCCATGATGTTCAGACCACGCTGACCCAGAGCCGGACCGATCGGAGGAGACGGGTTGGCCTTGCCAGCGGCTACTTGCAGCTTGATATAGCCGACAATTTTCTTTGCCACGATTAAAACTCCTTAAACGGGTATAGCGTGAACTTGACGTTCACTCCCCAACGAAAGCGCTGCAGTATACAGGCTTTTCACAAACCTGCCAAGTGAAATTTTACAGCTTTTCCACTTGACTGAATTCCAGCTCAACCGGGGTGTCGCGGCCGAAAATCTGCACCGACACGCGCAGCTTGTTGCGCTCGTAATTCACTTCATCCACCGAGCCATTGAAGTCGTTGAACGGGCCGTCGATGACGCGCACCCTTTCACCCACCTCGAACAGCACCTTCGGCTTCGGCTTTTCCACGCCCTCTTGCATCTGCTGCATAATGGCTTCGACTTCCTTCTTGGAAATCGGCGCCGGGCGATTGGCCGTGCCACCGACAAAACCGGTCACTTTGGGCGTGCTCTTGACCAAGTGCCAGGTATCGTCGGTCATTTCCATTTCCACCAGCACGTAGCCAGGGAAGAATTTGCGCTCAGTGATGGACTTGCGGCCGTTCTTGACGTCCACAACCTCTTCCACCGGCACCAGAATCTGACCAAATTGATCCGCGATGTCGGAACGTTCGATACGTTCACGCAGCGCCTTTTGCACGCTCTTCTCAAAACCGGAGTATGCGTGTACTACATACCAGCGCTTTGCCATTATCTACCTCGACCGAGAATCACATCGTAAAACAGCCAAGACAGGCTGGAATCCACCAACCACATGAACAAGGCCAACACCGTGACGAATACAAACACCATCAACGTCACCTGCGTCGCTTCCTTGCGGGTCGGCCACACTACCTTGCGAGCCTCGACCATGGACTCGTTAGCATAGACCACCAAGCCCTTGCCCGGCGCCGAAGTCCACACCACGCCGGCAGCCAGCAGGATGGAGACAATGAAAGCCAGCGCGCGCAGCAGACCCTGACCCTCAGGAATCAGGTAAAAGCCAACAATCCCGGCCACTACCACAACACCCGCCAGGACCAACTTGATCTTATCTTGCATTTCCATGTCGATTTTCTCTCGCATATGCGACAAAAGACCAACCGGCGCATAGCGCCGGCTGGTCTTAATTGGCAGGCCAGGAGGGTCTCGAACCCCCAACCCTCGGTTTTGGAGACCGATACTCTACCAATTGAGCTACTGGCCTTTAAACCTTACTTAAGCAATAATCTTTGCTACAACGCCGGCGCCAACAGTACGACCGCCTTCGCGGATAGCGAAGCGCAGACCATCTTCCATGGCGATCGGAGCGATCAGCTCAACGCTGAACTCAACATTGTCGCCCGGCATAACCATTTCAACGCCTTCCTTCAGCGTGATCGCGCCAGTCACGTCCGTAGTACGGAAGTAGAACTGCGGGCGATAGTTCGCGAAGAACGGGGTGTGGCGGCCGCCTTCGTCCTTGGACAGAACGTAAACGGAAGCTTCGAACTTGGTGTGCGGGGTGATGGAAGCCGGCTTGGCCAGAACTTGGCCGCGCTCAACGTCTTCACGCTTGGTGCCGCGCAGCAGCACGCCCACGTTGTCGCCAGCCTGACCTTGGTCCAGCAGCTTGCGGAACATTTCCACGCCGGTGCAGGTGGTCTTAACCGTGGCCTTCAGACCCACGATTTCGATTTCTTCACCGACCTTCACGATGCCGCGCTCAACGCGACCGGTCACCACGGTGCCACGGCCGGAGATCGAGAACACGTCTTCGATCGGCAGCAGGAACGGCTTGTCGATGGCGCGTTCCGGAGTCGGGATGTAGGAGTCCAGAGCGTCAGCCAGACGGAAGATGGACGGTTCGCCCATTTCGGACTGGTCGCCTTCCAGCGCCAGACGAGCGGATCCGATCACGATCGGGGTGTCATCGCCCGGGAAGTCGTAGGAAGACAGCAGATCGCGCACTTCCATTTCCACCAGCTCCAGCAGCTCAGCGTCGTCAACCAGGTCAGCCTTGTTCAGGTAGACGATGATGTACGGAACGCCAACCTGACGGGACAGCAGGATGTGTTCGCGGGTTTGCGGCATCGGACCGTCAGCGGCCGAGCAAACCAGGATAGCGCCGTCCATTTGAGCCGCGCCGGTGATCATGTTCTTCACATAGTCGGCGTGACCCGGACAGTCTACGTGAGCGTAGTGGCGGGATTCGGTTTCGTATTCAACGTGCGCGGTATTGATGGTAATACCACGAGCCTTTTCTTCCGGCGCGCTGTCGATCTGGGAGTAGTCCTTGGCTTCGCCACCGAACTTCTTCGACAGAATGGTAGTGATAGCAGCGGTCAGAGTGGTTTTACCATGGTCAACGTGACCGATGGTGCCGACGTTTACGTGCGGTTTGGTCCGCTCGAACTTTTCCTTAGCCATGGCAAAATATCCTGAATACGAAAATAAAGCTAAAGTTGAACTGTGGTGCCCATGGGCAGAATTGAACTGCCGACCTCTCCCTTACCAAGGGAGTGCTCTACCCCTGAGCTACATGGGCCCTTAAAACAGGCTTTTAAAACGCTTGGAGCGGGTGAAGGGAATCGAACCCTCGTCATAAGCTTGGAAGGCTTCTGCTCTACCATTGAGCTACACCCGCCTGGCTTACAACAAGACAGCTTAACTTCACTGCCAAGCGCTTCTACTAAATTTTGGTGGAGGGAGAAGGATTCGAACCTTCGAAGGCAGAGCCGTCAGATTTACAGTCTGATCCCTTTGACCGCTCGGGAATCCCTCCTGAAAGAGACCCGAATATTATAGATAGCCCGATTTGCCGTCAACACCTTTTTCGAAAAAAAATGCACTTTTCTGCAGGAAAATGAAAAACACCTCGCAAGCGGCGAGGTGTTCTCTTTTACATCAAGCACTTAAGCAAATCAGGCTTGACCCGAAATCTTCAGATACTTCTGATGCAGCTCTTCCTTGGTCTCCTGATGCGCCGGATCCAGGGGGATGCAATCCACCGGACAGACTTGCTGGCATTGCGGCTCATCGTAGTGGCCCACGCATTGGGTGCACAGATTGGGGTCGATCTGGTAGATCTCTTCGCCCTGCGAGATCGCGTTATTGGGGCACTCCGGCTCACAGACGTCGCAGTTGATGCACTCGTCGGTAATCATCAAAGACATAGTAATTTCCTCAGGTATTCAACAACATGAATTCTGTCACCCCCCGCCGGCGGTCGCAAGTTCGCGCTGGTTATATCGATAGACGCGACGAAGGGTGCGTAAAACAGGCTCAAGCTTGCGCCGGCGCCAATAAACCGTAGTGGACCGTGCCGGCCTTGTCCTGGCGAACGCAGTCCCAGCCATCCGGCAGCGCTTCCGGCCATTGGCGCGCCTCCATATAGACCACGCCATCGTCGGCCAACAAACCGGCCAGCAGCGGCAAAGCCTGCGCCAGCAGATCCGAGTCGTAAGGCGGATCCAGGAAGATGACGTCGAAACGCTCCCTGCCATTCTTTAGATACAGCAGCGCATCGCCATTGACGACATCGATCGCCGCCGCCGACAGCAACTGGCGGTTATCGCGCAAAGACTCATAGACCTTCCGGGATTTTTCCACCATCACCACGCGGCGGGCGCCGCGGGAAGCCGCCTCGAACCCCAGCGCGCCGCTGCCGGCGAACAGGTCCAGGCAGCTTTTGCCGTGCAGATCCTGCCCCAGCCAATTGAACAGCGTTTCGCGCACGCGATCTGGCGTAGGGCGCAGACCTTCGGCATCGGGAAACGGCAACAGGCGGCGTCTATGCTCGCCGCCGATGATTCTGACCTTGTTACGTGCCTGACTCATGATTCTCTAAACTCTTGACGCAAGCGGCAGAGTGTAACCCGATCAGCACTTTAGCGTCTCAATGATGTTCGAAACGACGCAATATCCGCGGCCGAACAGCCACAGTACAGATTGATTCCTTATATTAGTATCCGTTTTGCCTCTCCTCTGCAGGCTCTTCCCGCAGATAGGCCCTGTGCGCGACGGCAATTGAGGATACAATTTAGCCATTTACCGCCAATCCCGGTTCATTTACGCATGTTTAGCTTCTTCAAGAAAAAACCCAAGCCGGTGGAGACGCCGCAAATCGAGACGCCCGCGCTAACCACCCCCGCGGAGGAAGCGCCGCAAGCCGCAGCTGCCAGCCCTGTTTTGGAGACCGCTCCCGAGGCCCTGCCCGCGGCGGTTGAAACCGCGCCCGCCATCCAGCACCAAGCAGTCGAACCTCAGAATACTCCCGCGCCCGCAGCCGCGCTTGAAGCCATCGAACCGCCGCCCGCCGCGCCCGTCGAAGCCACGCCGCTGAAAAAGCTGAGCTGGACCGAACGCCTGAAAGCCGGCCTGGCCAAAACCCGCGACAAGCTGGGCAAGCAGCTGGCTGGTTTATTCGGCGGCGGCAAGATAGACGAAGACCTGTACGAAGAACTGGAGACGGTGCTGCTGACGTCCGACATGGGCGTGGACGCCACCGTTCATTTGCTGGGCGACGTGCGCGAGCGCGTGTCCTTGAAGGGGCTGAAGGACGCGTCGGAATTGAAAGGCGCGCTGAAGGACTCGCTGCAGGATCTGATCGGCCCGCTGGAAGTGCCGCTCAATGTGGAAGGCAAGAAGCCTTTCGTGATCATGATGACCGGCGTCAACGGCGCCGGCAAGACCACCTCCATCGGCAAGCTGGCCAAGTACTACCAGAGCCAGGGCAAGAGCGTGCTGCTGGCCGCCGGCGACACTTTCCGCGCCGCCGCGCGCGAACAGCTGATCGCCTGGGGCGAGCGCAACGGCGTGACCGTCATCGCCCAGCAAGGCGGCGATTCCGCCGCTGTTTGCTATGACGCCATCCAGGCCGCCATCGCCCGCGGCATCGACATCGTGCTGGCCGATACCGCCGGCCGCCTGCCGACTCAGCTGCACCTGATGGAAGAAATCAAGAAGGTGAAGCGCGTGATCCAGAAGGCGCTGCCGGACGCCCCGCACGAGGTGGTGCTGGTGCTGGACGCCAATATCGGCCAGAACACCGTCAACCAGGTCAAGGCCTTCGACGACGCGCTGGGCCTGACCGGCCTGATCCTGACCAAGCTGGACGGCACCGCCAAGGGCGGCGTGATCGCCGCCATCGCCAAGCAGCGCCCGATTCCACTGCGCTTCATCGGCGTGGGCGAAAGCATAGACGACCTGCGCCCGTTCAGCAGCCGCGACTACATCGACGCGCTGTTCGAATAATGCCCCCGGCCGCCCGCGGGCGGCCTTCTTTCTCAGCCAGACCAGCGGGAAACCCTACATGATACAGTTCGACCAGGTCACCAAGCGTTATCCTGGTGGCAACGAAGCCCTGAAGAATCTGTCCTTCACCATCGAAACCGGCGAAATGGTATTCCTCGCCGGCCACTCCGGCGCCGGCAAATCGACGCTGCTGAAGCTGATCGCCGGCATCGAGCGCGCCACCGCCGGCGGCGTCATCGTCAATGGCCAGAACCTGTCCAAACTGCGCGCCAGCCAGATTCCCTATGTGCGCCAGCATCTGGGCATGGTGTTCCAGGATCATAAAATCCTGTTCGACCGCAGCGTGTTCGACAATGTGATGCTGCCGCTGGACATCATCGGCTTCGACCGCCGCGACGCCGCCAAGCGCGTGCGCGCCGCGCTGGACAAAGTAGGCCTGCTGTCCAAGGAAAAGAGCATGCCGATCCGCCTGTCCGGCGGCGAACAGCAGCGTTTGTGCATCGCCCGCGCGGTGGTGCATCGCCCCAGCATCCTCTTGGCCGACGAACCGTCCGCCAACCTGGACCGCGCCTACGCGCTGGACATCATGGAATTGTTCAAATCCTTCCATCAGGTCGGCGTCACGGTGCTGATCTCGGCCCACGACGAAACGCTGATGGAAGACTACGGCCGCCGCATCATCCGCCTGAGGGAAGGACAGTTCGCCGCATGAAACACTTTCTCTATCTGAACTGGCAAAGCGCCAAGCAGGCGCTGCTGAAGATTCTGCGCCAACCGTTCGGCAGCCTGCTGACCCTGCTGATGCTGGCGCTGGCGCTGGCTTTGCCGCTGTCGCTGTACCTGACAGTCAGCAGCGTGCAGGACTGGGTGGGCCGCCTGACTGCCACGCCGCAAATCACGCTGTTCATGGAATTGTCGGCCGAGGAAGCCGACATCGCCGCCGTCAACAGCACCTTGTCGCATCATCCCAAGGTGAAAAGCTTCACTTTCGTCAGCAAGGGCAAAGCGCTGCAAGATCTGGAGAAGCGCAACGGCCTGACCGGCCTGGACAGCGGCCTGGACGGCAACCCGCTGCCGGACGCCTTCGTGGTGACTCCGGCGGCGATGGAGCCGCGCTCGCTGGAAATGCTGCAGAAGGAATTGTCCGGCCTGCCTATGGTGGAAATGGCGCAGTTCGACGCCCACTGGGCCAAGCGTCTGTACGGCATGGTGGACATGGGCAAGAAGCTCACCTGGTTCCTGGCGGCCGCCCTGGGTTTGGCGCTGGTGCTGGTGACCCATAACGCGATCCGGATGCAGATACTGGCGCGGCAGGATGAAATCGAAGTGTCCAAGCTGATCGGCGCCACAGACAGCTTCATCCGCCGTCCTTTCCTCTACCACGCTTTGTGGCAAGGGGTGTTCGCCGCGCTGCTGGCCTGGGGGCTGTCCTGCTGGCTGGCCGCCGTCGCCAATCCGGCCATCCGCGAGTTCGCCATGCTGTACGGCGAGCAAGTGGAGCTGCGCCTGCTGAGCGCGCCGGAATTGGCCGTCTTGCTGGCGGTGTCCGCGATGCTGGCGATGCTGGGCGCGCGGCTGGCCGCAGACCACCATTTGCGCAAGGTCGAACCCAAGTAAAAAATGACAAAGGAAAGTTTTTGGCTATCGAATCGATTGTTAAAAATCATTGACCGCGGAACCTTTCCTTGCTAGCACTCTCAATACACGAGTGCTAACATAGCACTACCCAAGGAGGTAGCCATCGCAATGAACACAACATTTGCCCTTCCCGTACCGTCGACCAGCGGCAGCCTGGAACAATACATCCAGGCCGTCAACAGCGTGCCCATGCTGTCGCCGGAGCAGGAAACCGAGCTCGCGACCCGTTTCCAGCAGGAAAACGACCTGGAAGCGGCGCGGCAGATGGTGCTGTCGCACCTGCGCGTGGTCGTGTCCGTTTCCCGCGGCTACGCCGGTTACGGCCTGCCGCAGGCCGACCTGATCCAGGAAGGCAATATCGGCCTGATGAAGGCGGTGAAGCGTTTCGAGCCTGACCGCGGCGTGCGCCTGTTCTCGTTCGCCATCCACTGGATCAAGGCGGAAATCCACGAATTCATCCTGCGCAACTGGCGTCTGGTGCGCATCGCCACCACCAAGCCGCAGCGCAAGCTGTTCTTCAACCTGCGCAGCATGAAGAGCGGTTTCTCCGCGCTGTCGGAGCAGGAAGCCAAGTCCATCGCCGCCGATCTGGGCGTCAAGCCTGAAGAAGTGCGCGAGATGGAAATCCGCATGAACGGCCAGGATGTGTCCCTGCTGGCCGACAGCGACGACGAAGACAGCTACGCGCCCATCGACTGGCTGGCGGACAGCCACAGCGAGCCGACCCGCGCGCTGGAGCGCCGCGCCTTCGACCAACTGCAAACCGAAGGCCTGGAATACGCGCTGTCCACGCTGGACCCGCGCAGCCGCCGCATCGTCGAAGCGCGCTGGCTGGCCGACGACAGCGGCTCCACGCTGCACGAGCTGGCGGCCGAGTTCGGCGTGTCGGCCGAGCGCATCCGCCAGATCGAAGCCAAGGCCCTGATCAAGATGAAGGCAGCGCTGAGCGAAGGCGTGGTGCTGGACAACTAAGCGCCGCGTACTCCGCCGCAAAAAAACCGCCGAATCGCTTCGGCGGTTTTTTATTGCCCTCTCCCGCCCGCAGGCGGGAGCTTGGTTCATTCCGGCAAGGTGCGGAATTTGGCCGGCAAATTATCGTAGGCTTCGCGGCTGATCTTGCGCAGCGGCTCCCAGGCCGGGTCCTGCTCGCCCAGCGTTTCAATGAACTGGCCGGCGTAAGTCGGGAAGGACGCCAGCGTGGTGCGCAGCGTCTGTTCCGCCTTGGCTTGCTCGCCAGCCAGGATTTCCAGCTGCGCGCGCTTGAGCATCACATCCGGATACGGGCGAAAGGCGGTCAGCTGATCCTCCAGCTCCAGCTTCTGCTTGAGGTTGTCCTTGGTGATGGGCAGATAGTCGTCCAGCGTGTACAAGGCGTGATAGGCGAACATCGGCTTGGTTTTGACGATCTCGATCAGGCGCTCGCTGCGAACCTTGTCTTTGGCCGCGTTGCCAGTCGGCACGTACAGATTCACCAGCTCCCAGAACATCGGCGTGGCGCTGATCGACAGCCAGCCCACCCAGGCCAGCGCCGCCAGCAGGGGCAGCCGCGGCAACAGGCCGACGCGCGCCTCGCCACGCGGCGCCATCGCCATGAACACCGCCAGCATCGCCAGAAAATAGTAGTACCACAGTGGATACTCCAGCATGCTATGGGTCAAGGTCACCGCCAGGCAGCCCAAGGCCAACACGCCTTCGGGCTCGGCCTTGCGGCTGAAAAACGGCCACACCACCCAGGCGAACCCCAGCAGCACCAGCGCCGTGATGACCGCGCCCATCTCCGCCAGCAACTGCATCACCAGATTATGCGCATTGGTGAACAGGCCGCTGTTGTAACCGGCCGATGCGAACTGCGGCAACTGCTGCAGACGCACGCTTTCCGCCGCGTATTGCGACCAGCCCACGCCCCACAGCGGATGCGCCTTGAAAGTCATCCAGGCCTTGTGCATCTCGACGAAGCGGCGGGCGCCCATATCGTCGCCGTTGGCGGCCAGTCTAGCCACGCCGGAAGCGTTCTCGACATCCGAATGGGTCAAGATGGACACTAGATGGTTCACCAAGGGCAAGGCGAACTGGGCAGCCAGAATCATCCCGCAGCTGGCCCACATCGCCAGCATCATCCGCCGCGAAGCGTCATCGCGGCTGCGCCAATGCCACAAGCCGGCCAGCGCAGACAAGGCCACCAGATACAGCAGGATGGTGCGCGAACCGGCCCAGGCCAGCATCAGCGCCATCCACAGCGCCAGCACGATCAGCCAGCCCTTGCCCAAGCGGCGTACGGCGAACAGGTAAACGCCGGACACCATGGCCCACATCAGGTAATGCGCGTACTGATTGCGCTGGCCGATGTGGCCGAAGATATTGCTGGTGGGATGCGAGCCGTCGTAGAACAGGCCCAGCGCCGGCGCCATGCCGGTCAACTGCGCCACGCCGATCAAGGACTGCACCAGGCCGCCGACAATGATCGCCCGCGCCAGCCAGACGGCGAACTCGCGGTCGCCGAAAGCGCCGCGCAGCGAGGCCGTCATCGAGGCCAGCAAGGCCAGCGCCAGCCAGCCCAGGGCCGTGACATAACTCATGCCGGGAAACAGCAGATGGACGAATTGCGGCTGCAAGCCCCAAGCGGCGGCCAGCGCCAAACACCAGCCGCTGGCGCGCGGCACGGCGTCGAACAGACGGCCGCTGGGCAGCAGCAACAGTCCGGCCGCCAGCAGCAGCCAGACTACATTGATTTCGCCGAACCACTGCGGCAGGGGCACGAAGTGGACGCGCGAAGCGAAGGGCACGATGGCGATCAGGCACAAGGCCAGCAGCGCCAGGCGCTCGGGAATCTTCTGAAAAGTCATGGCAGATCAGATGTCAAATAGCGGGAAGCGGGCAGCATACCGCATGCGCCGCCCCGGCAAAACCCATCAAGTGTGTCGGCGCGTTACAAAGCTCAAAACGTCAGACGCCTCTCAACCGGCGCCACTACAGTCTTCACCGCCGCCAGACGCCCGGCTTCGGTTTCCGGCCCGCCTGCCTGATAAGCCCGCGCCGCGCGCAGCGCCATCTCCCGCAATGGCCGGATTTCCGGGTCGGGCCAGCCTTGCAGCGAAAGCACGAACTTAGGCGTTTCATCAGGATAGTTCGCAATCGCCTCGGCCATCGCCTCTCTGGCGCCCTCCACCTGCCCCGCCAACGCCCGGCAGATGCTCAGCCGCAACAGCACGACGACAAAAGGCTGATCCTTCGCCAAGCGTTCATAGAAAGGCAAACTGATATCCAGATGCTTGCGGTCCGGGAGCAGATAATTGCCCATCACCAGATCCGCCTGTTTGCTCCACAAAGGGTTCAGCGCGAGCCTGCCCAGATACTCGATGCGTTGGACATTGTCCTGAACCGATAGACTCGGCGCGCTGTATTCCAGAAAACGTTTGAAAATGAAACCGCCGCTGAGCACATAAGCCAACATCAACGCCCCGCTTCCCATGCACAGCCAACGCAGCGCGGCGGTTCGCGTCGGCACCCGCCAACGCGGCGCGGGGCCCAGCGCGCAGACCGTCGTCAACATCGCCAAGAAGGGCAGATACCACAGCGGGAATTCAAACATGCTGTGCGCCAGCAGGACCATGGCCAGAGCAATCAGCAGAAGATTTTCCGGCGTCTGCCGCCCCTTGCCGAAGAAAGGAAGCAGGCAGAACAGCAGGCCGGCGGCGACCAGCGCCGCGCCAAGCGCGCCCGTTTCCGCCAACAGCTGAAAAACCAGATTATGGCTTTGGGTAAACAGCCGGCTTTCCGGATACAAGGGGAAAGCGCCAAAAGCCTCCAGCCAAACCGATTGCGCCGCGTAGCGCCCTAGCCCCGCGCCCACCCAAGGGTGGGACTGGAACACCAGCCAAGCCTTGCTCCACTCCACACGGCGGCGCGCGCCGAACCCCTCGTCCAGCAAGCGCTCCGAACCGCTCACCGCCTGGATCGGCACGCCCAATTTATTCAGCGCCCAGACGATGTCGCTATTGAATAGCTGCACCAAAGCCAGCAGGAAAACCGAAACAGCCAACGCCGCCGCCATTCGCCTCAAAACCTCATCCGCCGGCGTTCGGCGTATCCAGAACCAGGCCAGCAGACACAATCCCAGGCCATAGGCCAGCGGCAAACGCGCGCCGGACCAGGTGATCATCAAACATAAAATGAAAACCAGCGCGGCGCACCAGACGCCTCCCAGGCTGCGCCGGCCATACAGATAACAGGCCGCCGGCAAGCCCCAAAACAAGTATTGCGCATACTGATTATGCTGCGCCAGATTGCCTATGATCGCCGTCGGCGCGCGGTAGTCGTACAACACCCAGCCCTGGGTCGCCCGCGCCAAATCCAGAGCCTGGATCAGCCCCAGGGCCACTTGCAGGCAATTGCCCAGCAACACCGCGCCGCATAGCTGCATGCAGATGGCGGGCAAGGGCATTTCCACTCGGTTGCCTAGCCATAGCGCCAGCAACATCATCGCCAGCAAGCTGGCCACCGCCTGGCTGCTGCCTTGCGCATTGTCCAGCAACAGCACATTGACGAAAGAAAGATAAAGAGCGGACAAAGCGAGAAATACGGCAAACGCAGGCAAGCTGAGCCCCGTGCTACCCCGTCTCAGCGCAAACGGCGCCACCAGGCCGATAGCCAACACCACCAAGGCATCGGTCCACCAATCCTGCAAAGGCGAATAACGGGCGCAATTCAGAAACGGCAGGGCGAAACACAGCGCGAAAAACGCGAACATCCCGCAGTCCGCCAGCCGGATGCCCTGCCTAATCGCCCGCCCATGCCCTGTCATACCTAAAGCGCCATGCTGTGAGCGACCCACCGGCCCTCCTCTCCCAAATGCAGAGAGGCGCCCTCGCGCCCCTCTTGTCCCATCGTGCTTCCGCGCTTATTGGCGGCAGGTGGTCGGCACCCAGCTTGCGCTAAGCTGATTCCCGGATGCGATCGCGGTGGCGCCGGTGCCGAGATAAGTGCAGGTCCAGGTCAATGAACCGGAAGCGGCGGTTGGCACGATATCCAGCAAGGCGCCGCTTGACACAGCGGAAGTATAGGTGATTTGAATCACGCCGCTGGCCAATACATTCACCCCGGATACGGAAGAGCCCGTAATGGAGGCGGCAAGCCCGTAATTGGAGTTGCCTGCGGCGGCAAAGCCGTTATTGGTGGAGTAATACTCGGTTACCGCCGTCTTGGCCGCATCCGCCAGGGACAAACCTTCCGTTACCTTCGCGCGCTTGGTGTAGTCCTGATAAGTCGGAATCGCGATGGCCGCCAGAATGCCGACAATCGCCACCACGATCATCAGCTCGATCAAGGTAAAACCCTGCTGTTTTCTCGTCTTCATGTGCCGCTCCCAGAGCGCCCGGCGTGGCCGGACTTGGCTGTTCGGTTGATTTATCATTCTCCATGCCGGCCCGCCATCGGCAGCCTGCCTATCTCTGTTTAGCAGGATGCATGCCATCCTGCCAAAACCATCCCATCGGCCATCCAGGAAGAAAGCCTTTGCTCAAAGTAGGCACAAGCTGACGTTTTGCGTCACATCGCCCCGTCTTTGCCGCTGTGCTAGCATCCCCCCACCCCCACCGGAGACCCTGTCCATGAGCAATCAAGATTGGCTGCGACGCAGCTTCGACGCCGTCTGGCATCCCTGCACCCAGATGAAGCGCCACGAGCGGCTGCCCATCGTGCCCATCGCCCGCGGCGAAGGCGCATGGCTGATCGACTTTGACGGCAATCGCTACCTAGACGGTGTCAGCTCGTGGTGGGTCAATCTGTTCGGCCATGGCCATCCGCGCATCCGGCAGGCGATACGGGATCAGTTGGACCAGCTGGAGCATGTGATGCTGGCCGGTTTCACCCACCGCCCGGTGGTGGAGCTATCGGAACGGCTGGCCAAACTATCCGGCCTGGGCCATGCGTTTTATGGCTCGGACGGCGCCAGCGCGACCGAAATCGCGCTGAAGATGAGTTTCCACTATTGGAAAAACAGCGGCCAGCCCGGCAAGACGCGCTTCATCAGCCTGGAGAACAGCTACCACGGCGAAACAGTCGGCGCGCTGGCGGTGACCGACGTGCCGCTGTTTTCCTCCACCTACGCCGACTTGCTGAAACCCGGCCTGCGCGCGCCCAGCCCGGACGCGCGGCTGGCGGCTCCCGGCGAGAGCGCGGCCGATGCCGCGCTGCGCGCCGCCCGCTCGCTGGAAAACCTGCTGGCCAAACACTGCGACCAGATCGCCGCCGTCATCGTCGAGCCGCTGGTGCAGGGCGCCGCCGGCATGGCGATGCATGACCCGGTCTATCTGACCGAACTGCGCCGGCTGTGCGATCAATACCAGGTCCATCTGATCGCCGATGAGATCGCCGTCGGCTTCGGCCGCGCCGGCAGCTTCTTCGCCTATCAGCAAGCCGGCATCACGCCGGATTTTCTGTGCCTGTCCAAGGGCATCACCGGCGGCTTTTTGCCGCTGTCCTGCGTGCTGACCCGCGACGCCGTCTACCAGGCCTTCTATCACGACGATGTGGCGCGCGGCTTCCTGCACTCGCACAGCTACACCGGCAACGCCCTCGCCTGCGCCGCCGCGCTGGCCGTTCTCGACATTTTCGAGGATGAGGACGTATTGGCCGCCAACCGCGTCAAGGCTGAAGAGTGGACGCGCAAGATGCAGCCATTGATCGCCCGCGGCGATGTCCGCCACTTCCGCCACCGCGGCATGATCTGGGCTTTCGATGTCGAAACCGAGCGTTCCGACTTTGCATTGGCCTATTTTTCGGCCATGCTGAAACGCGGATGCCTGTTGCGGCCGATAGGGAAAACGGTCTACTTCATGCCGCCGTACACGCTGAATAATGAAGAGATGGATGGACTGGTGCGGGCAAGCCTGGAGGCGCTGGACGAGGTGCAGTCCTCAGGCCAGAGCGGCCAGGGCGAGGAAACGCCGCTGCCCTGACCTTCTCGCTGGGTCCAGCCGTCCCCGCATGCCGCGACACCGTCTCGGAGCCAGCCTCGGATGCCGCCACTCGCCTTGCCGAAGAAGGATATGGACCCGCAACTCGTAGACACCCAACCGGCCAGCGTGGCGGCATGGCTGGACCGCCTGCCCTATACCGACTTGCCCGAATGCGGCCGCCTGCTCGGCCAGGCGCTCTACCACCTGGGCCGCACGCCGCTGGCCCCGGCGCAGCGCTACAAACTGCTCAAGCTCTATCTCAAGGCACTGGACCGTTATTACCCCTTGCTGGAGCGCGAGACGCTGCACAGCGACATCCTGGCCTCGCCCAAAACCCGGCTGCTGGCCGTGCTCAGCGTCAAATTGTTCGCCAACCTGTTCACCGCCTTCAAGCAGACGCTGAACGACAAGCTTGGCCGGCATAGCCTGATCGAACGCGATCAAACCAAGATAGAACTATTGCTGTACACCATGATGGCGGCCCGCCAGTATCTCAACATCAGCCAGCAGAACTATTGCTCGCTGTCGGATGGCTTCTGGCTGGACTGCCACCAGTTGTACGCCGCGGCGCTGGAGAAGGGCTGGCAGGACAGGGCGCTGGGCCACGACGATACGCTGGCCGTCATCTACCGCCAGATCCTGCTGCTGGGGCTCACCGGCACCAATCGCCTGTCTTGCGACGATATGCAGCTGGCGCGGCAGCTGATCTACGATCTGGCGCGCCAGGTGACGCTGCTGCCGGTGTCGCGGCTGACGGAAAACCTGCACGGCTATTTGCTGGACCCGCTGGAAGACAGCCCGCCGCGCTACCTGCTGGCCACGCCGGGCTCGCTGCACGCCCATTGCTGCATTCTGGAGCTGGGCGGCGCGCTGGACACCATGCGCCACAGCCTGGAACAGTTGCAGAAATCGCCCCCCGGCAGCGCCTTGCCCGGCGTGCATGATGAAATCCAGCTATTGAGCCGCCTGGTGGAGGAATGGCAGAAGCCGCGCCGCCGCCGCCAGCAGCGCGAAAACACCCAGACTGTCATCGAAGTGGTGTCGGGATTGTCCGCCATCTGGCACCGCGCCAATGCGGATAGCTGGCAATGGCCCGGCAGCGAAGCCAGTGAAGAAACCATCCACTTGCCCGCGCCGCCCCCGCCTGGGTTCTTGGTCATCGTCAATCAGAGCGAGTCCGGCTATCTGCTGCGCGGCCTGCCGGGCGATCACGCCTTGCGCGCCGGCGAACTGCTGTCTCTGCGTCCGCCAGACGCGTCGGAACAGACCCAGCTCTGCGCGGTGCGCTGGGTGTTGATGCAACCCACCGGCAAAGAGGTGGAATGCGGGCTGGAGATTCTCAGCGAGACGTTTCTGCCGACGCTGGCCATGCCCAGCATCACCCACGCAAGCGACGGCTACCAGCGCGCCCTGCGCCTGCCCGGCCAGGACGGCAAGCCCGACCGCCTGCTGATGACGGGACGCGCTTTCAGCCAGTTGCGCGAATTCCGGCTCAACGACGGCCAGGCGGAAAACCTGATCCGCGTGAGCAAGCTTTTGCAGCAATCGCCGCATTTCCAGCTGATGGAATACCGCCCCAGCGAATACTATTGACCTGGCGCAAGCCCCGCGCTTTTTCGGGTACACTGACCTCTCTATAATCATTTGCTTTCATAGCGAGGTCTGTTGATGCATTCGGTGATTCACGCTTCCGACCGTATCGTGGTCAAAGTCGGCTCCAGTCTGGTGACCAATGATGGCAGAGGGCTGGACCTGACCGCCCTGGCGCGCTGGGCCGAGGAGATCGCCGAACTGAAACGCCGCGGCAAGCAAGTGGTGCTGGTTTCCAGCGGCGCCATCGCCGAAGGCTGCCAACGCCTGGGCTGGAATGTGCGCCCCAAGGGCGTGCACGAGCTGCAAGCCGCCGCCGCCGTCGGCCAGATGGGCCTGTGCCAGGCTTACGAGAGCGCCTTCCGCGCCTTTGGCCTGCAAACCGCGCAGATTCTGCTCACCCACGAAGACCTGGCCGACCGCACCCGCTATCTGAACGCCCGCTCCACGCTGACCAGCCTGCTCAATCTCAATGTGGTGCCCATCATCAACGAGAACGACACCGTGGTCACCAGCGAAATCCGCTTCGGCGACAACGACACGCTGGGCGCCTTGGTGACCAATCTGATCGAGGCCGACGCGCTGGTGATCCTGACCGACCAGCAAGGCCTCTATAGCGCCGATCCGCGCAAGCATCCAGACGCGCGGTTCATTCACGAAGCCGAAGCCGGTGACGAGCGCCTGGAAGAGATGGCCGGCGGCGCCGGCTCCAGCGTCGGCACCGGCGGCATGATCACCAAGATTCTGGCGGCCAAGCGCGCGGCGCGCAGCGGCGCCGCCACCGTGATCGCCTGCGGCCGCGAGCAACATGTTTTGTCCCGCCTGGCCGACGGCGAAGCCATCGGCACCCAGCTGATCGCCGCCACCAACCGCATGGCCGCGCGCAAGCAGTGGCTGGCCGACCATCTGCAATTGGCCGGCCGCCTGCTGCTGGACGACGGCGCGGCGCGCGCCATCCGCGAACGCGGCACCAGCCTGCTGCCGGTGGGCGTCAGCGCGGTGGAGGGTGAGTTCCTGCGCGGCGAAGCCGTCGCCTGCGTCGATGAGGCTGGAAACGAAGTGGCCCGCGGCCTGGTCAACTACAGCTCCGATGAAGCCAAGCAGATCATGCGCAAGAGCACGCGCGAGATCGAAGCGGCGCTGGGCTATATCGTCGAGCCGGAACTGATCCATCGCGACAATATGGTGGCGCTGTAAGGCGCCGCTGAATCGGATTCGAGTTTTCCCCCGCCCCCGGCCAGTGTCTGGCCGGGGTTTCATTTTTATCTAACACAAGGATGACAAGGTATGAACAAGCTGGCTCTGACGGCGCTGATGACACTAGCCTGGGGTTCGGCCTACGCCGCGGATGTGCTGCACATCTACAACTGGAACAACGCGCTGTCGCCCGACACCGCCAAGCGTTTCGAGCAGTCGTGCAATTGCAAGCTGGTGCAGGACTACTACGGCGATAATGAAGAAATGCTGGCCAAGCTGGCCGCCGGCGCCAAGGGCTACGACATGGTGTTCCCCACCGCCTTCGCGGTGAACACGCTGTTGAAGCAAGGCAAGCTGCAGCCGCTGGACAGAGCCAAGCTGCCCAACTGGAAGAATCTGAATAGCGGCTACCTGGCGCTCAATCAGCCATTCGATCCGGGCAACCGCTACGCCGCGCCGACCGTGGTGTCGCTGACGCTGCTCGGCTACAACGCGACCCAGCTGAAAAAGGCCGGCGTGGCCGACAAGGCCAACAGCTGGGCGCTGGTATTCGACCCGGCCATCCTGGCCAAGATCAAGGGCAAGGTGACGGTGCTGGACAGCCAGCGCGAACTGATGGCCGCGGCGCTGATGTATCTGGGCAAGGACGCCAACTCCACCCATCCGGCGGACTGGAAAGCCGCGGCGGAAGCGATCCGCCAGGCCAAGCCTTACTGGGCGGCCTTCAACAACCAGAGCTATATCAAGGAGCTGACGGTCGGCAATATCTGGGTGGCGCTGGGCTATTCCAATGACCTGTTCCAGGCGCAGCAGGACGCGAAAGCCGCCAAGCGGCCATTCGAGCTGGCTTACCAGCCGCAGAAAGAAGGCAATGTGCTGGCCATCGACAATATGGCGATCCTGAAAGACGCGCCGCGTCCCGACCTGGCGCACAAGTTCATCAACTTCATGCTGGACGGCAAGAACGCCTCGGAGATCTCCAACCAGATCGGCGCCACCAATCCGGTGAAAGCGGCCGAAGCCTTCTTCAAACCGCAGATCAAGGCCAATCCGGTGATCATGCTGGACCCGGCCAAGGGCAAGTATGTGGCCTTGAAGGATCTGGACGTGAAATCCCGCCGCGAACTGAACCGCTTGTGGTCGCAGATCAAGATCGGCCGCTAAAGCGCCATCCATGACAAATGCCGGCTCTTGGCCGGCATTTGTCGCTACGCTAGCGAGAACCCGCGCGGGCTAGTTCGCCAATATGCGCAATCCAAGCGCGCAGACAGGCAACAGCAGTGGAGAAGTTCGATATAACCACTTCAAAATTGGCGAGCCCTCCGCCAACGTGTCAGCCCTCCAGAAAAAATGGCATCCCATACAGGCCAACCCCAACATCATCGTCGCGGTCATAGGAGTGACCAACGAAAGGTCCGCACTTGAAAGCAACGGCAATAAACCAATGCCCGTCATGCAGAGCATGAATCCAAGCTGAAACATCCCCGCTCCATCAGATACTTAGACTGCTGATCTGAAATGATGGGGAGTGAAGCACAGCAATTCTGCTTGTCCTCACTCCAACCATACGCAGCCTTAGATTACATTCTCACGTTACATCAAGGCTTGCTTATAGACGATGTATGCGGCACCTCCGCCTAGGATCGCGCCGCCAACCATACCCAAAGGACCGCCCCATGCTCCGAGTCGAGCTCCCCACGCGGCCCCGCGGACAAAACTTGCTCCTGCGGTGCCGCCAGCAATCGCACCAGCCACGGTCGCATCCCCTCTATCGCCACCACCCACCATACACACTTCATTCGCGTTGAGTTCTTGCATTCAAATTATCCTTAGTTAGTTTCCGAAAGGGAATCCTTTCATCCACAGACTAGCAAGCCATAATTTTATTGCCAATATATACCATCATCATTATTTGAAATAATAATGATAATTGTTTTTATGTGGTGCGGAAATATTTTAACTACACATTGCAAAATTAAATTAAACCAAATAAATCATGCAATTAAAAATCACAAGCACCCAGGAAGAGTCTTGACAAGTCACCAAGGAAATCGGGGTTCCGTCTCTTTTTTAAGACACAATATGCCAAAAAATCAAAAACAAGCTATCCGCCAATAAACAACCCATGGATATCGCAATGTGCCGTTGCTTGTCATCGAATGGAGACGATGGAGACGGCAGAATAAAGTCGCCTCACTCGTGAACTACCCTCACTCTCGGCCAGCGCTCGGCATAGCGCTTCTGCGCCACCCGCTGCCGATACGTCTCCAGGCTGACCCTGGCCGGATTGCGCCGCACCACCATGCCGAACAAGTCCTCCAGGCCATATGGCGCGATCACCTGCAGATTGTCCTGCTCGTCCAGCTCCACGCCCACTGCGGTGGCGTACTCCGGCCAACTGGCCAGCGCCGCCTCCAAGGAGGGCAAGGGCTCGACTGCGTGGCCGAAATACTCGGCGAACCATAAATGAACGGCGGCTTGGTTGGTGACTTCCCAGGGCAGATCGGGATGAGAGGCTTGAAGACGGGCTTGCAGCGCCGCCTCGCGCTCGGGGGAAAGATCGTCGGCGTCGTAATACGCCAAGTCGATATCGGACAAGGCCGAGGGCTGGGACGCCAAGCCATGCAAGGCATCCCACACCAGATTGCGCACCGCGCCGGCGCCTATACACCAGCTTGCCAGCTCCAAACCACGGGCGGCGCGCAAGGCGCGCATCAGCCAGGGCGAGGCGCGGACCAGCTCAATCAGCCGCTCCGCCTGCCTGGCCTCACTCGCCATCGCGCTGGCGCAGCGTGGCCTCTTCGCGGCGGAATTCGATGGCGCGCATGATCACATAAGCCAGCATGGCGCACAGGAAGAACAGCAACACCACCCAGGCGATGGAGCGCAAGGTTTCGATGCCGGCGGTGTACAGCTCCAGCATCCAGCGCTGGCCGCTCAGCTCCAGCTGGCTGCTGCCCTTGCCCTGCGCCGGCGTCAGGTAACGCTCCAGCGACCACGGCCGCACGCCGCCGGAAATGCCGCTGACCACGATGGCGAAGAACACATATTTGCGCCAGGCTTCGGCCAGATCCGCGCCGACCGTGCGGCCCAGTATCTTGCCGACGGCAGGATCGAAGAAACGGGCGGCGGCGACAGCGGCGGCCACCACCACGATGAGGATGGTGGCAAACAACACGTAGAACATGATTTCTCGCTTACATTAGCCTGACAATGCTCTCATTGTACGCCAAGCGCATGCCCGATATCCGCTTCCGCGCTTGCCATGGCGCAAACTCAAGCGTCCTTCACCGGCAGTCCGAAGTGCAGATAAGCCTGAGCAGTGGCCATGCGCCCGCGCGGCGTGCGCTGCAGATAGCCTTGCTGGATCAGATAAGGCTCGATCACGTCCTCGATGGTGTCGGTGGATTCGCCGATCGCGGCGGCGACGTTGTCCAGGCCCACCGGCCCGCCGGAAAACTTCTCCAGGATGGCTTGCAACAGTTTGCGGTCCATCACGTCCAGGCCGGCCGGATCGACATCCAGCATCGCCAGCGCCGCGTCGGCCACCTCGGCCGTCACCACGCCGTCCGACCTCACCTCGGCATAGTCGCGCACGCGGCGCAGCAAGCGGTTGGCGATGCGCGGCGTGCCGCGCGAACGCTTGGCCACCTCGAAAGCGCCGTTGTCGGACAGCTGCACGTTCAACAGGCCCGCCGAGCGGCTGACGATGCGCGTCAGCTCCTCGGCATTGTAAAACTCCAGCCGCGCAACGATGCCGAAGCGATCGCGCAAGGGGTTGGTCAGCATGCCGGCGCGGGTGGTGGCGCCCACCAGCGTGAACGGCGGCAGATCTATCTTGACCGACCGCGCCGCCGGGCCCTCGCCTATCATGATGTCGATCTGGTAATCCTCCAGCGCCGGATAGAGGATTTCCTCCACCACCGGGCTGAGACGATGGATTTCATCGATGAACAGCACATCGTGCGGCTCCAGATTGGTCAAGAGCGCAGCCAGATCACCGGCGCGCTCCAGCACCGGGCCTGACGTCTGGCGCAAATTGACGCCCATTTCACGCGCCACGATGTGGGCCAGCGTGGTCTTGCCCAGGCCCGGCGGGCCGAACAGCAACACATGGTCCAGCGCCTCGCCGCGCTTCTTCGCCGCCTCAATGAAGATTTCCAGCTGCTCGCGCGCTTTCTTCTGGCCCACGTATTCGTCCAGCAGCTTGGGCCGCAATGCCCGCTCCAGCGCCTCTTCCTGATCGGAAGCGCGTTGCGGGGCGACGACGCGGCGCTCGGGCGCGGCGCCGAACAGCTTGTCGGTTTCTATCATCGGATGCTCTTTGCCTAAGGGATGCTGCCAATATTCTAACATCGCGCTATACTCGGCGCTGGCCGCGCGACACGCGGCCATCAGCTTACGTCTTCGGGGCGGGGTGAAACTCCCCACCGGCGGTATGGCGCGACAGCGCCGAGCCCGCGAGCGCCCTTGTCTCACGGCAAGGGGTCAGCAGATCTGGTAAGCGCCGCTGCGCCGCATTCCCCGTGGATGCCGAGCCCAGCGTAAATCCAGAGCCGACGGTCATAGTCCGGATGAAAGAAGACGACGCCAGCTCCCGCCGCATCCGCGGCGGGAAACCTGTGTCGTATCCGCGCGCTTTGCGCGCCGGATAGCCTTGCGCTATCCGCTTCAAGCCCGAGGGACGTGTTTCTCAATCTTGTTTTTTGAGGACCGTTTCCATGAACGCCAACACCGATATCCTTTCCCTGCGCGTCCACGCCGCGCTCGATGCCTTGCGCCGCGGCTTGCCGGTCATCGTCGCCGACGATGCCGACCGCGAAAACGAGGCCGATCTGATCCTGGCTGCCGACAAGCTCACCGTGCCCGAAATGGCGCGGATGATACGCGACGGCAGCGGCATCGTTTGCCTGTGCATCACGCCGGAACGCGCCCAGCGCCTGAATCTGCCGCCGATGGCGGCCGACAACGGCAGCCGTTACGGCACCGCCTTCACCGTCGCCATCGAAGCGGCAGAGGGCGTGACCACCGGCGTTTCCGCCGCCGACCGCGTCACCACCATGCGCGCCGCCATCGCGCCCGACGCCAAGGCCAGCGATCTGGTCCGGCCCGGCCACGTCTACCCCATCGTCGCCAAGGCCGGCGGCGTGCGCGAGCGGCGCGGCCATACCGAAGCCTCGGTGGAGCTGGCGCGGCTGGCCGGCTTCAGCCCGGCCGGCGTGCTGTGCGAGCTGATGAACCCGGACGGCAGCATGATGCGCGGCCAACAGGTGCAGGATTACGCCGAGCGCCATGGCCTGCCGCAGTTGTCTGTCGCCGAGCTGGCCGAATGGCTGGCGCGCGAGCCGGCTTGAGGAGGCGAATATGTTCAGCGGCATCACTCATAGCCAGGCCCGCATCGCCGCCATCGAGGAGGGCGCCAACAGCCGCCGTCTGACCTTGGCTTTCGTCCCCGGCTTTTGCGACGGCCTGCGCCAGGGCGCCAGCGTCGCCGTGGACGGCGCCTGCCTGACGGTCAGCTCGGAACCGATGGCCGATCACGCCGACTTCGACCTGATTCTGCCCACGCTGATCACCAGCACGCTGGCTGACTGCCAGGTCGGCGACTTCGTCAATGTCGAACACGCGCTGAAGGACGGCGCGGAAATCGGCGGCCATGCCCTGTCCGGCCATGTCGATTACCAGGCCACGCTGCTGGACAGCCGCCCGCTCGGCGACAACCTGAAGCTGCAGCTGACCGTGCCGTCCGGCGCCCTGCGTTACTTGTTCGCCAAGGGTTATGTGGCCTTGAACGGCGTCAGCCTCACCATCGCCGCCATCGACAAGACGGCGGGCTGGATCGAAGTATGGCTGATTCCGGAAACGCGCCGCGCCACCAATCTAGGCGGCAAGCAGGCGGGGGAACGGCTGAACCTGGAAATCGAGCGGCAAACCCAGGTGCTGGTGGATTCCACCCGCGAGGTGCTGGAGGAAAAGCTGGGCGCCTTGCTGGAGCTGCTGGGGCCGCAGCTGGCCGCGCCGCGCCGCAGCCACTGGACGCTGCCTAGCGGGGTCTGACCCCTGATCAGGCAGGGCGGCATCCGCCGCCCTGCCTTCGTCCGCAAACTATCCGCCGCGGTACTGCAATAACAACAAGATCAGATCAAACGCCAAAACGATCAAAATGCCGATAAAAGGCAGCAAACCGGCGCCGTAAAGCCAAGCTGGGCGTTTCATCACCACCTCGCTCGCCATGCTCAATCGTCGGCTCTGCAGAAATACCCGCCAGCCAAGCCGCCAGCCAGACGTCCCCAACGCACGCCAAGGGCTGCGCCCGCCACACCGCCAGCCGCCGCGCCGACCAAGCCACCCGCGACGGTGCCTCCGATCGTAGATGCAGTCATGCATGCGGCTTTGCCTGCGCCAGCAATGGAATTGATTTCTTCAAACGACAACTCACGCATTTCTATCTCCCAATAATATAAAACCGATCAATGATCGGTTTTAAAAAAGATAGCACAATGGCATTTCATGCCAAATCCAATTGCCGCCTAAGCTTATCTGCCAGTATGAGGGGCGCCTTGCCTCAGCCCTTCATCAAGCTCTTCAACGCCAGTCGCACGCCTTCGCTGACGGTGACATCCGCCGGCAAGCCCTTGGTGGCGGCGGCGGCTTCCTTGTCGTTGTAACCCAAGGCCAGCAGCGCATTGACGATATCGCTCTTCTCGTCCGGCGTGGCGGCGAAAGGCAGGCCGCCCGGCACCGTCAGATTGCCGCCGGTGGCCAACTTGCCGCGCAGCTCCAGCACCAGCCGCTCCGCCGTCTTCTTGCCTATGCCAGGCACCGACGACAGCCGCTTGATGTCCTCGCTGACCACAGCGATGGCCAGTTCATCGGCGGTCATGCCCGACAAAATCGCCAGCGCGATCTTGGCGCCGATGCCGGATACCTTGATCAGCTGGCGGAACGTCTGCCGCTCTTCCTTGCTGGCGAAGCCAAACAGCAGGTGGGCATCCTCGCGCACCACCAGATGGGTGAACAGCGTGGTCTGCTGTCCCAAGGCCGGCAGTTGGTAAAACGTGGTCATCGGCACGTCGACTTCATAGCCGACGCCGCCCACATCCACCACCACTTGCGGCGGCAGTTTTTCGATCAATTTGCCGGAAAGGCGTCCGATCATGATGATTCTTTCTTATGGATTCTTAGTGATTCTACCGTAGGGCGGATGCCCCAAAGGGGCAATCCGCCAAGCTTGCCCACCAGCGCGCGGGTCTATCCCGACATCCTCACACGCTAGTTGCCTGCCCGGCGAAACGCCCGGCAAAGCCGGGCCTCCGCCCTACACCAGCCGGCCGCCGCGCACTTTCAGGCCGCTCAACGCCAGCTTGCCGATGGCGCCGCCGCTATGGTTGGCATGGGTCAGCGCCACCGCCAGCGCATCGGCCGCGTCGGCCTGCGGCGTGCCGGACAGATTCAGCATCCGCACCACCATATACTGCACCTGCTCCTTCGGCGCCTTGCCCTGGCCGACAACGGACTGCTTGACCTGCAGCGCGGTGTATTCCGCCACCGGCAAGTCCTTCAGCACCAGCGCCGTCATGCAGGCGCCGCGCGCCTGGCCCAGCATCAGCGTGGCGGCCGGGTTGACGTTGACGAACACCTGCTCCAGCGCGGCCTCGGTCGGCTGATAGGTGGCGATGACCTGGTGTATCCCATCCACGATCACTTTGACCCGCTCGGCCAGAGTAGCGCCTGGCGGCGTGCGGATGGCGCCGGAGGCGACGTAATGGCGCTGGTTGCCCAGCACGTCGATGACGCCGAAGCCGCAAATGCGGCTGCCGGGGTCGATGCCGAGAATGCGCCGGCTCATGCCGTCCAGCCGGCGGCGATGCGGTCGGCCTCGGCCAGCCGTTCCGGCGTGCCGACATCCAGCCACAGCCCGTTCTGCACTTCGCCGCGGACTTGTCCCTGCTCCATCGCCGCGAGCAGCCAGGGCAGCAAGGGGCTGGCCTCTCCGGGCCGCACTTCGCGGAAGAAGGCCGGATGGTAGGCGGCCAGGCCGCAGAAGGTGTAAGGCGTATCGCCATCCTGGCAGGCGGCCACGCGGCCATCGGCGCGCAGCGTCAGGTCGCGCCCGGTCTTGTAACCCGCCTTGGGCGTCAGCGCCAAGTGCGCCTGCGCCGAGTCGCCATCCAGGCTGGATGCCGCCTCAATCAGTCTTTCCAGAGGGAAATCAGTCAGCACATCGCCGTTCAGCACGATGAACGGCGCGTCGCCCAGCAAGGGCAAGGCAGTGGCGATGCCTCCCGCCGTTTCCAGCGCCTCGCCTTCCGGCGAGTAGACGATGGCGACGCCGAAGCGGGAGCCGTCGCCCAGCGCTTCTTCGATCCGCTTGCCCAGCCAGGCGTGGTTGATCACCAGCTCGGTCACGCCGGCGCGGGCCAGCCTTTCGATGTGCCACTGGATCAGCGGCTTGCCGCCGGCCGTCAGCAAAGGCTTGGGCGTGCGGTCGGTCAAGGGCCGCATGCGCTCGCCGCGGCCCGCAGCCAGGATCATCGCCTTCATCAGCTGCCCTTCACGCCCAGCACCGGGTAGCTGGATTGCAGCTCCTCGTCGCTGGCGTCGCGGCCGACCAGTTCCACCAACAATTGGTAGAACGGCGCCAGTTCCGCATAACGGCGGGTGGTCCGCTTCAGGTATTTGATGAAACGCGGGATCTCGGCGCGGTATTTGTCCTTGCCGTCGCGGTGGTACAGGCGGGCGAAAATGCCGGCCACCTTGAGATGGCGCTGCACGCCCATCCATTCGAAGGCGCGGTAGAAGTCGTCGAAAGCTTCCGGCACCGGCAGACCGGCGGCGCGCGCCTTTTCCCAATAGCGGATGGCGATATCCAGCACAAAGGGCTCCTCCCACTCGATGAAGGCGTCGCGCAGCAAGGACGCCACATCGTAGCTGATCGGACCGTAGACCGCGTCCTGGAAATCCAGCACGCCGGGCGCGCCGGGCGTCAGCATCAGGTTGCGGACGATGAAGTCGCGATGGACATAGACCTTGGCTTGCGACAGCAGCGCAGGCAGCAGCGCCTTGACGCCGGCATCCCACAATTGGCGCTGCTTGAAGTTGAGCGGCTTGCCCAATTCCTTGGCGCAGAGCCACTCGGGGAACAGGTTCAGCTCGCGCGTCAGCAGCGCTTCGTCGTATTCCGGCAACACTCCCGGCTGGCTGGTTTTCTGAATCTCTATCAGGGTATCCAGCGCCTCCAGCAACAGGTGGCGATGCACCTGCTCGCGCTCGTCGTGCTGCAAGGCGGCCAGATACGTAATCTTGCCCAAATCCTCAAGCAGCATAAAACCTTGCTCGCGGTCGCGCAGCAGGATTTGCGGCACGTTCACCAGGCCGAAGACATCGCGCACTTTGACGTAGTTGTCGGTGTTCATATGCTCCGGCGGCGCATCCATCACGATGCGGGTGGAGCCGTCCGGCCAGGTGGCGCGGAAGTAGCGGCGAAAGTCGGCGTCGGCGGCCGCAAATTCGACTTGAATGGCCACGGCAGGATACTGTTCCGCCAGCCATTTTTTGAGCTGTTCCAGTCTTTGCATGTCGCTTTATCGTGGTGCTGATAGAATTGAGCGATTCTATACCGCCCATTAGCCCCCACGATATGGCTTTGTGCATGCACAGACAAAAACCGACTCCGCTGGCGCTGGCCCTTGCCGCCGCCTTTGCCCTGAATGCCCACTCCGCTTCCGCCGCCGATGCCTCGGCCTCGGCCCCGGTCGCGATCCCGACGCCGCAGCCGCAGCCGGGCCAAACCGTGGTGACAGCCGACCACATGGACGGCTCGATGGATACCGTCCTGCACGCCAAAGGCGATGTGGTGATCACCCGCGACGATCAAAAAGCCGAATCGGACTGGCTGGACTATTACCAGTCCAAGAACCGCGTCAAAGCAGGCGATCGCTTCCGCCTGACCCGCGGCGGCGACGTGATCACCGGCACCACGCTGGACTACGATATCGACGGCTACACCGGCACCGGCATGAACCCGGTGTTCTCGATGAAGCGGCAGTCCAGCGTCAAGCCGGCGCCGGGCGCCAAACCCGTCACCATGCGCGGCGATGGCAAACAAGTCGACTTTCTCGGCCAGGATCAGTATCGCGTCTACAACAGCCGGATGACCACTTGCGACATCGGCGATGACGCCTGGTATCTGAAATCGGCAAGTTCCGACCTGGACTACACCACCGGCGTTGGCGTGGCCCACAACGCCTGGATGCAATTCTACGGCGTGCCCATCATGTACACGCCGTGGATAGACTTCCCGCTCAACAGCAACCGCAAGTCCGGCTTCCTGATGCCGACCTTCAAAACCGGCACCGCAGGCACTGAATTCTCGCTGCCCTATTACTGGAACATCGCGCCCAATTACGACGCCACCATCACGCCGCATTTCAACGACAAGCACGGCAATATGATTTCCGGCGAGTTCCGTTACCTGATGCCGGACTTCAACGGCACGATCTACACGGAGCAATTGCCGAATGACAAGATCACCGATACCTCGCGTTATGCCTGGAATGTGATCCATAACCAGAATCTGGGGCAAGGATTCAGATTCAATCTGAACTACAACGGCGTTTCAGACCGCAACTACTTCACCGACTTCGGCGATCAGGTGGCCATCGCCTCCAACGTCAACCTGAATCAGGAAGCCGCGCTGAACTACGGCACCAACTGGAAAGACGGCTCCGCCACGGCCAGCCTGCGCGTGCAGCACTACCAAAACCTGACCATCAATCCATCGCCAGGCGACATCCCCTACGCGCGGATGCCGCAACTGACGCTGAACGCCAGCCAGAAGCTGCCGGATGGATTCAGCGCCAATTTGCTGACAGACTGGACCCGCTTCGACCATCCCTCGCTGCAAACCGGCGACCGCTTCGTCGCCTACCCCAGCGTGACCTGGAGCTTCGACCGCAGCTGGGGCTTTGTGCGGCCCAAGCTCGGCGTCAATTTCACCGAGTACAACCTCAACGCCTTCAATGGTCAAAACCAGAACACGCAAACCCGCACGCTGCCGATTTTCAGCACCGACGCCGGTCTGTATTTCGACCGCGAAACCGAGTTCTTGGGCCGCGATCACCTGATGACGCTGGAACCGCGGCTGTTCTACGTCAACATCCCGAACAAAGACCAAAGCAATCTTCCCAACTTCGACACCTCGGTCAACGACTTCAACTTCGCCCAGCTGTTTACCGAAAACCGTTTCTCCGGCTATGACCGCATCAACGGCGCCAACGAAATCACCACCGCGCTGACCAGCCGCTTTATCGATGAGAGCAATGGTCTGGAACGGCTGCGCATCGCCATCGGCAAGCGCTACTACTTCAGCCAGCAGCAGATCACGCTGGCAGGCACGCCCACCCAAGTGACGGACACCGGCGACAACTGGCTGATGACCGCCGGAGGCGACCTGAGCCGCGCGCTGAAATTCGACAGCAGCTATGAATACAATCCGACTCTAGCCGCCACCCAGCGTTACAACGTGCAATTGCGCTACAACCCGGAACCCGGCAAGCTGGCGAGCATTCGCTATCGCTACGGCATATACGAACAACTGGCAGACCTGGACAATACATACGGCCCGATGAGACAGGTGGACATCGCGGCGCAATGGCCCATCGCCCGCCGCTGGTACGCCATCGGCCATTACAACTACTCCTTGATCAACCGCGAGCCTATTGATCGGATGGTTGGCTTCGAGTACAACGATGGCTGCTGGTCGGCGCGGTTATATAGTCAACGCTATATCGTGGACACCAATACCACCAAGAACGCGCTGTATTTCCAACTGGAACTGAAGGGATTGGGCGCGGTAGGCAGCAGCGGCACGCAGGATGCGCTGCGACTGGCCATTCCCGGTTACACCAAGACTAACGCTTTATAAAGCCTGACCATGAAAAAGACTCTGCTTGCCCTGTTGATCGCTAGCGTCGCTCAGGCGTCGCTGGCCGCCCCCGCCCCCGCCTCAGCCCCAGCAGCGACCGCACCGGTCCGCGAAGTGGATCGCATAGTCGCCGTGGTCAACAAAAACGTCATCACTTGGCAAGAGCTGCAAGCGCGGGTCAACGAGGCGACCAAACAGCTGCAGGCGCAGAAGGTCGCCCCTCCCAGCCGCGACGTGCTGGAACGCCAGGTGCTGGAGCAAATGATCACCGAAGAAGTGCAGCTGCAATATGCCGCCAGCGGCGGCCTGAAAGTGGATGACGCCGCGGTGGATCAGGCCGTGGCCAACCTCGCCAAGCAAAACAAGCTGAATCAGGATGGACTGAAAGCCCAGCTGGCCAAGGACGGCATCAGCATGGAGCAGTTGCGCGCCGATATCCGCCGCGAAATCACCATCGGCCGCCTGCGCGACAGCGAAGTCGCCTCCCGCGTCAATGTCAGCGACAGCGAAGTGGACCAGGTGCTCAAGAGCGCTCAATCCGCCAATCGTACTGAATACAAGCTGGCCAGCATCCTGGTGAGCGTGCCCGAGCGCGCCGACGCCAAACAGATCGATCAGCTTTCGCAGAAGGTGCATAAGGCACTGTCCGATCTGGAGGCCGGCCAAGCCTTCGGCAAAGTCTCCGCCACTTACTCCGACGCGCCCAACGCCCTGAAAGGCGGCGATATGGGTTGGCGCAGCGCCACCTCGCTGCCGGTGGAGTTCGTGCAGATGCTGGAGCAGATGAAGCAGGGCGCGCACACCGACGTGATCCGCACGCAGCAAGGCTTCTTCATCTTCCAATTGCAAGACAAGCGCAGCGGCGGCTCGCCGGTGATGGTGCAGCAATACCATGTGCGCCACATCCTGATCCGCACCAACGAGGCGGTGTCCGAATCCGACGCCAAGGCCCGCATCGACCAAGTCCGCGACCGCATCCAGCGCGGCGCCAAGTTCGCCGACATGGCCAAGCTGTATTCCGAAGACGGCAGCAACGCCAAGGGCGGCGATCTGGGCTGGGTGAATCTGGGCGACCTGGTGCCGGAATTCGAAAAGGAAATGGTGGCGCTGCCTATGGGCCAGCTGTCGCAGCCGGTGCGCACGCCGTTCGGCTGGCACCTGATCCTGGTCGAGGAAAAGCGTAGCCAGGACGTGTCCAGCGATCACGAAAAGATGGCGATCAAGCAGCAGATCCGCGCCCGCAAGATGGAACAGGCTTACGCCGACTGGGTGCGCCAGCTGCGTGATTCCGCCTTCGTGGAAGAACATCTGGACGACAAATGATGTCCCGCCCACCTCTCGCGGTCACGGCGGGCGAGCCCGCCGGCATCGGTCCGGACCTGGCGCTGCAGCTGCCGCGCCTGCTGCCGGAGCAGCGCTGCGTGGTGATCGCTGATCGCCGGCTGCTGGCCGAGCGCGCCGCTCAATTGGGCCTGGCGGTCGAGCTGGCCGACTACCGCCGCGATGGCGCCGCCCCGTCCGGCGCACTGGAGGTGTTGCACGTGCCGCTGGCGGCTCCGGCCCAGGCCGGCGAGCTCAACCCTGCCAACGGCCGCTATGTGCTGAATACGCTGGACGCGGCGATAGACGGCTGCGTGTCCGGCGAATTCGCCGCCATGGTGACCGCGCCGGTGCATAAGGGCGTCATCAACAATGCCGGCGTGCCCTTCACCGGCCACACGGAGTACCTGGCCGAGCGGACTCATACCCAGAAAGTGGTGATGATGCTGGCCGGCGGCGGCATGCGCGTGGCCCTGGCCACCACCCATCTGCCGCTGCGCGAGGTGGCCGACGCCATCACCGCGCCGCTATTGGATGAAGTCATCCGCATCCTGCACGCCGACCTGGTCCACAAGTTCGGCTTCGCCGCGCCGCGCATCTTGGTGGCCGGCCTCAATCCGCACGCCGGCGAGAGCGGCCATATGGGCCGCGAGGAAATCGACGTCATCGAACCGGCGCTGGCCCAGCTGCGCGCCGAAGGCATGCAGCTGATCGGCCCGCTGCCGGCCGACACGCTGTTCAACCCGGACAAGCTGGCCCAGGCCGACGCGGTGCTGGCCATGTACCATGACCAAGGCCTGCCGGTACTCAAGCACGCCAGCTTCGGCGCCGGCATCAATATCACGCTGGGCCTGCCCATCATCCGCACCTCGGTCGACCACGGCACGGCGCTGGATCTGGCCGGCAGCGGCCGCGCCGATCCGGGCAGCCTGATCGAAGCGGTCAAACTCGCCGCGCAGCTGGCTGCGCGCTGATCTTCGGCCCGGCGGCGCCCGCCGCCAGGCTGTCCAACAATATCCATTCACGCCAAAAATCTTCAAATCAAGAAGCAAAACCCCATCCTATATGGGTTTTTCGCGCCGCAACATTGGGCTACACTGGCAGGCATTCCTCTAATAAATCAAAGCTTGCGGACAAATGACAGCCATCACCAGCGAACAGCGATTGCGGGAGATCCCGTACAACTACACCTCTTATTCCGACCGCGAAATCGTCATCCGCCTGTTGGGCGAACCGATGTGGAAATTGCTGGACGCATTGCGCGGCGCGCGCAAGACCGGCCGCTCGGCGCGGATGCTGTTCGAGGTGCTGGGCGACATCTGGGTGGTGGATCGCAATCCCTATCTGGTGGATGACCTGCTGGACAATCCCAAGAGGCTGTCCGCGCTGGTGGAGGCGATGCGCCACCGTCTGACCGAAATCGAGAAGCGCCGCGACGGCAACGATAAAGTGCAGCTGATGATCGCCGCCGCGCGCGAGGCGGTGAGCGCCTTTGAGCGTCAGTTCGAGGAAACCCGCGAGCTGCGCGCCCGCGTGCTGAAAAAACTGAGCCGGCTGACCCGCCGCGACAACATCCTGTTCGACGGCCTGTCGCGCGTCGCCCACGTCACCGACGCCACCGACTGGCGCGTCGAGTACCCCTTCGTGGTGCTGAGCCCGGACAGCGAGGCCGAGATGGCGCCGCTGGTGCGCGCCTGCATCGAACTGAGCCTGACCATCATCCCGCGCGGCGGCGGCACCGGCTACACCGGCGGCGCGGTGCCGCTGGACCGGATGAGCGCGGTGATCAACACCGAGAAGCTGGACCGTCATCTGGGAGTCGAGCATATCGAACTGCCCGGCCTGGAGGGCAAGCGCGCCACCATTTCCTGCGGCGCCGGCGTGGTCACCGCCCGCGTGTCCGAGGCCGCGTCCGCCGCCGGTCTGGTGTTCGCGGTGGACCCGACCTCGGCCGAGGCCTCCTGTATCGGCGGCAATATCGCGATGAACGCCGGCGGCAAGAAGGCCGTGCTGTGGGGCACCACGCTGGACAACCTGGCCAGCTGGAAAATGGTGGACCCGGACGGCCATTGGCAGCTGGTGGAGCGGATAGGCCACAACTACGGCAAGATCCATGATGTGGCCGAGGCGCGTTTCCGCGTGTCGCGGCTGACCGATGACGGCAAGACGGTGCAAAGCAGCCGCGAGCTGCTCATCCCCGGCAGCGCCTTCCGCAAGGTGGGCTTGGGCAAGGACGTCACCGACAAATTCCTGGCCGGCCTGCCCGGCGTGCAGAAGGAAGGCTGCGACGGCATCATCACCAGCGCCCGCTTCGTGCTGCACAAGATGCCTGGCCACACCCGCACCGTCTGCCTGGAATTCTTCGGCACCGTGGCCGAGGCCACCCCGGCCATCGTCGAGATCACCGACCTGTTCAAACCAGGCGGCGCCTGCCTGGCGGCCGGCGTGCAGCTGGCCGGCCTGGAGCACCTGGACTGGCGCTATGTGCGCGCCGTCGGCTACGCCACCAAGGCCAAGAGCAAGGGCCGGCCGAAGATGGTGCTGATCGCCGACATCGTCTCCGATGACGAAAACGCCGCCGCCGAGGCCGCCAGCCAGGTGGTGCGCATCGCCAACGCCCGCCATGGCGAGGGCTTCATCGCGGTGACGCCGGAGGCGCGCAAGACCTTCTGGCTGGACCGCAGCCGCACCGCCGCCATCGCCAAGCACACCAACGCCTTCAAGATCAACGAGGACGTGGTGATCCCGCTGCCGCGGCTGGGCGATTACAGCGACGGCATCGAGCGCATCAATATCGAACTGTCCATCGCCAACAAGATCGAACTGCTGGACACGCTGATCGAGTACTTCCATGGCCGGCTGCCGGTGGACAAGATGGACACCAACCTGCCGTCGGAAGAGCTGATCGGCGACCGGCGCGCCGCCTCGCTGTCCATGCTGGCCGTCAACCGCGACCGCTGGCAATGGCTGCTGGAGCATATGGACGCGCCCTTCCACGAATACACGACACGCTGGCCCGACGCGCCGCGGGAAGACCTTGCCGCCCAGCCGGACACCGTATTCCACGCGCTGCGTGATTTCATCCTGCGCGTCAGCTGGAAGCGCGAAGTGCTGGCCGAGCTGGAGCAGATCTTCTCCGGCAATGCCGCCGCCGGCATCCGCGCCGCCATCCGCGAACTGCAGCAACACGTGCTGCGCGGCCGCGTGTTCGTGGCCCTGCACATGCACGCCGGCGACGGCAATGTGCACACCAACCTGCCGGTCAACTCCGACAACTACCGCATGCTGCAGACCGCCCACGAGGCGGTGGTGCGCATCATGGCGCTGGCCCGCTCGCTGGGCGGCGTGATCTCCGGCGAGCACGGCATAGGCATCACCAAGCTGGAATTCCTCAGCGAGGATGAAATCGCCCCCTTCCGCGCCTACAAGGCGCAAGTGGACCCCAACGGCCACTTCAACCGCGGCAAGCTCTTGCCGGGCGCCGACCTGGCGCTGGCCTACACGCCGTCGTTCTCGCTGCTGGGCGCGGAATCGCTGATCCTGGAACAGTCCGACATCGGCGAAATCAATAATTCGATCAAGGACTGCCTGCGCTGCGGCAAGTGCAAGCCGGTGTGCTCCACCCACGTGCCGCGCGCCAACCTGCTGTACAGCCCGCGCAACAAGATCCTCGGCGTCGGCCTGCTGACCGAGGCCTTCCTGTACGAGGAGCAGACCCGCCGCGGCGTCAGCCTCAAGCACTTCGAAGAACTGTCCGACGTGGCCGACCACTGCACGGTGTGCCACCGCTGCGTGAAGCCCTGTCCGGTCAAGATAGACTTCGGCGACGTCTCCGTCGCCATGCGCAATTTCCTGCGCAAGACCGGCAAGAAGAAATTCAATCCCGGCACCGCGCTGGGCATGGCCTTCCTCACCGCCAAAGATCCAGCCACGGTCAAGACCCTGCGCGCCGGCCTGGTCGGCGTCGCTTACAAGGCGCAGCGGCTGGGCAACCAGTTCGGCAAGCGGCTGGGACTGCTGGGCGGGCAGAAGAAGCAGCCGCCGTCCACCGTCGGCCCGGCGCCGATCAAGCAGCAAGTGATCCACTTCATCAACCGGCCGATGCCGGGCGGCCTGCCGAAGAAAACCGCCCGCGCGCTGCTGGACGTGGAAGATCCGCACATCGTGCCGGTGATCCGCAACCCCAAGGCGGCGGAAGACGCCGAGGCGGTGTTCTACTTCCCCGGCTGCGGTTCCGAGCGGCTGTTCAGCCAGGTGGGCCTCGCCACCCAGGCGATGCTGTGGCACGTCGGCGCGCAGACGGTGCTGCCGCCCGGCTATCTGTGCTGCGGCTATCCGCAGACCAGCGCCGGCTACCAGGACAAGGGCGACGCCATCACCACCGAAAACCGCGTGCTGTTCCACCGCGTGGCCAACACGCTGAACTACCTGGACATCAAGACCGTGGTGGTGAGCTGCGGCACCTGCTTCGACCAGCTGGCGCACTATCGTTTCGAGGACATCTTCCCCGGCTGCCGCGTCATCGACATCCATGAATACCTGATGGAGAAAGGCGTGAAGCTGGACGGCATCGAAGGGCAGCAATACCTGTACCACGACCCCTGCCACACGCCGATGAAGACCCACCAGCCGCTCAAGGTGGTCAACGAGCTGATGGGCGGCGGCGTGCCGCTGACCGACCGCTGCTGCGGCGAAGCCGGCACCTTCGCCGCCAGCCGGCCCGACATCGCCACCCAGGTGCGCGCGCGCAAGGAGGAAGAGATCAACAACAACCTGGCGGCGCTGACCGGCGGCCAGGCCCCGGCCAAGCCAGTGAAGATCCTGACCTCCTGCCCATCCTGCCTGCAGGGCCTGTCGCGTTACAACGACGACACCGGCACCGAGGCCGACTACATCGTGGTGGAAATCGCCCGCCACATCCTGGGCGAGAACTGGTTGCCGGACTACGTGGCCCGCGCCCGCGACGGCGGCATCGAAAGAGTGTTGCTGTAAACCTGGCGCCATGGGCAAGTAGCAACGCTTGCCCATGGCGGCAAAGCCTGGCCTCGCCGGCGCAAGCCAGCACATCGGCATTACGCTTTATGATAAATTGGCAGATTCCTTTATCATATTCGGAGCCGCCATGCTGCTGCGCACCGACCGCGACACCTTGCTCTCGCCGCTGGCCGCCGTCTGCGGCGTGGTGGAGCGCCGCCATACCCTGCCGGTTTTGTCGCACGCCCTCCTGGAAGCGGACGGCGAACAACTGAAGATCACCGTCAGCGACCTGGAAATCCAGCTGGAGTGCCGGCGGCCGCTGCCGACCGCTCTGCCTTTCCGGCTGTGCGTGCCGGCGCGCAAGCTGCTGGACATCCTGCGCGCGCTGCCCGCCGGCTGCGAACTGCAACTACGGCTGCAGGGCGGGCAATTGCTGCTCAGCGCGGACGGCAGCCGTTTTCAGCTGCAAACGCTGCCGGCGGACGACTTCCCGCTCTGGGCGCCCGACAGCGAAACGCCTATGCCGCTGACGCTGCGGCAAGGCCAGCTCAAGCGCAAGCTGGACCAGGTCTTGTACGCGATGGCGGCCAGCGACATCCGCCCCTATCTCAATGCCCTGCTGCTGCAGCTGGATGGCGACCAGCTGTGCCTAATCGCCTCCGACGGCGTGCGGCTGGCGTTTCAACGCTATCCCTTGCCGCAGGCCATGCCGGAAAGAAAACTGCTGCTGCCGCGCAAGGCGGCGCTGGAGCTGAACAAGCTGCTGCTGGATCAGGATCAGCCGCTCGCGCTGGAGTTTGGCGCCCGGCAACTGGCTTGCCGCCTGAACGACACCGTGCTGCGCTGCAAACTGGTGGATGCCCGCGCGCCGGACTATCTGCGTCTGTTGCCCGACAGCCATGACTGCGAGCTGTCGCTCCCGCGGCAAGCGATGCTGGAAGCCGTGCAGCGCGTGGCGGTGCTGGCCCACGCCAAGTTCCGCCAACTGGAGCTGGCGATCCGTCCCGGCCAGTTGGCGCTGCGCTGCCGCAATGCCGAGCGGGAGCTGGCGGAAGAGCATCTGCCGCTGGATTGGCAAGGCGAGCCGCTGGAGGCCAGCTTCAATCTGGCTTATCTGCAAGACGTGCTGCAATCGCAAAAGGCGGAGCAACTGCATTTCGGCTTCGCCCGCGGCATGCGCGGCGTGCTGATCACCGCGCCGGACGAGCCTGATTTCCGCTACCTGGCCATGCCCTTGCGCGGCTGAACGCAAGCTTCAGGCTGACGCGGCGCGGATAACATTCTATTTTCATAGAGCGTTCAGATAATTCTTCCGGGAAGGAAGTCCGTGTTCCGCCTTTTCGCCCGCTACCGCCTGGCCCTCCTCATCGCCGCGCTGCTGTTGATCGGCGCCGCCGTCAACGCGGCGCTGTACTACCGCCAAAGCCGCGAGGATTTGCGGCGCAATCTGGTCGACCAAAGCCTGCCGCTGTCCGGCGACACCATTTTTTCCGAGATCGACCGCCGCATCCTGCGGCCGCTATCGCTCGCCGAGCTGATGGCGCGCGACAGCTTTCTGCAAGACTGGCTGCAAGAGGGCGAAACCGACCCCAAGCGCATCAGCCGCTATCTGCGCGGCTTCGATGGCCACGACGGCGTCAGCGGCAGTTTCCTGGTCTCCGAGCGCAGCCGCCGCTACTACTATGGCGGCGGCGTGCTGAAGACCGTGTCAGAGCAAGACCCGGACGATGGCTGGTATTTCCGCAGCATCCGCATGTCGACCGATTACCAGATCAATCTGGACCGCGACATGACCAACGGCGGCGCCAATACCGTCTTCATCAATTACCGCCTGCTGGGCGGCGACGGCAAACTGCTGGGCATACTGGGCGTCGGCCTCAGACTGGAACAGTTGCGGCAGCGGCTGGCGGAATATGAAGCCCGTTTTCAGCGCCGCATTTACTTCGTCGACAAGACCGGCCGCATCTTGCTGTCCAGCCATGCGAACCGGCAAAGCGCCAGCCTGGCCGACCTGCCGGAGCTGAAAGCGCTGTCGCCGCGCATCCTGGCCGGCGATACCACGCCGCAAACCATAGACTTTCTGCGCGACGGCCATCGCTTTTTGCTGACCAGCCGCTATCTGGCCAAACTGAGCTGGCATCTGGTGGTGGAGCAGGATGAAACCCAGGCCTTGAGCGAGCTGGACTCGACCATGCGCGCCAACCTCGCCGTCAACAGCGCCGTGCTGCTGCTGGTGATGCTGGCCGTGCTGATCACCTTGCAGCGCCACGAGGAAAAGCTGCAGTCGCTGGCCACCACCGACCCCTTGACCGGCTGCCTCAACCGCCTGGCTTTTTATGACCTCCTGAGCGACTGGCTGCGCCACTGCAAACGCATCGACGCCCAGCCGCAGCTCCTGGTGCTGGACATCGACCATTTCAAGCGCGTCAACGACGAATACGGCCACCAGACCGGCGACCAGGTGCTGCGCGAAATCGCCGAGCTGGTGCATTCGCAATTGCGCGGCAACGATATGCTGATCCGCTGGGGCGGCGAAGAATTCGTGGTGCTGGCCACCAGCCACGGCGAGGACGACGCGCTGGCGCAGCGGCTGCGGCAAATCGTGTCTCGCCATGCGGTCTTGCTGGACCAAGGCCGCAAACTGACGGTAACCATCAGCATAGGCATATGCCAATGGCTGCCGCCGGAAACGCTGGAAGCGGCGGTGGCGCGCGCCGACCAGGCCATGTACGCGGCCAAGCAGGCTGGCCGCAACCAGGTTTGCTGGGCGGCGCCGGCGGCCACGACGGAGCAGGGCTCGCCATGAACATGCCATTTGGTTAGAATAGGAATTTCCAGCCGGACGGCCCACATGCCTTCTTTTATTCTGATTCCCGACGATTACCAGAACGCCGCCGCGCTGCTCCAGACCGACCCTCGACACCCCTGCAAAAGCCTGGGCGACTTGTCCCGCATGCCGGACGGCAAGCGACAGCTGGCCGAAGCCCGCGCCCTGATCCTGATCCGCGAACGCACCCAGGTGGATGCGGACTTGCTCGCGCAGATGCCCCATCTCAAGCTGATCAGCCAGACTGGCAAGCTGGCCCGCAATATCGATATCGATGCCTGCAGCCGCGCCGGCGTGGCGGTGGTGGAAGGCAGCGGTTCGCCGCATGCGCCGGCGGAATTGGCCTGGCTGCTGATCATGGCGGCGCGGCGGCGGCTGGCGGAAAACCTGGCCAGCCTGCGCGCCGGCCATTGGCAGGGGCCGATAGGCCAGGCGGTGCGCGGCCAGACGCTGGGGATTCTGGGTTTCGGCAAGATAGGCAAGCTGGTAGCCGGCTTCGGCCGCGCCTTCGGCATGGAAATTCTGGTATGGGGCAGCGAACGCGCCCGCGCAGAGGCCTTGGCGCTGGGCTACCGCGCGGCGGCCTGCCGCGAGGCCTTTTTCGCCGAGTCCGATGCGCTCAGCCTGCATCAACGGCTGCTTCCCGCCACAGAAGGCAATGTGACACAGGCGGATCTGCTGGCGATGAAACCGACCGCCCTGCTGGTCAATATCAGCCGCGCCGAGCTGATCGCGCCGGGCGCGCTGGAAGCGGCCCTGGACGCCGGCCGCCCCGGCTTCGCCGCCTTGGACGTATTCGAGCGAGAGCCCATCTATCAGCCTGAGCATCCACTGCTGAACCGTCCCAATGTGCTGTGCACCCCGCACCTGGGCTATGCCGAGGAAGCCAGCTACCGCCAGTATCTGGACATCGCCTACCGCAACGCGGTCCGCTTTTTCGACGGCGATGCCTCCCATGTGCTGAACCCGCAAGCGCTGAATGAAGATTTCATGCCGCAGGCTCCGCCTGACGGCCGCACCCACTCAGGAGAAAACCATGGCTGACACCGCCCTGCTGATCATCGATGTCCAAGTCGGCGTCGTGGAAGGCGACATCCGCGCCGCCCGGCTCGACAGCGTGCTCGACAAGCTCAACCTCGCCATCGCCAAAGCGCGCCAGCGCGGCATTCCGGTTATTTTCATCCAGCATGAGGGGGGCGACCTGCCGCATGGCTCCGATGCCTGGCAGCTGCATCCCAAGCTGGATCGCCAAGCCGGCGACGAGGTAGTTTCCAAACGCTTTAACGACAGCTTCTGCGACACCAATCTGACTGCAGCGCTGACTGCCCATGAGGCGAGCAAGCTATGGATAGGCGGCGCCCTCACTGACTTCTGCGTAGACAGTACCTTGCGCAACGCTATATCGCGCGGCTTTCAAGTCACAGTCATCGCCGACGGCCACACCACAATCAGCGCCTTCACCCTCAGCGCGGAACAGGTGGTCGATCACTTCAATGCCGCCTGGAGCCACACCAGCGCCACGCCCAAACCGCTGCTCGTGTTGCCCGCCGCAGAGCTGTGAGCCCGTCGCGCGGGAAATGAAAAACGGCGGGATATCCCGCCGTTTTCATATGCCTGAGCTTACTGCTTCTTGGCTGCCTTGGCCTTGGCCGCCGCACGCAGCCTGGCCGCCGTCGCCGCGTCCTGCCTTACTTCGGCGCTGGTCTTCAGCAGCGTCGCCTGGGCATCGTCGCCGTCCAGGGACCAGCTGAACACGCCGCCAAGCTGCTGCGAGCGGACATAGTCCAGCTTGCCGCGGATGGTGGCCGGATCATCGTAACTCCAGAACTCGTTGCCATCGTAAGTCCACAGCTGCTTGGCTACCGGGCTGTTGAACTGCTTGGCGTTGCGGTTCACCAGCACGCGGTAGTCCTCGATGCCCTGCTCATACGTGCCCTTGGCCGGCCCCGTCGCCACTTGATACAAGCCATCGCCGTTCGCGCCCGCCGCCACGCCGGTCCAGCCGCGTCCGTAGAACGGCAGGCCGACGTTGATCTTGGCGCGCGGCACCCCGGCCTTGACCAGCGTTTGCACCGCGTCGTCTACGTCGTAATAGACTTGATCGCCGGTCACCGGCGCGGCCGGATCGCGGTAGAGGTTGGATTGGAAGTTGGTCGGTCCCTTGGCTTCCCAACCGCCATGGAAGTCGTAGCTCATCACGTTGATCCAGTCGAGATAGCCGCTGTATTTGTCTGGCTCGGTATTGCGGATCTTGTCCACGCCGGAACCGATGGCCGCCGTCAGGTAGTAGCGGCGCTTGTTGGCGGTGGACAGCGCGTTGAGCTGGTTGCGGAACTCGGCCATCAGCAAGGTGAAGTTCTGCTTGTCGTTGGGATCGACGGTATTGGTCGGCAGGCCGCCGCCGCCCGGGTATTCCCAATCGATGTCGAAGCCGTCGAACACGCCTAGCGCCGCGCCTTGGCCGCCAGCGCTTTCACCCAGCGGCAGATTGCCCTTGATATAGAGGTCGATGCATGAACTGACCAGTGTTTTGCGGCTGGCGTCAGTGGCGGCGAATTGGCCGAAATTCTTGGACCAGGTCCAGCCGCCCAAGGAAATCAGCACCTTCAGCTGCGGGTTGGCCAGCTTGAGCTTGCGCAATTGGTTGAAGTTGCCGCGCAGCGGATCGTTCCAATTGTCGCCCTTGCCGTCCACCGATTCGTTGGCGGCGAAGGAGCGCTGATAATCCGCCCAGGCGTCGCCGCCGTCGCCATTGCCGTTCTCCGCCTTGGTCACCATGCCGCACTGGCCGTTGGCGTAGACATTGCCGAAGGCGTAATTCAAGAAAGTAAGCTGTTTGGCGCCGCCGGACTGAGACAGATTGAATACCTTGTAGTTGCGATCGTAAATGCCCCACTGGGTAAAGTACGAACCCACGTTGCGGCCTACGGTAGGCGTCGGCTCCGGCGGCACGCCGTTGCCCGGCTGGCTGGGATCGCTAGGCGTGCCCGGCGTACACTCGCTGGCCGGACGTTCCTGCCAGGCGCCCCACTGGCTGCTGCCCGGCTGCTCGCCCTGGGTCCACCAGCTGGCGCGCCAGGTCTTGCCGCTGAAAGTGGCGTAATCGCCGGCGTTGTAAACTTGGCTGCCGCTCCACGGCGAGCAGCTCGGCGCGGCGTAAACCGCCTGGGTCAACACGAACGCGGCGCCGATGGCCAACAAGGCGCGCGACAACGGAAAATGCAGCATGGTGGTTCTCCTCTTGTTCGATGAAACAGCCGTTTGCTTTCAAGCACTGCAATCGCCGACATGAAAATATCATGTGGTATTACATTGGTATCAGCATCGAATATCCACGATGGAATACAAGAAAAGAATTTCCCGTCTGTCATTTAGTACAGTTAATGAGCATGCTGAAAATAAAAAAGGAGGCTTGCGCCTCCTTCTCTCACATCCCGGGTTGACCAGGGCCTCAAGCGGCCTTCTTGGCGTGGTGATGCTTCTTGTGATGGTGATGATGCTTGGCGTGCTTCTTGGCCGATTGCGCCTTTTGCGAGGCCGGGGCGGAGCTGGCCTTCTTCGGGTGGTGCTTCTTGTGATGCTTATGATGCTTGGCCGGAGCGGCGGCTTTCGCGGCCGGGGCGGAAACGTCGGCGGCGTAGCTGGCGACAGAGGTCAGGCCGAGCGCGGCGGCAACGAGAAGGGCGGTCAGTTTTTTCATGGTCATCTCCAGAATCCGAGGCTTGGGTTGCAGTCTGCGGCTGCTGCGAGCCGCTTCCTTGAAATCATCTTAGGCAGGCTGCCTTACCCGGTCTGTGAGCCATGTGTAAGCGGGTGTAACCAATCGTAATATCGTCAACGCGCAGACTCTTCGCTGGCCGCTACCGGCGGAATCAGCGTCACCAGCAATTGGTCGATGCGGTAATTGTCGATGTCCACCACCTCGAACTTGTAGCCTTCGAACTCCACGCTGTCGGTGCGCTTGGGAATGCGGCGCAGCATATACATCATGAAGCCGGCCACCGTTTCATAGTTCTCGTCGTCGGGGAAGGCGTCGATATCCAGCGCCCGCAGCACGTCCTCCACCGGCGTCGCGCCGTCCACCAGCCAGGAGTGGTCGTCGCGGCGGACGATCTGCTCTTCCTGAAACTGGCTGACCAAGTCGCCCATCACGGTGCTCATCAGGTCATTGAGCGTGATCACGCCCACCACCAGCGCGTATTCGTTCATCACCACCGCGAAATCCTCGCGCGAGGCCTTGAAGCGCTCCAGCAGCTCGGACAGCGTCAGCGAGTCCGGCACGATCAGCACATTGCGTATCGTCAGCTCATGCTTGATCGACAGGCTTTGCTGATTCACCAATCGCATCAGGATGTCCTTGGAATCGACATAGCCGACCACCGCGTCCACCACGCCGTCGCAGACCAGAAACTTGGTATGCGGATGGCCGGCGATCTTCTGCTTGATGCTGGTCTCGTCTTCCTGCAGCGTGAAATAGATGATGCTGTCGCGGCCGGTCATCGACGACGGCACGGTGCGGCTTTCCAGCTCGAACACGTTCTCGATCAGATGGTGCTCTCTCTGCTGCAGCACGCCGGCCTCGGCGCCGGCGTCCATCATTGCCAGCAGATCGGCCGGGGTCAGGTCTTCCGGCCGTGCGGTGGGCACGCCGAACATGCGGAAAAACACATTGGCGAGGCCGTTGAACAGCCACACCAGCGGGCGGAACAAGGCCACGCAGAACATCATCGGCCGCACCACCAGCAAGGCGACGCGCTCCGGCGCCACCATGCCCAGCCGCTTGGGCATCAGGTCGGCGAACAATACGAACAAGGCCGTGACGCTGGCGAAGGACAGGATGAAGCTCAAATGCTCCACCCAGTCACCCGGCGTGATCAGATGCAGCAGCGTGGCGAAGTAAGGCGTGAACGCCGCCTCGCCCAGAATGCCGGCGAGGATGGCGACGGCGTTGAGGCCGATCTGCACCACGGTGAAGAAATGGCCGGGCTGCTCTTGCAGCTCCAGCACCCGCTCGGCGTTGGTATTGCCTTCCTCCACCAGCTGCCGGAGCTTGATCTTGCGCGCGGCGGCCAGCGAAATTTCGGATACCGAGAAGAAGGCGCTGGTGGCGATCAAGATGGCGATGACGAGGAGACTGTTGACGAAACTCACGATGTTTCCCGAGCGGATTATGTTTTCGGAATGCGCGCCGGCATGCCCGCATGCAGCCGGCGGCTTTTGTCAGTATAACAGACGCGCCGCGCGGCCCCCGGAGCGGCTACCGGCGTAGAATCGGCAGATAGTATCGAGAAGGCGACAAACATGACTTGCGAATTGTGTCAGAGCCCCAAGGGCGACACGCTGTACCAGGATGACAAGCTTCAAGTGCTGCTGGTGGACGAGGCCGGCTATCCCGGCTTTTGCCGCGTGATCTGGAAAACGCACGTGGCCGAAATGACCGACCTCGCGCCCGCCGACCGCGCCCACTTGATGGACTGGGTCTACCGCACCGAAAGCGCCCTGCGCGCCGTGATGCGGCCGGCCAAGATCAATCTGGCCAGCCTCGGCAATATGGTGCCGCACCTGCATTGGCACGTGATTCCGCGCTTCGCCGACGACGCGCACTTCCCCAGCCCGATCTGGGCCGCGCCGCGCCGCGAAGGCGCCGATCACGGCCGGGCGGATCTGGCCGCGCAATTGCGCGCCGCACTAGCCGTCTGAATCAAGCGGTGCGGAAGCGGCTGATGGCCTGATCCAGCCCATGCGCCAGCTGCGACAGCTGCTGCGCCATGCCGGACGAGGCCTCCACCGATTGGCCGTTTTCCACGCCCATGCTGGCGATGCGCTCCACGCTGCGCGCCGCCTCGTTGCTGGCCGTGCCCTGCTCGCGCATGGCCGAGGCGATCTCGCTGGTCTTGTCCAGCAAGCTGGCCGACAAGGTCTGGATCTGCTCCAGCCGGGCGGTGACCTGGCTGCTGAGCTTCACGCCGCTGTCCACCCTTTCCGCCGCCTCGCGCATGCTGGCCACCGCCGTTGCGGTATCGCCCTGCACGGCTTGGATCTTGCCGGAAATCTCGCCGGTGGCCTGTGCCGTGCGTTCGGCCAGTTTTCTGACCTCGTCCGCCACCACGGCAAAACCGCGACCCATTTCGCCGGCGCGCGCCGCCTCGATGGCCGCGTTCAAGGCCAATAAATTGGTCTGCTCGGCGATGTCGTGAATCACTTCGACGATATTGCCGATTTCATCAGAGCGTTGGTTCAGGCTGTCGATGATGGTTTCCGACTCACCTATCACCCGCGCGATTTCGCTCATCTCGCGCGCCGCCTCGCCGGCCACCTGGCTGCCGCCGACCGCTTCCTGCATGCTGCTCTTGGCTTCGCTGGCCATTTCCGCGGCGTGCTCGGCCACCAGATTGATGCTGACCGTCATCTCTTCCACCGCCGCGGCTGTGGAGGACGAGGCGTCGGTCTGCTGGCGCGAAGCTTCGGCGATGCGCTGCGACACGCCGGACAAGGACGCCGCCGTATCATTGACCTGCGCGGAGTCCTGGCGGGTGCGTTCGATGAAGCCGCGCAGATTGCCCAGCAATTGCGCCAGCGCGCGGCCGGTTTCGCTGACTTCGTCGCGGCCGTTCTGCTCTATCGTCACCGTCAGGTCGTTGTTCTCCGCCGCATGGCGCATCCGCTCCTGCATGGAGTCCAGCGGCTTGGTGATGGAACGGGAGATCACCCAGGCGAGCCCCGCGCCGACGCCCAGCGACAACACCAATACCGTCGCCAAGAGCTGGATCGTCCGCTGCATCGACGCCATCATGGTGTCCTCGGCGTCTTTCGCCGTATTGTCGGCCAGCTCGGTCATTTTTTTCAGCGCGTCTCTGGCCGCGTACAGCTTGGGTTTGAACGGAATGATGCCGGCGTCGCCGACATTGGCCGCGGTGATCTGGCCTTTCTCGATCTTGCCGTATAGATCGGCCATGCCCTGAGCGTAGCCGTCCAGACCGGTCAGCACGCCGTCGAACTCGGCCTGATGATCCGCCGCCATCGCCATCCCTTTGGCCTGGGTAGTCTGCTGGCGCAGCTTGGCGATGCTCTGATCCAGCGCCTGTTTGTTGGTCTGGATGCTTTGATCGGTATTGGCCGGATTGCCGATGCTGATGAAGATGTTCTTCTCATCCTGGCGGATCTGCATCATCGTCCGCTGCATGCTGTCCAGCTGGTGGCGGAAAGCGATCTTGTCGGCGAACAAGGTTTTCAGCTCATGCTGAACGCCATCCATGACCCACCAGGCGCCGCCGCCCACCAAGAACAAAGCCAACAGCAGGCTTCCCGCCAGCAATAAGATCCGCTGGCTGATATTAAACGCATTTAACATAAACTTCCCCGATTCACAGTCTGTTTTAGATTTATTCATCCATGCTTCACAGCATGGATACTGGACAGCATACTCTTATATAGTCTCTATTCGAATGATCAATGTTAACGTTCTAGCATACTTGCCAGACGACACGCGCAGCCGTTAGGCTGGGGCTTTGCCTCGCCCGGATTCACACATCATGTACAACACGCTGATTTCCGCCGCGCAGCTCGCCGCACTGGGCCGCGCCGATTGCATCGTGCTGGATTGCCGTTTCCAGCTGGACAACGCCGACTACGGCCACGCCGCCCATGCCGCCGGACACATTCCCGGCGCGCACTACCTGCATCTGGATTACCACTTGTCGTCGAGCAAGAATGGCCGCAACGGCCGCCACCCGCTGCCGGATGGCCAACGGTTGGCCGTGGATCTGGGCGCGCTGGGCGTGGATGAAAACACGCAAGTCGTCGCTTACGACGACGGCGCCGGCCAATACGCCGCGCGCGCCTGGTGGCTGCTGCGCTGGCTGGGGCACGACAAGGTGGCGGTCTTGGACGGCGGTCTGAAGGCCTGGCAGGAAGCCGGTTTGCCTATCGACGCGGAAACGCCGACGCGACGTTCGCGCCGCTTTCCCATTCGCGCCTCATTGGCCGGCTCGGTAGACGCCGACGCGGTGCTGGCCAATCTGGACGCCAAGGCGTTCACGGTGGTGGACGCGCGCAGCAATGAGCGCTTTCACGGCATAGGCGAAACCATAGATCCGGTCGGCGGCCACATTCCCGGCGCGGTCAACCGCTTCTTCATGAACAATCTGGACGCCGGCCAGCGCTACAAGCCGGCCGAGCAGCTGCGCGCGGAGTGGCTGGCCTTGCTGGGCGAAGATTTCGATCCCGCCGCCATCGTCCATCAATGCGGCTCCGGCGTCACCGCCTGCCAGAACCTGCTGGCGATGGAAATCGCGGGATTCCCAGGCAGCCGGCTGTATCCCGGCTCCTGGAGCGAATGGTGCAGCGACCCGGCGCGGCCGCTAGAGCGCTGAAGGCATTGCAAGCCCTTCGCCTATTGCGGGAGAGGGGTGGTTTGTCAACAATCTGAGGCGGAACGCCCACGAGCGGGCTTAGGTCCTACCGGGCCGTTTCCGCGGCGCGACCGCCGCCGCGGACCCGCTGTCGGTCAGCGACCCGCCATTGTGCTCAAATCGCTCGTAGGGCGGATGCCCCGCCTGCGGGGCCATCCTCCATCATGTGCTATCCCGCTCCGTGCCCAGCCATGGCGGAACGCCCGGTAAAACCGGGCTTCCGCCCTACCCTAGAATCAATCGCTGCAGCAGGCTTTGTCCCGTCGGCCAACTGCCCAGTCCCGCCAGGCTGCCCATATGGCCGCAGCGGCCGGCGTCGCAAAACTGCGCGCCCCAGGCTTCGGCCATCCGTTTCGCCTCGGCCAAGCCGCAATAGGGATCGTCCTGGCTGGCGGCGACGATGGCAGGCACTGGCAGCGTATGCGGATAAGCCGCCTCGAAACCGGCGAAATCCGGCAAGGGCGCGCCCTCGGGCAGCTCGCCGCCGGCGCGGGCGGTTTCCGGCAAGATAGGCAAAGCCGGCGGCGCGACCAGCAACACGCCCTTCACCCGGCGCTGCTCCGCCAGAGACGCCTGCAGCAGCCAGGCCACCGTCGCATGGCAGCCCAGGCTGTGCGCGGCGATGACCAGCCGGCCGGGAATATCGGCTATAGCGGCGGACAAGCCCGCCACCCACGCCTCTCGCGCCGGATACAGCCAATCCTGCTGCACAACCCGACGCGCCAAAGGGTAGGTCAGCTCCCAGCGGCTCTGCCAATGCGCGTCGCCGGAATTGCCCCAGCCCGGCGCCGTCAGCAATACGACATCATCGTCGTCCCACATCACAGGGGCCGGCGGTAATCGACGATCAGCGGCGCGTGGTCGGAGAACTTTTCATCCTTGTAGACGCTGGACGATTCGGCCAACTCCATCAACGACGGCGTGACGATGTGGTAATCGATGCGCCAGCCCACATCCTTGGCGTATGCTTGGCCGCGGTTGCTCCACCAGGTGTAGCCGGGCGCCTCCGGGTACAGATTGCGCCAGACGTCGCGCCAGCCGACGCGGCCCAGCAAGTCGGTCATCCAGGCGCGCTCTTCCGGCAGGAAGCCGGAATTCTTCAGATTGCCCTTCCAGTTTTTCAGGTCGATCTCGTTGTGAGCGATGTTCCAGTCGCCGCAGATAACGATGTCGCGGCCTTCCGCTTTCAGCTTTTCCAGGTGCGGCATGAACACGTCCAGAAAGTCGAACTTCACCTGCTGGCGCTCGTCGCTGCTGGAGCCGGACGGCAGATACAGCGAGATCACCGACAGCTTGCCGAAATCCAGCTGCAGGAAACGGCCCTCGGCGTCGATCCAGTCCACGCCCAGCCCTTCCACCACCGCATCCGGCTGATGGCGGGTATAGACGCCGACGCCGCTATAGCCTTTTTTCTCCGCATAATGGAAATAGCCGGCCAGGCCGTCCGGATTGCGCATCCGGTCCGACAGGTCGCCGGCCTGCGCTTTCAGCTCCTGCACGCAGACAAAATCGGCCTGGATGGTGGCCAGCCAATCGAAGAAACCCTTTTTATCGGCCGAGCGGATGCCGTTCAGGTTGGCGGAAACGATACGAAGCATGGTGTCTCCCGTGCTATGCTTGCGGCGATTTTTTCAGCCGTTCAAACAGTTAACGATTCAAGAAGGAGGAATGATGAGCGATTTCCGTCAGGATTTCATTCGTTTTGCGCTGGACATGCAAGTTTTGAAGTTTGGCGAGTTCATCACCAAGGCCGGCCGCAAGTCGCCGTACTTCTTCAATGCCGGTCTGTTCAACGACGGCCTGTCCACGCTGAAGCTGTCGCGCTTCTACGCCCAATCCATCCAGGCGAGCGGCGTCGAGTTCGACATGCTGTTCGGCCCCGCCTATAAAGGCATCATCCTGGCCGCCGCCGCCGGCATGGCGCTGGCCGAACAAGGCCGCAACGTGCCCTTCGCCTACAACCGCAAAGAAGCCAAGGACCACGGCGAAGGCGGCACCCTGGTCGGCGCGCCGCTGAAGGGCAAGGTGCTGATCATAGACGATGTGATCTCCGCCGGCACCTCGGTGCGCGAATCGGTGCAGCTGATCCGCGCCGCCGGCGCCGAACCGGCCGGCGTGGCCATCGCGCTGGACCGCATGGAGCGCGGCCAGGGCGAACTGTCCGCCGTGCAGGAAGTGGCGCAGCAACATGGCCTGCCGGTGGTAGCCATCGCCACGCTGAAAGACCTGCTGGGCTTCCTGGAGCACAGCCCGGAACTGGCCGCCCACCTGGACGCGGTGCGCGCCTATCGCGCCGAATACGGCGTCAACGACTGACCAGCTGGATGGCCGGACAAGTCCCGCCGCCACGGCGCGAGGACGACACCGGCCTGTCCGTTCCGGCGTGGCGGAAACCCTCCGCCGCCGCTGGGCCGCCCCTGGACTACTGGCCGCTGTCCTTGCGCTGCCACGCCTGATTCAGGCTGTCCGTCGCCTGCTTCAGCGTTTGCTGGGCCGCATCGCGCGCCGCGTTGGCTGCGGCAAGATCGGCAGTAGCCTTGTCCAGCGCGGCCTGCGCGCCCGCCAGGCGCTGCTCCGCCAATTGCTTGGCGCTCTCCGCCTCCTTGACCTTGGCCTCAGTCGACCGATCCTGACCTTGCGCCTGCTGGAATGCCATTTGCGCGGACAGCAATTGCTCATCCGCGGTTTGCGCCCACGCCGAAGCGCCCGCCAGCGCCGCCAACAGCGCGGCCCCTCTCAATGCGATCTTCATCGCGAGTCCCCTTTGCTATGCAAGATAGCGCGATTATGCGGCATCCCGCCTATTGATGACATTCTTACATCGCCTCGCCACATTCTTAGCGGACTTTGATATCGGCTTGCCTACAGTGAGGGCCGAAAAGGGGAAGGCCTAGCCCCTCCCCGCCCAAACTTCCGTGAATGCGAGAGAAGACATGCTGATACACGCACTTTGGCAATATCTGCCCTTCCTGCTGGTATTGCTGGCGCTGATCAAACCGGCCGGCATCTATATGCAGCGGGCGATGGAGGGCCAACCGCCGCTGTTGGGCCGTCCCGGCCGTTGGCTGGAGCGGCGCTTATACCGTTTGGCGGCGGTGGACCCGGGAGAGGAGATGGACTGGAAACGCTATGCCATCCATCTGCTATTGTTCCAACTCATCGGCGCGCTCTTCCTCTATTTTCTGCAACGCTGGCAAGCCTGGCTGCCTTTCAATCCCCAAGCCTTCGGCGCCGTCGGCCCCGACACCGCCTTCAACACCACCGTCAGCTTCGTCAGCAACACCAGCTGGCAGGGTTATGCCGGCGAAACCACCCTCAGCCATCTGTCGCAGATGATGGGCATCAATGTGCAAAGCTTCCTGTCCGCAGCCAGCGGCATCGCCGTGATGATGGCGCTGGTGCGCGGCCTCACCCGCCAGAGCGGCAAAACGCTGGGCAATGTCTGGGTGGACCTGACCCGCGCCACGCTTTACATTTTGCTGCCGCTGTCTTTCGCGCTGGCGATGATCTTCGTCCAGCAAGGCATGCCGCAAACCTTGAGCGCGGGCATTAACGCCCACACGCTGGATACTACCCATTACAGCGTGCCGCTATTGGACAAGGCCGGCAATCCGGTGAAGGATGCACATGGCCAGCCGCAGATGCAGCAACTGAGCAGCAAGCAGCAGTTCCTCGCCTTGGGACCGGTCGCCTCGCAAGAGCCGATCAAGATCATGAGCGGCGACGGCGGCGGCTTCTTCAACGCCAACTCCGCCCACCCTTATGAAAACCCGACGCCGCTGAGCAATTTCCTGGAAATGCTGACGCTGCTGATCCTGCCCGCTGGCCTGTGCTACACCTTCGGCCGCATGGTCGGCGACACGCGCCAGGGCTGGACCATCGTCGCAGCGATGAGCTTGATGATGACGCTGGGCGTGGCGGTGTGCATGAACCAGGAACAGATGGGCAATCCGCTGCTGCCTGCCCACATGGTGGATCAGGCCTTCGGCCCGCATCAGACCGGCGGCAATATGGAAGGCAAGGAGGTCCGTTTCGGCGCCGCCGGCTCTGGCCTGTTCGCGGCGGTGACCACCAGTTCCGGCGACGGCGCGGTCAACGCCATGCACGATTCCTTCATGCCGATAGGCGGCATGGTGCCGATGGTGTTGATGCAGACCGGCGAAGTGGTGTTCGGCGGCCCCGGCGCCGGCATCTACAGCATCGTGATCCACGCCATTCTGGTGGTGTTCATCGTCGGCCTGATGATAGGCCGCGCGCCGGAGTATCTGGGCAAGAAGATAGAGGCGTTCGAAACCAAGATGATGGCCATCGTGCTGCTCTTGGTGCCGATTCTGATTCTGGTGCAGTCGGCGATCAGCGTCAGCACCGCCGCCGGCTTGGCCGGACTCGGCAATCCCGGCGCCCATGGCCTGAGCGAAGTGCTGTATGCCTACACCTCCGGTGCCAACAATAATGGCAGCGGCTTCGGCGGATTGTCGGCCAACACGCCGTTCTACAACATCATGCTGGCCATCGCCATGTGGTTTGGCCGTTACGGCGTGATCGTGCCGGTGCTGGCGCTGGCCGGCTCGCTGGCCGGCAAACCGCGCCGCGCCCCCGGCGCCGGCACCCTGCCCAGCCACGGCCCGATGTTTGTGCTGCTGCTGATCGCCACCATCGTGCTGGTGACGGCGCTGACCTATCTGCCGGCGCTGGCGCTGGGGCCGATCGCCGAACACATGACGCTGGTCGTCCGCTAAGGCTAGGCCGGCCGCGAAGGCCGGCTCAGCAAATACACCAGCACAGACAGCTCGATCGCGGCCACCAGCCACGGCACCCAGTGCGGCGGCCGGGACAGCAGCAAGGCGACAAAGCCTATCCCCATGCCGAAAGCGGCGAAGCACTTGGCCTTGACCGGCACCACGCGCTGCTCGCGCCAGCGCCTGAGGCCCGGACCGTACTTGGGATGCGCCAGCAGCTTGGCTTCCAGCCGCGGCGACGACTTGCTGAAACAAGCCAGCGCCAGAATCAGGAAGATGGTGGTGGGCATCACCGGCAACACGGCGCCGATCACGCCCAAGGCCACCATCAGGCAGCCGCCCGCCAGATACAGCCAGCGCACGGCGGGATGACGGGCTTCGTTCAAGCGTACACCTGATCCAGATGCGCGTTCATGCAGGCGAAGGCGGATACGGCCCCGGCAGTGACGCGGGCTTCCGATTCCTCGTCCAGCATCAGGCCATCCAGCGCCGAAGTGAAGGCGCGCCAATGGCGGGCGCGGCCATCCGGATGGCCGGCCAAGTGGCGGGCGCCGAACTTCTCATCCAGACCCAGCTTGTTGGCCAGCTTGTACAGGATGGCTGCGCCGAGCTTGGAGCCCTCCACCACGTAGAGCCAGCCCATGGCGGTGGCCACGTCCAGCTGGCTGCTGATCGGCGCCTCGGCCAGTTGCGGCAGCGCGCGGCCCAGATCGCCCATGTCGGCGGCGATGCTGACATAGCGGCGGCGCTCGGCCAGGTCCGGGAACAGCTTGGCCAGTTCCGGGTTGTCGTACAGCGCGTCGGCATCGCGCAGAAAGCGGTATTGCGCATCCAGGAAGCGCGCGTAGTTATCGCGGCTGGCGAAGGGCTGGTTGGCCATGATGCGCTGATCCAGCTGGTCGTGGGTGGCGTGGGTGCGGGCTTTCAGATCCTGGGTGCGGGTAGTTTCGGCAACAGCGCTCATATTCTTTTCCTGTCTTGCAAGCATCGCGCAGCGATGCAAATGATTATGATAACGATTTCTATTTGCAATGAACAGGTCAAATGGCCAATGAAAACGGTCGCGGAGGCCATTTCATGCCAAAAGGAAGCGCGTTTCGGAGAGGGAAAAGCAAAAGGCCCGGCGTAAAGCCAGGCCTGATGCAAAATTCTGGTGGGTCGTGCGGGACTCGAACCTGCGACCAACGGATTAAAAGTCCGCTGCTCTACCAACTGAGCTAACGACCCGAGGGTTCTGCGCATTTGAGGGATGGTGGGTCGTGAAAGATTCGAACTTTCGACCTACGGATTAAGAGTCCGCTGCTCTACCAGCTGAGCTAACGACCCATCGTAACGCAATGCGGAGTGTGTGCAGGAGGGCTGGTGGGTCGTGAGTGACTCGAACACTCGACCTACGGATTAAGAGTCCGCTGCTCTACCAACTGAGCTAACGACCCATCCCGAAACTGCACGGAACTGCGAGGCAAACTTGACTGGTGGGTCGTGCGGGACTCGAACCTGCGACCAACGGATTAAAAGTCCGCTGCTCTACCAACTGAGCTAACGACCCGCACAAGGTACGGCGCGCATGTCTTGAGGATGGTGGGTCGTGAGTGACTCGAACACTCGACCTACGGATTAAGAGTCCGCTGCTCTACCAACTGAGCTAACGACCCGTCCGGGACATGCTGCTATTCTATCAAGTTTTCTCTGGTGGGTCGTGCGGGACTCGAACCTGCGACCAACGGATTAAAAGTCCGCTGCTCTACCAACTGAGCTAACGACCCAACGAGAGCTCGCAACTATAATGAAACCCTTCAGTCCAGTCAAGCTGTTACGCAAAAAAATTATCGTATGCTGTTACAGCCGGGAACGCGCGCCCGGAGGCCTTGTCCTACCCGCTGGCGAATTTATCCGCCATCGGCGCTTGAAAGCGTCTGCTCCGATACCCATCTCAAGTAAGCGGGCAAACCGCGCGATAGCGGCAGGGCGACGATTTCCGGCACATCATAAGGATGCAGCGCCGTCAGCCGCGCCTCTAGCGCCGGATAAACGCCCTCGGTGGTTTTGATCAGCAGCGGCACCTCCTCCGCCTGTTCCACCCGGCCCTGCCAGCGGTACACTGAGCGGCACGGCGCCAGGATGTTGACGCAGGCGGCCAGGCGCTCGGCCACCAAGGCCTCGGCCAGCCGGGCGGCGCTATCCGCGTCCGGCGCGTTGCTGATCACCAGTAAACATTGTTCAGATGGAAAAGAATTCAAGATGCGCGCACTCCCTTTGCTGTTGCTGCTCTACCCTTTCGCCGAAATCGCCACCCTGGTGGCGCTGGCCGGCCGCATCGGCGGTTTCGCCGTCTTCCTGCTGGTGATGCTATCGTCCTTGCTGGGCCTGTGGATGCTGCGCAACCAGAAGCTCGGCGCCTTGCTGACGCTGGGCAGCGTGATGCGCCAGGGCGACAAGGTCTCGCTGTACTCTCTGCTGTGGCCGCTGCGCTATGCGCTGGCGGGCTTGCTGTTCCTGCTGCCCGGCTTGTTGAGCGACGTGTTCGCCATCTTGCTGCTATTGCCCTTCAAGGGACCGGACATCTCGCTGGGCGGCCGCGCCGCCGGCCCGATGGGCCCCATGGGTCCGGCCGGCCAGAATGGCGGCAGCGACATCATCGAAGGCGAGTATAGCCGGGTGGACGAAACGCAGCCGACCGACCGCCGGCTTCACTGAAGCTGAAACAAGCCCAGCACCGCGGCTTCATCCAGCGCGCAGGCGATTTCCACCACCTTGTGGCGGTTCTTGTCGCCGCTGAGCAAAACGACATCGCGCTTGGCCACATCAAAGCGGTCCGCCAGCCAAGCCAGCAAAGCGGCGTTGGCCTTGCCGTCCACCGGCGGGGCCGCTAGCCTGATCTTCAGGCAATCGCCATGCTCGCCGGCCGGCTCGGTTTTCTTCGCGCCGGGCTGGACATGCAGGGTCAGCCGCACCGCGCCGTCGCGGCAGGTCAACCAGGGTTTCATCGCCATTTTCCGTCAAAAACGGAGAGTGTAGTTCAAAACGCGGCCAGGCAGCACCGCCGCAAACTGGAGCTTAGATATGGATATCGGCATCAATGAGCAAGACCGCCAGGAAATCGCCCATGGCCTGTCTCGCCTGCTGGCGGACAGCTATACCCTGTACCTGAAGACCCACAACTTCCACTGGAACGTGACCGGGCCGATGTTCAACACCCTGCACCTGATGTTCGAAACCCAGTACAACGAGCTGTCGCTGGCGGTGGACGCCGTCGCCGAGCGCATCCGCGCGCTGGGCCACTACGCGCCAGGCAGCTATGCCGACTACGCCCGCCTGACCGCCATTCCGGAAGCCTCCGGCGTGCCCAAGGCCGACGACATGATCCGCCAGCTGGTGGAAGGCCACGAAACCCTGTGCCGCACTGCCCGCAGCGTGTTTCCGGTGGTGGAGCGCGCCGGCGACGAGCCGACAGCCGACCTCTTGACCCAGCGCCTGCAAGTGCACGAAAAAACCGCCTGGATGCTGCGCAGCCTGCTGGAAAAGTAAGCCGCGAAACCGAGCCGAACGCCGCGCCCCGCCGCGGCGTTTTCGCGCCGGGAACATGCTACACTCCGGCAAAGTCCGGAATACGCCATGGCAGACCTTCAGCACCGACCCCGCCCCTCTCCATCCAGCAACGCCACCCTGTGGCTGATGGCCGGCGTGTCGCTATTGCTGCACCTCTCCCTGCTCAGCCTTGCCGGCATCCGCTTTTCCGCCCCGCCGATAGCGCCGGCCAACGATGACCAGATCAGCATCCGATTGCAGCGCCAGCCCGCGCCCGCCCCGCCCAAAGTGGAAAGGCTGGCGGATAGCGACAACCAAGGCTCCGGCAATACCGCCGCCCCCAAACAGCTGCTCAGCCGCAGCGCGCCGCAACGCCAGGAAAAAACCGAATCCGTCGAACCCGGACGCGAGCCGCAGCCGGCGCGGCCCATTACCCGTTCCGAACCCGCGCCCGCCGTCGCCGCGCCGACGCCATCCAATATCAACACCGGCTCGCTGCTGGCGCAGGTCGGCGCGCTGTCCAGGGCCGGCGACAATGCCGCCATCGACAGCAACCAGGAAACCGGCCGCGACGGCAACCGCCTGGGCGACACCGCGCGCGGCTATGTCTGGGCCCGCTATCAGGCCGACTGGCGCCTGAAGGTCGAAAAGATAGGCAATTTGAACTATCCGGCCGAAGCCAAACGCCAGGGCCTGCACGGTTCGGTCACCCTGGAGGTGACGCTGAGCGCCGACGGCAATCTGCAAGGCATGCGGGTGTCGCGCTCCTCCGGCAGCCAAGTGCTGGACGAGGCCGCGCAGCGCGTGGTCGAACTCTCCTCGCCTTTCGCGCCTTTCCCGCCGGGCTTGTCGGGACGCTACCCCTCGCTGCGCCTGAGCCAGAAATTCGTCTTCACCCGAGACAATCTCTTGTCGAGTCACTGACCTTGGCCGACGGACATGTGAAATACGCGCCGGCGATGGGCCGGGCACCGCCGGCTCCTGTAGAATCAAGCCCATTCACTTTGTCCGCCGCCCGAAAGGAAGCATCATGTTTGAAGTCAACCGCAGCCTGGCGCTGCTGCGCCCGCAGGGCCCGTTTCTCGCCTGGCTCAAAAGCCTGCCCGGCGGCATCGACCCGCAGCTGACGCTGGAGATGCTGGGCGCGGACTGCAATGCGATGCTGATTCCGGCAGCCGACGACTACGACAGCGCGCGCGATTTCGTGTTGTCGCGCTACCGTCAGCTGTTCGAAGCCGAGCTGGCCGACTGGTGCGAAGACGCCAGCCTGTGGCCGCAGAAGCTCACGCCCAATTTGTTCCAGCAATGGTTCAAGCTGGAAATCCATCCGGTGCTGACCGATCTGGCCGAAGAGCCGCTCGAGCGCGAGGCCTTCTCGCCGCTCGACCTCGACGGCGGCGCCGACTAACGCTGTCTACCACCAAGAGGGGAAACACATGGCGCATCACACTCGCATCAAGGTTCGCGGCTACCATCTGGACCTGTTTGGCCACGTCAACAACGCGCGTTATCTGGAATTCCTGGAAGAAGCCCGCTGGAGCCTGTTCGAGGCGCAAGGCAACCTGGACAACTTTCTGAAATCCGGTCTGGCGCTGGCGGTTGTCAACATCAATATCGACTATCGCCAACCGGCGCTGATGGGCGACGAGCTGCTGATCGAAACCGGCGTCAAGTCCATAGGCAACCGCAGCGCGGTGATCCATCAGCGCGTGCTGCAAGAGGCCAACGGCAAGGTCGTGGCCGAGGCCGATGTCACCTTCGTGATTTTCGACGCCAAGCAGAACAAGGCCCTCGCGCTGGAAGGCGCTTTGAAGGAACAGCTGGAACAGATGGCCGCCTACGCGGTCTGATCTCTGCACCGCATCACGGGATAGGAATATGAAGAAGGGTTTGATCATCGCGCTGGCGCTGCTGGCCGTGGCCGGCATCGCCTACGCGCTGCTGTTCTCGAGAAATCCCGCGCCGGAGGTGAAGCTCACCTCGCTGAGCGGCGTCACCACCACCACCTCGGCACTGAAAGGCAAGGTGGTGCTGGTGAATTTCTGGGCCACCAGTTGCCCGGGCTGCGTCGAGGAAATGCCGGAAATCAAAAAGCTGCACCAAGAATACGCCGGCAAGGGGCTTAACGTGGTGGCGGTGGCGATGAGCTACGATCCGCCCAACTACGTGCAAAGCTTCGTCGCCAAGAACCAGCTGCCCTTCTTCGTCGCGCTGGACACCCAGGGCGAAACGGCCAAGGCCTTCGGCGACATCCAGCTGGCGCCCACCACCTTCCTGATCGACAAGCAAGGCAACATCATCAAGCGCTACGTCGGGGTGATGAACTTTGCCGAAGTGCGCAAGCTGATCGAGCAGCAGCTGTAATCCATGCCGTAGGGCGGAAGCCCCTGACCGAGCGCGGCAAGCGTAGCGGCGCGAGGGAATCAGGGGCGTTCCGCCTCTAAGCCCCCTCTCGTAGCGCGGGTTGGCCTGCAGGCCATACCCGCGATGCGCTTACCTCCTGATAAAATTACCCAAACCGCTTAGAGTGAATCTCGGGGATGGCGAAGCCAAGCCGCGCTGACCAAGTTGAGTTAGGAAGCCTCTGGACAAACACCATCTCATCCACGTGTTCTATATTCCACTTGATATCTAACATGCGGGAGGCCGACATGGATCGAGAAGAGTTCGAACGCAGCTTTCCCAACTATTGCAGAAACTGTAATGGCCTCGGCAGTTTCTCCGTAGCTGGCCCACAAGTTCAATTCCTGACATGTTCACAATGTCGAGCAAAAAACCTATGCCCACGATGCTTGACCCCAATGCAATCAGACTCGGCGGTAGCATGTGATGCTTGCGGCTGGAACGCCGATGATCAGGCACGAGGCCTGCCAAATAGAATAAACCCTACTAGGCGGAACGCCCGGCAAGCCGGGCTTCCGCCCTACAATCCCCCGCACACCGGACAAGCTGGATCCCGCGGCACGCGGATCTGCTTGAAGCTGCCGCCCAGCGCGTCATACAAGGTCAGCTTGCCCAAAGCCGGCGCGATGCCGGCAAGCAGCTTGACCGCCTCCGCCGCCTGCAGGCTGCCTATCACCCCCACCAGCGGCGACAGCACGCCGAAAGTCGAGCACGGGCCGTCATTGGCCTCGCCCTCGTCCGGAAACAGACAGTGGTAACACGGCGAAGCGGCATCGCGGCTGTCGAACACCGCCAGCTGGCCGGAGAAGCGCACCGCCGCGCCGGACACCAGCGGCACCCGCGCCGCCACGCAGGCGCGGTTGACCGCGTGGCGGGTGGCGAAATTATCGCTGCAATCGAGCACCAGATCATGCGCCGCCGCCTCTTCCAGCAAGCGGTCGCCGGACAGACGCTCGGCCAAGGGCCGGACCTCGATGGACGGATTCAAGGCCAGCATGCGCCGCGAGGCGGAAGCGGCCTTGCCCTGCTTCAGGCTGGCGGTATCGTGGGCGATCTGCCGCTGCAAATTGGACAGTTCCACCGTGTCGTCATCGACGATGCTGATGCGGCCTACCCCGGCGCTGGCCAGATACAAGGCCACCGGCGAACCCAGGCCGCCGGCCCCGACAATCAGCGCCCGCGACGCCTGCAGCCTGCGCTGGCCGGCGATGTCGATTTCCGGCAGCAGAATATGGCGGCTGTAACGCAGCAGCGCCTCGTCGTCGAGATCGCGCTCGAATTCCATGTGATGCTCCAAATGCGAAACGCCAGCCTTGAGGCTGGCGTCGATAAGCGATGGCGTCCGTACCAAACACCCGGGACAAGGCGCGCCTCGTAGCTTGGGCTGAGCAAAGCGAAACCCAACATTACCGCAACGCGGCATCAGGCGTATTGCCTTACTCCTCCGCCACCTTGCGGGCGAACTTGATGCCCAGCTGCTTGAGCTTGCGGTACAAGTGCGTGCGTTCCAGGCCCACCTTCTGCGCCACCCGGCTCATATTGCCGTTTTCCAGCGAGATGTGGTACTCGAAATAGCGCCGCTCCAGCTGCTCGCGCAATTCGCGCAGCGGGATGTTGAAGTCGAAGCCCGACTCCTCCACCGGTTTTTCATGGCGGAACTGGGCCAACACCTTGTTGACTTCGGCGGCGTCCACTTCATCCGACTCGGCCGTCAGCGCCAGGCTCTTGATGATGCTGCGCAGCTGTTCCAGATTGCCCGGCCAGTCGTACTGGCGCATGGCGTTCAGCGCGGCGGTGGTCAGCTTGCGCGTCGGCACCTGCTTGGATTCCACCAGCTCCACCAGAATCTGCTCGGCGATGAAGGTGATGTCTTCCGAATGCTCGCGCAGCGGCGGAATCGGCACGATCACGCTGGACAGCGCGGTCAGCAGCCGGTTGTCGCACTCCGGGTCCACCAGCAGCTCCTGCAGCGGCCGGCTGCAGGAACAGAGCAGGCGCACATTGAAGCGATCCAGCTTGGACAGCAGGAACAGCAGGCCCTGCTGCACCCGGCGGCTGTATTGGCCGATTTCCGGCAGGTAGAGCACGCCGTTATTGGCTTTCTGCAGCAGCTCCAAGGGCGCGTCGGCCAGTTGCTCCAGCTTGGCCGGCGTCACCCACGGGGTATTGCCCTGGTGGAAAAAGCGCGCCACCAGTTCGAAGCCGGAGCCGGACTCGCCGGTCAGCAGCACCGGCGACTTGACCTTGGCCACCCGTTCCAGCTGGCGCTTCAGTTCCTGAATAGGCTCGCTGCGGCCCAGTTTGTCCAGGTTCAGCGAGGTATTGGCTTGCATATCGCCGTATTTCAGCGCGCGCTGAACGGTGGTGAGCAACTTCTGCAGCGCGATCGGCTTCTCCAGGAAGTCGAATGCGCCGATGCGGGTGGCTTCCACCGCAGTGTCGATGCTGGCGTGGCCGGACATCATCACCACCGGCATATTGAGCAAGCCGGACTTGGCCCACTCCTTCAGCAGGGTCACGCCGTCGCAATCCGGCATCCAGATGTCGAGCAGCACCAGCGCGGGACGCGTCTGGTTGCGCAATTGCCTGGCCACCTCGGCGTTTTCCGCCAAGGCTACGGTATAACCTTCGTCCTGCAAGATTTCAGAGAGCAGTTCTCGGATACCGATCTCGTCGTCCACAATCAAAATATCGCTGCTACGCATTAGGCCTCCAGCAATGGCAGGGTAAGAAGGACGCGCGCGCCTTGCTGTTCGGCGTTGCCCAGTATTACCTGACCATGGTGCTCTTCCATAATCTTCTTGACCACGGCCAGACCCAGACCGGTCCCCTTGGCTTTACTGGTCACATAGGGCTCGAACGCGCGCCGGAGGATGTCCGGGCCGAAGCCCGCGCCATTGTCCTCGACGCTAACGAGCGCGTTTCCTTCTTCTTGTCGGCTGCTAATTTGAATCATCGGGATGCCAACGTCAAGGACTGCATCCTGCGCGTTCTGCAGCAGGTTGTGCAACACCTGGCGCAGCAGAGCGGCATCGCCCATGATCATCAGCGGTTCCTCTTCCAGCGCAATCTTAACAGCAGGATTGGATTCGTAAAGAGTCATGACCTCGCGAATCACCTGATTGAGGTCAAGTTTCACCAGTTTGATCCGCGGCGCGCGGGCATAATCGCGGAAAGCCTCTACCATGCCCTTGAGCGCGCCCACCTGTTTGATGATGGTGTCGGTGGCCCGTTTCAGCATGTCGGCATCCGGGCCTTCCAGCTTGTCGGCGAGTTTCATCGCCAGCCTTTCGGCTGACAGCTGGATGGGGGTGAGCGGATTGCGGATCTCATGCGCCAGCCGCTTGGCCACCTCGCCCCAGGCCGCGTCGCGCTGGGCGCGGGCCAGTTCGGTGATATCGTCGAACACCAGCACATAGCCGTCGCTGGAGTGCTCCGGCAGCTTCGCGCCGCGCACCAGCAGCGTGCGTTCCCCCTGCGCGGTCTGATAGCTCAGTTGCGACTGCCAGTCGCTGTCCACATCGCTGTCGGTATGCTCCAGCGTGGCTTCCACCAGCGGCGCCACCGCCGGCATCACCTGGGGCCAATCCGGAAAGCGATGTTCGGCCAAATGTCCGAATTCCACGCCCAAAATCCGCGAGGCGCTGGTATTGGCGGCGCGGATCTGCCAGTCGCGGCCAAAGGCGAGCACCCCGGCCGACAAGTTGGCCAAAATGCTTTCCAGATACAGCTTGCCGCCCTCCAGCTCGCCGCGGCTGCGGTCCGCCACCTGCCGCGCCTCATCCAGTTGCTGGGTCATGCGGTTGAACAAGGTGGTCAGCATGCCCAATTCGTCGCGGCGATACACCGGATGGCGCTTGGAAAAGTCGCCCTGCGCCACCGCGCGGGTGCCGGCGGCCAGCTCGGACAGCGGCGCGGACAGCCGCTCGGACAGGAACAAGGCCACCGCCAGCGCGGCGGTCAGCGCCAACAGCACCGCCAGGGCCAGCGTCAGCATGTAGAAGGTGCGCAAGCCTTGCCGCGCCAGCAGCAATTGCCGGTATTTGGAGCGCGCGCTTTCAATCTGCTCGGCATCGCGGCTAATGTCGCCCGGCGCGGCCTGGATCAGCTGCAATACCCGGCTGGAATCGTTCGCCACGCTATAGGCCAGCAGCACGCGCAATTGCAGATCGCTGCTGACGTCGTTTTCTATGCTTTTCACCGGCTGCTGGCTCTTGACCGTCTTCAAGGCCTCGCGCGGCAAGGCCATGGGCAAGGGCCGGCCCGGACTGCTGGCGAAAGCCAGCAACTGGCCGCTGCCGCGGCTGAATACGGCGATCTCCTTCAGCCCCAGCTGCTCGCGCAAGCGCTCCAGGCGCACCGGCAAGCGGCTGTCTGACAAGGTTTCCGCCTCGTCCTTCACCAACTGGCCCTTGCGCGCCACATCCTCCAGCACGTAATTGAGCGAATTGCGGCCCAATACCAGGCCGCGGTCCAACGCGGCCTCCACCGGCACGTCGAACCAGCTCTCGATGCTGCGGGTGAGAAACTGCGCCGACACGGTGAACACCAGCAAGCCTGGCACCAGCGCCACGCCGGCGAACATCAGCGCCAGACGCTGCGTCAGCTTGGCGCCGAACACCCGGTTTTTCACCCGCTGGCGCAAGCGCCACAGCTGCCGCCCCACCACGGTGAGCAGGGAGAACAGCAGCAGGCTGTTCAGGCCGAACACCCACCAGTAGTAATCGTTAAGCTTGGACGCGTTGCCGGTGGCGATGGCCAGCAGATACAGCAGGATGGTGCCGACCGTGGCCAGGGCGATGGTGGCGTAGCGCATCAATTGGCGTCCTTGACTTCCAGCCGCGTCCAATCGGACTGCAAGCTCCAGTCATCGGAGCCGAGCGCGTTCATCTGGAACGGTTTGGGCAGTTCGCTGATATCCAGCAGCAGCCGCACTTGCCCCGCCACCTGGCCGGGCTTTTTCGGGTCCAGCGTGCCGTTGTTCAGCACGCGCCAGCCCTGGATCGCGCCGATGGCGGCCAAAGCTTCGCGCAGCGTGGAATAGTAATTGGACAGGCTGCCGATGCTGACGCGGTAGCGGCTGGTCAGCGGCTGATAGCTGAGCTTGAAGCTCAGCTGGGCATGCGGATCAAACCATTCCTTCAGCGACAAGTAATAGGCGGTGGTTCTGGGTTTGGTCAGCTGGAATTCCAGCCGGAAACTCAACACCACCCCCTGCTGCAGCGCGTCGCTGAGGCTGGGGGTGAGCCGGGTCTGAAAGCGCGTGCTGACCGACAGCGTGCCGTCGGCCATCACTTCCGCCTCGGCGCGGCGCGAGGCGATGGTGTCGGCCTGCGCCGCCGTGAACAGGCAGCACAGCAAGGCCAACGCCAGGCTAATGTTTTTCAAGCAACGCGTAATAGAAGCCGTCATGTCGCTCACAGGGCAGCAGTTGCTCCTCTTTCAGGCAGGCCGCATCGGGATGGCGCCTGAGGAAGCTCTCCAATTGCTGGCGGTTTTCTTCCGGAAAAATCGAGCAGGTAGCGTATAGCATTTTGCCCCCGCTGGCGAGCAGCGGCCACAACGCGTCCGCCATCGCCGCCTGCTGCCGGCCCAGGGCGGCGAAATCGCCCGGCCGGCGCAGCCATTTGATATCCGGATGGCGGCGCGCCACGCCGGAGGCCGAGCATGGCACGTCGGCCAGAATGCGGTCGAAGGGCTTGCCGTCCCACCACGCGTCCGGCTTGGCGGCGTCGGCTTCGCGCAGCTCGGCGGTCAGGCCCAGCCGCTCCAGATTATCCGCCACCCGCGACAGGCGGGCCGCGTCGATGTCCAGCGCCGTCAGCTCGATATTGGCCAGCTCCAGCATGTGGCCAGACTTGCCGCCCGGCGCGGCGCAGGCGTCCAGCACCCGCATGCCGGGCTTGAGATCCAGCCAATGCGCGGCGCGCTGCGCGCCTTCGTCCTGCACCGAGACTTCGCCGTCTTCGAAGCCCGGCAGCTCGCGCACCGCCACCGGCTTCACCAGTTGCACGGCGTCGCCGCCCAGCGCCAAGGCCGGATGGCCCGCCGCTTCCAGCTTGGCCAGATAGCCGTCTACGGAGCCCATGCGGCGGTTGACGCGCAAGGTCAGCGGCGGATGGCTGTTGCTGGCCGCCAGCGCCTGCTCCCATTGCTCGGGATAGGCCAGCTTCAGCTTGGCCACCCACCAGTCGGGATGGTTGGCCGAGGCGATCGCGTCTTTCGCGGCCGCGGCCAGGATTTCCTCGCGGCGGCGCTGGAAGTTGCGCAGCACGCCGTTGACCAGGCCCTTGAACTTGCCGCGGGCAATGCCGGCGGCCGAGGTGACCGCCTCATTCACCACCGCGTAGGGCGCGGCACGGGTATGTTGCAGCTGGTACAAGGCCACCAGCAGCAGGCGTTCCAGTTGCGGCTCCGGCAGCGGCTTGGGCACCAGTTGGCGCAGGCAATGGTTCAACACGCCCAGATGGCGCAAGCTGCCGTAGCTGAGGTCTTGCAAGGCGCCCTTTTCCTGCGGCGTGAGCTTGCCGTGGCTGCGCTGCGCTTCGGCGAGCGAGTCGGTCAACGTGGCGCCGGCTTCGACGCGTCCCAGAATGTCGGCGGCCAGTTGCTGGATCTGATGCATGGAATGTCTTTCGATAAAGCAAAGCCAGTCCGCGCGGGACTGGCCGGGGTTTGATACCAATATAATCGTTTCAGTACACGCCGCGCGCCATGTCGTTCAAGCGGGCGATGCGTTCTTCAGTGTGCGGGTGGGTGCGGAACAGGTCGCCGACGCCGCCTCCGCCGGACAGCGGGTTGATGATCATCATCTGCGCCGTTTCCGGATGCGCCTCGGCGGTGGGCATCGTGATGCCCTGGGCGTAATACTCGATCTTCTGCAGCGCGGCCGCCAAGGCCAAGGGATCGCCGGAAATCTCGGCGCCGCCGCGGTCGGCCTCGAATTCGCGCGCGCGCGAAATCGCCATCTGGATCAAGCTGGCCGCCACCGGGGCGAGAAAAGCCACCGCCAGGCGCGGCAGCAGGCCCACCGGCTGGCCGTTTTCATCGCGGCCGCCGAAGAACATGGCGAAGTTGGCCAAGGCGGAAATGGCGCCGGCCATAGTGGCGGAAACGGTGGAGATCAGCGTGTCGCGGTGCTTCACATGCGCCAGCTCATGCGCCATCACGCCGCGCAGCTCGCGGTAGTCGAGCATGCGCATGATGCCGCTGGTGGCCGCCACCGCGGCGTTTTCCGGATTGCGGCCGGTGGCGAAGGCGTTGGGCTGCTCCTCATGGATCACGTACACGCGCGGCATCGGCAGGCCGGCGCGCTGCGCCAGCTCCGCCACCATGCCGTAGAATTCGGGCGCGCTATTGGCGTCCACCTCTTGCGCGTTGTACATAGCCAGCACCATGCGGTCGGAATTCCACCAGGCGAACACATTCATGCCGCCGCCGAACAGCAGCGCCAGCAACATGCCGCCCTTGCCGCCCAGCATGCCGCCGATCAAGGCGAACAAGGCCATGATGGCCGCCATCAGCACCGTGGTTTTCAGCCAGTTGTCGTTCATGCTCCCCTCTCGCAATCTTCGCTTAATCAAATGCTTGGAGGGTCAAACGCCCAGCCGGGTTCCCGCCGCCAGGCTCTTGCCGGCGACGAAGTCGCGCGCGGCCAAGCGTTTGCCGCCCGCCGCCTGCAATTGGGCGATGCGCACCAAGCCCGACGCCGCGCCCACCAGCACGCCGTCGGCATCGGCGGACACGACCACGCCCGGCTCGGCGGCGCCGGCCTCGGCGCTGGCCAGCCACAGCTTCAGCGGCTCACCGTTAAGCGTGGTGAAGGCGCCCGGCGCCGGATTGTAAGCGCGGATGGCGCGCGCCACCTCTTCCGCCGGCAGGTTCCAGTTCACCTCCGCCTCGGCCTTGCTCAGCTTGTGGGCGTAAGTCACGCCTTCTTCCGGCTGCTTTTGCGGCGCGATGGCGTCCAGCCGGCCCAGCGTCTCGACGATGGCGGCCGCGCCGCAGGCGGCCAGCTTGTCATGCAGCGTGGCGGCGGTTTCGTCGCTGGCGATGGCCACTGGATGGATGCTCAGCATATCGCCGGTATCCAGGCCCACATCCATCTGCATAATGGTGATGCCGGTTTCCGTGTCGCCCGCCAGGATGGCGCGCTGGATGGGCGCCGCGCCGCGCCAGCGCGGCAGCAGCGAGGCATGGATATTCAGGCAGCCGCGCGCGGGAATCTCCAGCACGTCTTGCGGCAGGATCAGGCCATAGGCGGCCACCACCATCACCTCGGCGCCGATGTCGCGCAGCATCTGCTGCGCCTCTGCGTTGCCGCGCAGCTTTTCCGGCTGCTCCACGCGCAGGCCATGCGCCAGCGCCACTTCCTTCACCGGGCTGGGCTTGAGCTTCATGCCGCGGCCGGCCGGACGGTCCGGCTGGGTCAGCACCAGCGGAATCTCATGCCCGGCGGCGATCAGCTCGCGCAAGGCGGCGGCGGCGAATTCCGGCGTGCCGGCAAATATCAGTTTCATGCGTGCTCCCCACAACGACAGCGGCGCCGTCGCGCGGCGCCGCTTGATCCTGGCCCTGCGGCCGGATGATTACATATTCTGCTTTTCGCGCTTTTTCAGCTTGGTCTTGATGCGGGCCTGCTTCATCTGCGACAGGCGCTCGACGAAGACCACGCCGTTCAGGTGGTCCAGCTCGTGCTGAATGCAGATCGCCAGCAGGCCATCCGCCTCCAGTTCGAACGGCTTGCCGTCGCGGTCCTGCGCCTTCACCTTGACATGCTCGGCGCGAGTGACCTTGTCGTAGATGCCGGGCACCGACAGACAGCCTTCTTCGTAAACGGTTTCGCCGTCTTTCTCGACGATTTCCGGATTGATGAACACGCGGCGCTCGTCGCGCTCTTCCGAGATGTCCATCACCACCAGGCGGCGGTGGTAATCGACCTGCGTGGCCGCCAGGCCGATGCCCTTGGCTTCGTACATGGTTTCGAACATATCGTCGATCTGCTGCTGCAATGCGGCGTCGAAAGCCTCAACCGGCTTCGCCACCGTGTGCAGCCGCTCATCCGGATAATGCAAAATGTTCAACAGCGCCATCTTATTTACCTGCTCCATTTGTCGTAATGCCGTCAGCCTGCCAATAATATACTCGGCTGACGCGGTCGCGTTCTAGGCGCGGGCCTCATGCCCGCGCGGGCTGCTACCTATATGGGGACACTTTCCATGCGTAAAAGCATTATATCGCTTGCGCTGGCGCTGGGGCTGGCCTTTCCCGCCTTTTCCGATGAATTGACGATCAAGCCGGACGCGCCGTCCCGCTATACCGTGGTCAGCGGCGACACCTTATGGGGCATCTCCGGCCGCTATCTGCAAAGTCCGTGGCGCTGGCCGGAACTGTGGCGGATGAACCAAAACCAAGTCCGCAACCCGCACTGGATCTACCCCGGCGACGCGCTGCAGCTGGACTATGTCAACGGCCAGCCGCGCCTGTCGCTGGCGTCAGACGCGATGCGCGAGGTGAAGCTGTCGCCGCAGGCCCGGCCGGAAGACCTGGATCAGGCCATCTCCAGCATTCCCGCCGACGCCATCGAACCCTTTCTCGCCCGCCCGCTTATCGTCGATCCGCAACAGTTCGCCGCCGCGCCGCGCCTGATCGCCGGCCCGGACGAGAGAATCAGCATCAGCCAGGGCGACCGCGTCTACGCCAGCGGCATCGGCGAGACCGGCAGCTGGCAAGCCTACCGGCTGGGCCAACAGCTGCAGGACCCGGACAGCAAGGAGCCGCTGGGGGTTGAGGCGGTCTACGGCGGCGACCTGGTGGTGGACAAACTGAAGCCGGACATCCAGACCTTGCAAGTTCGCAATGTCGCCGGCGAGGTACTGGTGGGCGACTACCTGGTGCGCGCGCCCAAGTCCTCCTTCATCAACTATGCGCCCCATCCCGCCCCCGACCACCTGCAGGGCAAGATCATTTCGATTTACCAAGGCATAGGCGCCGCCGCGCAATATTCCACCGTGGCCTTGAACCTGGGCGCCCGCAACGGCGTGGAGCCGGGCCTGGTGTTCGGCATCTTCAAAAAAGGCGGCGCCATCGAGGTGACCGACGCGCACGGCAAAAAGAAGCAAGCCCAATTGCCGACCGAGCAAGCGGGACAGCTATTCGTCTACCGGGTCTTCGACAAGGTATCCTACGCGCTGGTGCTGAACAGTCTCGGCGCCATTTACGTAAACGACCTGATCGCCACGCCGCAAAACGAATGACCGCATCCTCCTCCTGGCTCCAACTGACGCTGACGCCCGGCATCGGGCCGGTCGGCTTTCTCAAGCTGATCCAGGCCTTCGGCTCGGCCGAAGCCGCCGCCGGCGCGCGCGCCGCGCAAACCGAAAAACTGATAGGCCGCGAAGCCGCCGAAGCCCTGCAGAACCAAGCGGCGGCCGAAGCCGTCTCCGCCGCCGAGGCTTGGGCCCAAGGCGAAGGCTGCCACCTGATCACGCTCTTGGACGACGACTACCCGCCGCAACTGGCCGAATCCGACACGCCGCCGCCGCTGCTGTTCGGCCGCGGCCGCCGCGAGCTGCTCAGCCAGCCCATGCTGGCCGTGGTGGGCAGCCGCGCCGCCACGCCGCAGGGCAAACGCAATGCCGAGGACTTCGCCTCCGCCCTGGCCGCGCACGGCTACACCATCGTCAGCGGCCTGGCCAGCGGCATCGATGCCGCCGCGCATCAGGGCGCGCTGGCGCATCCGGCCTCCACCATCGCGGTGATAGGCACTGGCATAGACCGCGTCTATCCGGCGTCCAATCGCCAGCTGGCGCACCGCATCGCGGCGGAAGGCCTGATCCTGTCGGAGTTTCCGCTGGGCATGGGTCCCTTGGCCGGCCATTTTCCGCGCCGCAACCGCATCATCGCCGGCCTGGCGCGCGGCTGCCTGGTGGTGGAAGCCAGCACGGCGTCCGGCTCCCTGATCACCGCGCGGCTGGCGATGGAAAGCAACCGCGACGTGATGGCGATACCCGGCAGCATCCACAACGCCCAGGCGCGAGGCTGCCACCGGCTGATCAAAGACGGCGCCCGGCTGGCGGAAACCGTTGACGATGTGCTGGACGAGATCGGCCGGCTGCCCTCAGGCATAGCCCCCGAGCCGTCCGCCGTCGCTGAAACCGCCTCGCCGCTGCTGGCCGGCATGGGCTGGGAACCGGTGTTGGCCGAGTCGCTTGCCGGCACGCTTGGGTTGACTCCTGGGGAGGTTTACGCGATGCTGCTCGAACTTGAGCTATCCGGCCAGGTGGCCAGCCTGCCGGGCGGCCGTTTCCAGCGGCTGGCACAACCGTGAACGCTAGGCGTTCCAGATGAAAAAGACCGATGTTTGACGTACTCACCTATTTATTCGAGCAATACAGCGACCCGGCCGCCTTTGGCGACCGCAGCGCCCTGACGCGCCAGCTGAACGCCGTCGGTTTCGAGGAAGACGAAATCGGCGAAGCTTTGGACTGGCTGGACAGCGTCAGCGAAACCAGCGTCGAGCCTTATCTCGGCGCCGACGACGGCGAAGGCCTGCGCTTTTACGCCGACAGCGAACTGGAGCATCTGCCGACCGATGTGCGCGGCCTGATCCAGTTTCTGGAAGACAACGGCGCGCTCAGCCCGGCGCAGCGTGAAATGGTGATCGACCGTCTGCTGGAGCTGGACCCGGAAGACTTGGACGTGGACAACGCCAAGCTGCTGGTGCTGATGGTGTTGTGGGCGCAACAGGCCGAACTGCCCATACTGCTGGGCGAGGCGCTGTTGGAAGCGGTGCATGGCGAGCCTACCATGCAATAGCTTGTCAGGCCCGACCGCTCGGCTTAACATGCCGCCGATTGGTCAATTGCCTATTTGCATCAAGAGCGCCCTTGCGCTCTTGTTTCGTTTGACGGATATAACAAGAAGTGTCGGCCGGGCGCGTCCGGCCCCGAATTTCGCTGAAAAGATAATATGCCCACCAGCCTCTTGATCGTCGAATCGCCGTCGAAGGCGAAGACACTGAAAAAATACCTGGGTCCGGACTTCGAAGTCCTGGCCTCCTACGGCCACGTGCGCGATCTGGTGCCGAAGAACGGCGCCGTCGATCCGGAAAAAGACTTCGCCATGAAGTACCAGCTGATCGCGCGCAACAGCAAGCACGTTGACGCCATCGTCAGCGCGGTGCGCGAAGCCGACCACGTCTATCTGGCGACTGACCCGGACCGCGAAGGCGAAGCCATCTCCTGGCACCTGGTGCAGATCCTCAACAGCAAGAAGCTGCTGAAGGACAAGACCGCCCAGCGCGTGGTGTTCCACGAAATCACCAAGAACGCGGTGCTGGACGCCATCCAGAATCCGCGCGACATCGCCCAGGACCTGGTGGACGCCCAGCAGGCGCGCCGCGCCCTGGACTATCTGGTGGGTTTCAACCTGTCGCCGCTGCTGTGGAAGAAAATCCGCCGCGGCTTGTCCGCCGGCCGCGTGCAGAGCCCGGCGCTGCGCCTGATCTGCGAACGCGAGAACGAGATCAAGGCCTTCGTGCAGCAGGAATACTGGTCGGTCCACCTGGACAGCCACAAGAGCCGCACCAAGTTCAGCGCCAAGCTGACGCAACTGGCCGGCAAGAAACTGGACCAGTTCGACATTCCCAACGAAGCCGAACAGGCTGCGGTGCTGTCCCGCCTGCAAAACCTGCCGGCGACGGTCAGCAGCATCGAGAAGAAAAAGAAATCGCGCAGCCCGGCCGCGCCGTTCACCACCTCGACGCTGCAGCAGGAGGCCGTGCGCAAACTGGGCATGACCACCGACCGCGCCATGCGCACCGCCCAGCAGCTGTACGAGGGCATGGACATCGGCCAGGGCACGGTCGGCCTGATCACCTATATGCGTACCGACTCGGTGGCGCTGGCCAATGAGGCGGTGGAAGAGATCCGCGGCTACATCGGCCTGAAATGGGATGCCGACTACCTGCCGAAAAACCCGGCCGTCTACAAGAGCAAGGCCAAGAACGCCCAGGAAGCGCACGAGGCCATCCGTCCGACCTCCATCCTGCGCACGCCGGAAATGGTGAAGCCCTTCCTGACCACCGACCAGTTCAAGCTCTACGACATGATCTGGAAACGGACGCTGGCCTGTCAGATGGCGCCGGCCAAGTTCGACACCACCAGCGTGGACATCGCGATGGGTGAAGGCGTGTTCCGCGCCAGCGGCCAGGTGCAGACCTTCGCCGGCTTCCTCGCCGTGTACGAGGAGGACGTGGACGACGCCGAGGATGAAGACAACGCCAAGCTGCCGCTGCTGACCGAAGGCGAAGAGCTGCCGGTGGACAAGCTGTACGGCGAGCAGCACTTCACCCAGCCGCCGCCGCGCTTCTCCGAAGCCAGCTTGGTGAAGGCGCTGGAAGAGTTCGGCATCGGCCGGCCGTCCACCTACGCCAGCATCATCTCGACGTTGAAGGACCGCGAATACGTGATCCTGGACAAGAAGCGCTTCCTGCCCACGGATACCGGCGACATCGTCAACAAGTTCCTGACCGAGCACTTCGCCCAGTACGTCGACTACAACTTCACCGCCAAGCTGGAAAACCAGCTGGACGAGATCGCCAACGGCGGCCGCCAGTGGGTGCCGGTGATGGACACCTTCTGGAAGGGCTTCAAGAAGCAGATCGACGAGAAGGAAAGCATTTCCCGCGCCGAGGTCACCACCGAGAGCCTGGACGAGGACTGCCCTAAGTGCGGCAAGCCGCTATCGATCAAGTTCGGCAAGCGCGGCCGCTTCATCGCCTGCACCGGCTACCCGGATTGCGATTACACCCGCAATATGGGCGAGACCGCGGAGCAGGCGGCGGAGGAAGCCGAAGCGCCGACGGTGATAGAAGGCCGCTCCTGCCCCGATTGCGGCGGCGAGCTGCACATCAAGAAAGGCCGTTACGGCAAGTTCATCGGATGCGCCAACTACCCCAAGTGCAAGCACATCGAGCCCCTGGAAAAGCCGCGCGAAACCGGCGTCACCTGCCCGGAATGCAAGACCGGCCAGCTGATCGAGCGCAAGAGCCGCTACGGCAAGCTGTTCTACAGCTGCAACACCTATCCGAAGTGCAAATACGCGACCTGGAACCCGCCGATCGCCGAACCGTGCCCTAAGTGCAACTGGCCGATCCTGACGATCAAGACCACCAAGCGCCGCGGCACCGAGAAGGTGTGCCCGCAGAAGGAATGCGGCTACGCCGAGCAGATCGCGCCGCCGGAAGGCAAGGAAACGGCGCCTGCCGACGAGGCATAAAGCCCGCAAATGAAACCGCTCCACGGAGCGGTTTTTTTGCGCCCATCGTTGCGTTTTTGGCCTGCGTTCGCCCAGCCCCGCCTTGCAAGCCCCCACGCCGACAGCATGATCAAGCCATTGATTTTATTGCGTTAAGACAAGCCGCCTGCGCTATCATCGCAAGGCATTCGCCGCCGGGCATGATCGGCGGCCCCGCCGCCCCAGCATGCCGGACGCGCAGCCCTGTCCGGCCGGCGGCGTTTTGTTTTTGAGATCGTCGCGCATGAAAATCAACAGCCACTTCCTGTTTACCGGAGCCGCCATCCTGACGTTGCTCAGTCTGGCCGATCAGCAATACCTGATCCTCCCCATCGCCTTCCTGATCGCCTTCATCGGCCTGTCCGCCGCCGACAGAGAGCAAATCGCCGACATGGCCTCGCACACCACCGCCATGCTGATTCCCGCCAGCCAGCGCCCGCTGCTGCCGCTGGACGCCTTCCGCGGCCAGGGGCTGATGTTCTACCGCGCCGGCAGCCCGGTCTACCGCACGCTGATCGCGCGCGACGCCTGCTGGCAATTTCTGGGCGAACAAGGCGAAGTGGCCGAGGAGCCTGGCTGCATCCGCGTCTATCCGGGCTACATTTACCGCAAAGACAATCAATCGCACTAATTAACTTATAAAACCAAGCAACCAACCACATATCAAAAAAACAACATATCAATGCCAATTAATTGACATAAAATATCAATAATTATACTTTAAAAATGCCATTGGCATTGAGCGGACAAAATGAACGGTTCAACACCTCAAAACCTGCGTTCGATATTCAAATCGATACACATATATGGTTATTGGATCTTTCTTTTCCTCCTCCTCCTGTTCACATGGCAAGGCGTAGAGCTGAATCTGCGGAAGATACTGTCAACGTTCCTTCTAAGCTTTTTTCTGGGTTCTCTCTATGCTCTTTTCCACTGCTGGAGCCAGCGATTCAGCGCGATAAGCGACAAAGTTCGATTGCAAAGACAATCTCGAAACAATAAGGAGTGATTGACATGCGCCAAATGACGTTCAGTGAAATTAGCCTTGCGAGTGGAGGAGCAAACCTGCCCGGTGAATGTTCGAAAGGCACCCTGGTTGGCGCCGTTGCGGGAGGCGCCGTATCAGGAGCGCTAGGCGGCGCTGCGGCAGGAATCGCTGGCGGTCCTTTGACTGCCGGATTAGGGGCACTTGGAGGTGCGGTTTTGGGCGGCGCCATTGGCGGCTTTGGCGCAGCAGTCGGGTGCGCAGCAGCCATCAACGAACAGCATGGCGGCGGCAGCAGTTTCTCTTCCAGACTGAAAAACAATGCCATGTAATCGAAGCTATCCAAGCCGGAAAGCCAGTGGCGCATCCCTACGCGGAAATACTCTGCGTTTGGGGCTATAGCCCGGACTCGCCCCTGGAATGAACAAGGCCCTGTCCATCGACAGGGCCTTGTGGTCTCGATGGAAGCTGATTAGCTCAACCAAACAACACGATGCCCCACACCGAGGCCAGATTGATCAGGCCCAACAGTTGCGCCGCGCTGCCCATATCCTTGGCGCGCTTGGCCAAGGGATGGCGCTCCAGCGAGGTATGGTCCACCGCTGCCTCGATGGCGGAATTGAGCAGCTCGATAATCAGCGTGGCCAGGCTGCTGGCCACCAGCAGCGCGCGCGCCAACGGCGTCGTATGCACGATGAAAGCCAGCGGAATCAGCACCACCGCCAGCAATACCAGCTGGCGGAAGGCGTCCTCATGGCGGAACGCCGCCTTCAAACCATCCAGCGAATAGCCGAAGGCGTTGATCAAGCGAGTCAGCCCGGTCTTGCCCTTGTATGGGCTTTCTTCCATATTTCCCATCATCGCTCCATAAGCCGGCCGACAAGGACGACTGCGCAAAAGACCGGCATGGTAGCGCACCGCAAGCGCTCAGGCCAGGCGCTCAATGCTGGCAGTGCCGCTCCAGCGCGTCGATGTACAGGCCCGCGACATTGATGTCGGTCTGGTCCATGATCTCGCGGAAGCAGGTCGGGCTGGTGACATTGACCTCGGTGAGGTAATTGCCGATCACATCCAGCCCCGCCAGCAGAATGCCGCGCTTCTTCAGCTCCGGCCCCACCGTCTCGGCGATCTCGCGGTCGCGCGCGCTCAAGGGCCGCGCCTCGCCGCGGCCGCCGGCCGCCAGGTTGCCGCGCGTCTCGCCCGCCGCCGGGATGCGCGCCAGGCAGTAATCGACCGGCACGCCGTCTATCACCAGGATGCGCTTGTCGCCGTCGCGGATTTCCGGAATATAGCGTTGCGCCATCACCGTGCGCTTGCCGCGCAGAGTGATGGTTTCGATGATCACCGACAAATTGGGATCATCCGGCTTCACCCGGAAAATGCTGTCGCCGCCCATGCTGTCCAGCGGTTTGAAGATCACGTCCAGATGCTGTTTGACGAAGGCGCGCAGGCGGTGCGCTTCGCCGGTGATCAGCGTCGGCGCGGTCAGCTCCGGGAAGTTCAGAATGGCCAGCTTTTCGTTGAAATCGCGCAAGGCCTGGCCGCTGGTGAACACTTTGACGCCCTGCGCCTCGGCCAGCGTGAACAGCTGCGAGGCGTAGAGGTATTCCATGTCGAAGGGCGGATCCTTGCGCATCACCACCGCGCTGAACGACGTCAGCGGCAGCTGCTGCTTCTGCCCCAGGCGATACCACTGAGGGCGCTCGTCGGTGACCGCCAGGTCATAGGCGTCCACCAGCAGGCGGCCGCCCTCCACCGACAGCTGATGCGCCTCGGCGAAGCTGACGGCGTGGCCGCGGCGATGCGCCTCCTCCATCATCGCGAAGGTGGTGTCTTTGTAAATCTTGAAATGTTCCAGCGGGTCGGCAATGAACAGGATGCGCATCATCAGGCTCCAGGGTTATTCGGCGTCCGGATCGGTGGCTTCCAGCTCCAGCGAAGCCGCCAGCAGCGCCAGGCGCGAGATCACGCCATAAGCGTAGAAACGGTTGGGCGCGCAGTCCGGCAAGCCTTTGCGGTCCGGCAGACATGGGGTTTCGAACGACAGCGGCACAAAGTGCATGCCCGGCGCGTTGAGGTTTTCATCGATGCCGCGGCCGGTATGCACGCGATAGAAGCCGCCGATGACATAGCGGTCCATCATGTAGACCACCGGCTCGGCCACCGCCTCGTTGACCGTTTCGAAGGTGTATACGCCTTCTTGCACGATCACCTCGGACACTTCCAGGCCTTCCTTGACCACAGACATCTTGTTGCGCGCCTTGCGGTTGAGGCCGATGACTTCGTCCGGGCTCTTCACGCTCATCACGCCCATGCCGTAGGTGCCGGCGTCCGCCTTGACGATGACGAAGGGGTCGTTGTCGATGCCGTATTCGCGATACTTGCGGCGGATCTTGTCCAGCATCTGCGACACCGTCTCTGCCAATTGCTCTTCGCCGGTGCGGGCATGGAAGTCCAGGCCATTGCAGCTGGCGAAATAAGGATTGATGGTCCACGGATCGATGGAGATCAGCCGCGCGAAGTCGTCGCACACCTTGTTGTAGGCTTCGAAGTGATGCGTCTTGCGGCGCACGGCCCAGCCGGCGTGCAGCGGCGGCAACAGCTGCTGCTCCAGATTCTGGAGGATATCCGGAATGCCGCCGGACAAATCATTGTTGAGCAGCACCACGCAAGGGTTGAAACCATCGGCCAGCACCAGGCGGTTGCCGCGGCGCTCCAGTGGTTCCAGCGTCAGCTTGTCCCCATTGGCGGCGGCGAGTTCGGTTGGCTCGGTGATTTCCGGGTTCAGCGAACCCAGACGCACTTTCAGGCCGGCCTGTTCGAAGATGTGCACCAGCGTGGCCACATTTTGCAGGTAGAAGGTGTTGCGGGTATGGTTTTCCGGAATCAGCAGGATGCTGCGCGCTTCCGGGCAGACCTTGTCCACCGCGCTTTGCGCCGCTTGCACCGCCAGCGGCAGGAATTCCGGGTTCAGATTGTTATGGCCGCCGGGAAACAGATTCATGTCCACCGGCGCGAGCTTGAAGCCGCTGTTGCGCAGATCCACCGAACCGTAAAACGGCGTGGCGTGGGCGTGCCATTGGCTGCGGAACCAGTGCTCGATCTGCGGCTGGGCGGCCAGGATGCGGCTTTCCAGTTCATAGAGCGGCGCGGTGAGAGCGGTGGCCAGATGCGGGACGGGTGACATGGATTCCCCTAGAGGCTTACAGTGAATTGGTTAATGGTGGGGGTGGCGGCTGGCATATTCAAGAGCCGAACCAAGCGAAAACCGCCTGCCGATGCGAGTTCGGCAGCAAAACGCCCTGCGTCCGCGAAATCCCGATGCCGCTATCCCGCCCCGATTCCCACGCGATCCGGACTCTCATCATAGCGAGCGCTTTTGACAAACAAAAAGCGCCGCGAAAAGCGGCGCTTTGAAATGGATGAGCGATGGCTTACAGCGGCCACTCCTCGCCATAGGCTTGCAGATAGATGTCCTTCAGCGAATCCCAGTCGAAGTAATGGTTCTGGCAGCCATGCGAAGTCACCTTGATGGCGCCGATCACATTGGCCAGACGGCCGGTCACTTTCCAGTCAACGCCGCGGCTGATGCCCCACAGCAGGCCGGCACGGAAGGCGTCGCCGCAACCCATCGGGTCTACCGGCTTGATGGGCATCTGCACGCGCGGAATCAGGTGGATGGTGTCGTCGACATAGATTTCCGCGCCCTTGGAGCCGCGGGTGACGATCAGCGCCTTCACTTTCTTGCGCAGGTCGTCCACGGTCAGGCCGGCGCGTTCGCGCATCAGCTCGCTCTCGTAATCGTTGATCGCCACATAGCTGGCCAGTTCGACGATCTCGTGGATCTCGTCTTTCGACAGCAGCGGCAGCTCCTGGCCCGGATCGAAAATGAACGGGATACCCGCCGCGGCCAACTCGCGCGAATGCTGGATGAAAGCGGTATACCCGCCCGGCGACAGGATGGCCAGGTCGATCGGGTCCTGGATGTCCGACACATGGTTCTCGGTGGCGAAATCCATCGCGCCCGGGTGGAAGGCCATCAGCTGATTGCCGTCCTTGTCGGCAATGCCGAAGCATTGCGGGGTATACTGCTTGCGGATCAGGCGGATGAAGCGGTCATCCACGCCCACCCGTTTCAGGTGCTGGCGATACGGCTCGAAATCCTCGCCGACCACGCCCATCACGATGGGCTTCTCGCCCAGCAAACACAGGCTGTAGGCGATGTTGCCCGCCATGCCGCCGAATTCGCGGCGCATCGTCGGAGCGAGGAAGGTGGTCGAAATCTTGTGCAGCTGATCCGGCAGGATCTGGCTGTCGAATCGGCCATGAAACGAGAACAGGGTATCGTATGCGAGCGCCCCGCAGACGAGGATAGACATGCCCACTCCGCAAAGTAATCAATCGAACATTTTAACATAAAGTTTATTTTTCGCAGCACCTCCGTTTAGCGCAAGTGACGGAAATACAAGACAATTCCAATGACATCACAGGATATGCAGATGAACACCAAACGCTTCCTCGTTTCCTTGCTGCTGGCCGCCCTGCCTTTGGCCTCGCAAGCCGCGCCCACATTGGAGCAAAGCCGCTTCGCCGACCTGTCGGCCAAACCGGTCGCGCTGTCCGCCTACAAGGGCAAAGTGACCGTGCTGAACTTCTGGGCCACCTGGTGCGGCCCCTGCCGCGAAGAAATGCCCATGCTGAACGGCCTGCGCAAAAAACTGGCGCCCAAGGGCGTGGAAGTGGTCGGCGTGGCGCTGGACAGTAAGGAACAGGTGGAGCCCTTCGTCAAGCAGCTGAAGATCGCTTACCCCATCCTGCTGGGCAACGACGATACGCTGGAGCTGATGCGCAGCCTGGGCAACAAGACCGGCGGCCTGCCCTACACGCTGGTGCTGGATCGCAACGGCAAGATCGCGACGACGCTGACCGGCAAGCTGGACGAGAAGAAGCTGGAAGCGGCGGTGAAGCCGTATTTGTAATCCCCCCTCTCCCCCGGCCCCTCTCCCACAAGGGGAGAGGGGAGACGTGCCGCTTACGTTTCAATCACCGAGTCAGCCCGTCGCGTGGGTTGACCCCAGGCCATCCCCATAAACCCAGCCCTAGCAGTCCTAGCCCGGATCAGCCCTCAAGCCCACCCGCGAATCCAGCCCTAGCAGCCCTGTCGCGGGCCAGTCCTCAAGCCCTATCCGCGAATCCCGACGCACCTCCAAGCCACGCAATCCCTCGCTCGCCGACATGGCGAAGCCAACCCGCTATGGCGCCAGCCTCGCGTAAATCTCCGCGCGGCGGCTAGCCCCTCTCCCCTCGCGGGAGAGGGGTTGGGGAGAGGGGGCGGCGCAGACTCACTTGCTCGATCAGCTCCGCCATTTCCTCCGGCGCCTCAGGCTCCAGCAGCCAATAGCGCCGGCAATCGTCGGTGCGGCTTATCCAGCCGCCTTCCACCAGCTCGCGCCGGATCAACACATGATCGCCAAACGCTTCTTGCGCGCGGATGGCCAGGTTGACGGCGGGCTCGTCCCACTCTTCGCCGCGCGGCAAACCGGACCATAAAGCCCATAAGCAGGCGCGCTGCTCGCTGAACTTCTTCGGCCAGCGCATCAGTCGGCCTGCGGCGTCGAAATGGCGCAGCAAGCGCAAGGTCGCGGCGGAAACCGGCTGGGGCTCGGCAGGCGCAGGCCTGTTGTGCTCGGCGCGCAGATGCTGAAAATTCTGGAAACCGGCGGAACGGGCCAGCATATTGAGGATTTGCAGATGGCCGGGGGCCTCGGTCTGCTCCGCCCATTGCTGTTTCAAGGAGCGGGCCAGCGCGGAGATGTCGCTGCTGTAAAAAGGATAAAGCGTGCGAGACATGGTTCGAATCCTGTCTGCGTGCCAAGGTCGGGGGAGACAGCCGCGGTCGCCGTTGCGGCCTGGCACGGAGTTCGAGCCAAGCTTAGAGAGGGTATTGCTGCCAAGACAGGTTTAGCGTGGCGAAATCGCCGGCGACGCCTGGGTGAACTGTTGACCCAAGGCCATGCTATCACCACGTCATGGCCTTGCCAAGCCCATCTCCCGGCATGCCTTCGCGGGCATGGCCAAAAGCCAAGCCGCGCCACGCTGCGGCGCCTTGCAGCTCAACGCCGCGCGCAACGCCCGCGATTCATTCATCGCTCCCGCGCGGCGGCAAAAGAAAGGCTATGTCCCAATAATGTGTTGCAAGGGACGACCCACTGCCTCCTGCAAGCAGTGGCAAGGCTGCATGGTTTGCTGATAGCGCTCCAGCATCCGTCGCCACCCCAGATAGTTTTCAAGGTATTTGGTGGCAACCCCGTGGAATCGAGCCATCCAAAGCTTCAAGCGGCTATGGTAGGCATTCACATGCTGGATATGGAACGCCCCCTCGCGTACCCGCTGTCCCGTCTTGGCATGCACGACTCGATGGGTAATGCCATGCTGCCTGGCAAAGGTCGAGTACACCGCTGCGCCGTCCGAACACAGGATGGCGTCGCTATCCACCAACGGGGCTAAAGCCGCTTCCACATGAGCGCCATTGAGCTTCTTCAACTTGAAGTCCGCTATATGTCCCTCTCGGTCCTGCACCACCATGATGGGAATCTGATCCGGCCCGGTTCCCCGTGTTTGGCTGACGCCACCCCGCTGGCGCGGCGCGCGGGGGAGGCACCGCTGCCCTTTGAATGATTCCAGAATGAAGGTTTCATCTACTTCGACGATGCCTCGGGCTTGCGCCGCCAGATGGTCTGATGCGCGATGCAAGAAGCGATGCCGCCATAGGAAAGCCGTGTTCTTGCTGATGCCGCATGCACGAGCGGCTGCTCGCACGGTCAAGCCATCCTGCAGTGCTTGGGCGTAGCTCAGCCAGCGATCGGCCTTGCGCAATTTGGCTAATGGACTGCCCGACAAGGCATTGCAGGTCCGGTGGCACTGTTTGCAGCGATAACGCCGCAGGCCTCGGCTCCAGCCCCATAACGCCAACTGGTTGGCCTCGGCCTGGCAGTGTGGGCAAGCCGTCAGGTCAGGCAAGGCGTCCTGAATGGCGTCATGGTGAGTGGGATGTTTAAGCGCAGAAGACAGCAAGCTCCTCTGTTTGAGCGTGAGCTGATCCAGTTGGGCAAGAAAACGCTGAAAACTCTGGGCATCCATGGCGCGACTCCCGGTCTGCTACTGTATTCAGCATAGCTCCCAACACGGAATTGGGACATAGCCAAAAGAAAAGCCGACGCAAGCGTCGGCTTTTTTTCGAACAAACTCAATCAGCGCATCAAGCCAGACGGCCGTGGCACTGCTTGTACTTCATGCCGCTGCCGCAGGGGCAGGGATCGTTGCGGTTGACGCGCAGTCCTTGCGAGGCCAGCGCTTCCGGCGACAGCGGATTGTCGCTGTCGTCGCCCAGCGCGGAGCCCGGCTCGGCATGCTGCATTTCGAATTCCGGCAGTTCGTGCTGCTCCACCGCGTCGATATCCTCTTGGCCGCGGATCTGCACCGTCATCAGCACTTGCACCACGCTGCGCTTGATGCGCTCCAGCATGTCGGCGAACAGTTCGAAAGCCTCGCGTTTGTACTCCTGCTTCGGGTTCTTCTGCGCGTAGCCGCGCAGATGGATGCCCTGACGCAGGTGATCCATGGCGGCGAGGTGCTCGCGCCAGTGATTGTCCAGCATCTGCAGCACCAGGCTGCGCTCGAACTGGCGCATCACGCCGTCGCCGGCTTGCTCCACCTTGGCTTGGTACGCCGCGGCGGCCAGTTCGACGATGCGGATGCGCACTTGTTCGATGTCGAGGTTGGGCTCGGCCTTGACCCACTCGGCCACCGGCGCCTCCAGCAGGAAGTCGGACGCCAGCGTCTTTTCCAGACCGGCCAGGTCCCACTGCTCTTCCATCGATTCCGGCGGCAGGTGCAGGTCGATCAGGTCGGAGATCACGCCTTCGCGCATGTTCACCACCACGTCGGACACGTCCTCTTCCACCAGGATTTCATTGCGCTGCTGGTAGATCACCTTGCGCTGGTCGTTGGCGACGTCGTCGTATTCCAGCAATTGCTTGCGGATGTCGAAGTTGCGGCCTTCCACCTTGCGCTGGGCGTTTTCGATGGAGCGGGTCACCCACGGATGCTCAATGGCCTCGCCTTCCGGCATCTTCAGGCGGTCCATGATGGCGGCGACGCGGTCGGAGGCGAAAATGCGCAGCAGCGGATCTTCCAGGCACAGGTAGAAGCGGGAGGAGCCCGGGTCGCCCTGGCGGCCGGAACGGCCGCGCAGCTGGTTGTCGATGCGGCGCGATTCATGGCGCTCGGTGCCGACGATGTGCAGGCCGCCGGCTTCCAGCACCGCGGCGTGCAGTTGTTTCCAATCGGCGCGGATCGCTTCGATCTTGGCCTGCTTGTCGGCGTCGGACAGGCTCTCATCCGTTTCCACCGCCTTGATTTCCGGCGCCGGGTTGCCGCCCAGCACGATGTCTGTGCCGCGGCCGGCCATATTGGTGGCCACGGTGATCATGCCCGGACGGCCGGCTTGCACCACGATGTCCGCTTCGCGGGCATGTTCCTTGGCGTTCAGCACATTGTGCGGCAGCTTGGCTTCGGTCAACAGATGGGACACCAGCTCGGAGTTTTCGATGCTGGTGGTGCCCACCAGCACCGGCTGGCCGCGCTCCTGGCAATCCTGGATATCGGCCAGGATGGCGGCGTACTTTTCCTTGGCGGAGCGGTAGACCTTGTCCTGGGCGTCCCTGCGGATCATCGGCTTGTTGGTCGGGATCACCACGGTTTCCAGATTGTAGATGCTCTGGAATTCGTAGGCTTCGGTGTCGGCGGTGCCGGTCATGCCGGACAGCTTGCCGTACAGGCGGAAGTAATTCTGGAAGGTGATGGAGGCCAGCGTCTGGTTCTCGCGGTTGATCTCCACGCCTTCCTTGGCTTCCACAGCCTGGTGCAGGCCGTCGGACCAGCGGCGGCCGGACATCAAGCGGCCGGTGAATTCGTCGACGATAATCACCTCGCCGTCCTGCACCACGTAATGCTGGTCCTTGTGGAACAGCGCGTGGCCGCGCAGCGCGGCCATCAGGTGGTGCATCAGCGTGATGTTGGTGGCCGAGTACAGGCTGTCGCCGTCCTTCAGCAGGCCCAGCTGGGTGAGGATGTCCTCGCTGTGCTCGTGGCCGGCTTCGGACAACAGCACGGTGTGGGCCTTTTCGTCCACCCAGTAGTCGCCTTCGCCTTCTTCGGTTTCCTGGCGCTTCAGCAGCGGCGGCACCGCGTTCATGCGCTGGTACAGATCGATATTGTCTTCGGCCGGGCCGGAGATGATCAGCGGGGTGCGGGCCTCGTCGATCAGGATGGAGTCCACTTCGTCGACCACGGCGTAAGCGAGCTTGCGCTGCACCTTCTCGCCGACGCTGAACACCATATTGTCGCGCAGGTAGTCGAAGCCGAATTCGTTGTTGGTGCCGTAGGTGATGTCGCAGGCGTAAGCGGCTTGCTTCTCATCGTGCGGCATCTGGCTGAGGTTGGTGCCCACGCTCAGGCCGAGGAAGTTGTACAGCGGCGCCATGATGCTGGCGTCGCGGCTGACCAGGTAGTCGTTGACGGTCACCACATGCACGCCGTCGCCGGACAGCGCGTTCAGGTAAACGGCCAGCGTGGCGACCAGGGTCTTGCCCTCGCCCGTTTTCATTTCGGGAATCTTGCCCTGATGCAGCACCATGCCGCCGATCAGCTGCACGTCGAAGTGGCGCATGCCCATCACGCGGCGCGAGGCCTCGCGGCAGACGGCGAACGCTTCCGGCAACAGGTCGTCCATCGATTCGCCCTTGCTGAGGCGATCGCGGAATTCTTGGGTCTTGGCGGCCAGCGCCTCATCGGACAGAGCCTGCATCGCCGGCTCCAGCGCGTTGATGCTCAGCACCGTTTGGCGATATTGCTTCAGCAGACGGTCGTTGCGGCTGCCGAACACTTTCTTGAGTAGCGAAGAAATCATGTAGTCGAATCCAGAAACCAGCGGGCAGGAACGGTGTCCGCAAAAAATGCTGAAAAGTGTAGCACATTCCCAGCAAAGGTTATGGGGGCATGCATGCCACAGATCAAGGGCAGGCTAACAAAGCTTTGTTGGATTTTGACTACGCCGGCGGCGATAACCATAGAGTAAACGCTCGATTCAATTGACCGACCCATTCATGTTAATTAAATATTCATTGGTAATAATCATTGGTTTTATCACGCAATAGTCAAAAAATCCTGGAGAAACGATGGATAGGCGGCATTTTCTGAAGTGGGGCAGTTTCCTGACGGTTTCTGTCGCGACCGGCGGTTTGAGCGCCTGCGGGGGCGGCGGCGCGGGCGGCATCGCCTCGACCAGCACTGCGGGGCAGTCGCAACTGGAGGCCGGCAAAGTCTTCAATCTGGGCGTGGCGTCGGGCGACCCGCGTCCGGACAGCATCGTCCTGTGGACCCGCGTCGCCGGCGGCGACGGCGCCAATCCGCTGTCGGTCACCGTGCAGCTATCCGACAAGCCGGACTTCTCCAACCTGCTGGTCAACCAGACGCTCAGCGCCGATCCTAGCTGGGACTACACCGTGCGCCACAAGGTCACCGGCCTGAACAGCGCCAGCACTTACTACTATCGCTTCCTCAGCGGCGCAGGCAGCGCCAGCGGCCGCACCAAGACCGCGCCGGCCGCCGGCGCCCCGCTGTCGCAGCTGAAATTCGCCTACATCACCTGCCAGGACTGGAGCGTCAACCACTGGGGCGCTTTCGACGAAATCGCCCAGCTGGATCTGGACTTCGTGATGCATGTCGGCGATTACATCTATGAAACCGTCGGCGCCGGCTTCCAGACCGGCGGCAATGAAACCCGCCATCCGCCGCTGACCTTGCCCAACGGCACCAAGCGCGCCGACGGCGCCATCTACGCCACCACGCTGGCCGACTACCGCTACCTGTACAAGAGCTATCGCGCCGATCCGCGCATCCAGGCGGTGCACGCCAACTTCCCGGTCATTTCGATCTGGGACGACCACGAATTCTCCGACGACTGCTGGCAGGACCGCCAGGTGTACTACCCCGGCGAGGACGACACCCCCAATACGCCGCGCCGCCGCAGCGCCAGCCAGGCCTGGTTCGAATACACGCCGGCCGATGTCCAGCTAGACCTGTCCAACCCCTCATTCCAGAACATCCAGATCTACCGCAGCTTCAGCTTCGGCAATCTGGCCACGCTGGTGATGACCGACCAACGGCTGTACCGCGCCGACCACATCATCTCCGAAGACTCCGTGCCCAATACCGGCCTGGCCAATCTGGGCAGCCGCTATTTCGTGCCCAAGAACGCCCTGGCCACGGTGGAAGCCGCCAAGATCGCGGCCATGAGCGGCGATCTGCAAAATGTTTCCATTCTGGGCGACACCCAGCGCAACTGGTGGCAACAGCAGATGCAAAGCGCCAACACTACCTGGAAGCTGTGGGGCAATGAGGTGTCGCTGCTGCGCATGGGCGTGGACGGCACCATGGCGGTGGCCAGCCTGTTGGCGCAAGGTTTGATCGCCGCCCTGGCGCAACAAGGCAGCAATCTGAGCGCCGCCCAGCAGCAACTGACCGGCACTTTCTACCAGGATCTGAAAGCGGCCGATGTCAGCGGCGCGACGCCGGTGCTGACTTACGCCAATACCCAAGGCCTGTTGTCCGTTCTGACCGGCGGAGCCATCAGCGCGCCGGTATTCAACGCCGCCCTGAAACCGACGCTGGACGCCAGCCTGCCGCCGTCCATGCTGCTGAACCAGTACATACTCAACGCCGACCAGTGGGATGGCTACAACGCCGAGCGCAAGGCGCTGATGGGCTTCCTGAAGAGCAAGCAGATCGGCAATGTGGTGGGCATCACCGGCGACATTCACGCCTTCTTCGCCGGCCCGGTCATGGACGACTTCGACGCCGCCAGCCCGACGCCGGTGATGGTGGATCTGGTGACCGCCGGCATCTCCAGCAATTCCTTCTTCAGCTACTTCAAGAACGTGGTGGACACCGTGCCGGCCTTCGCCAAGGCCGCGCCCTTGATCTACCAGACGGTGAATGGCCAGACGGTCAACACCTTCACCTCCACGCTGCAAACCTTCAACCCCTGGCTGCAATACGCCGATACCGACGCGCAAGGCTATGCGGTGGTGACGCTGACGCCGGGCAAACTCAGCTGCGTCTTCCACAAGGTCGGCAAGCTGGTGAACGGGGTGGCGCCGTCGCCGGCCACCGCCAGCACGCAGACGGTGGAAGTCGTCTCCGGCGCGCCGGCGGTCAACGTGCTGTAAGCCAAACGCCCGCGCGCATTCATCGGGATGGGCGCGGGCGGTTTCCCCGAAAACGGGATTGCGCGCAACGTCCATTGCGGGCCAAGACTCAACCAGTCTCGTTGCGACATTTAATTCCAAGAATAAACCGATATTCCGCAGCAAACGCCAATGGTTCCGATTTCATTCCCAATAGTACATTTCGTCACAAAATACCCTTGTTTCCACTGCGTTTTTAATAATCGTTTTATGCCTTCTCTGGTAGCATCCATCCCCTAAATCGGGGCTCTGCGCCTATGCGCCGGCCTCCAGTTTTAAGCCGCTCGACGCCTCGCGCAGATAGCCTTTATCGTCTACGCGTCGACCCCGCTGCGGCAGCCTCGGCCTTCCGCGCCATTGTTGTCATAATACAAGCGGGCCCACCCCAGCCCGCATAATCGAATAGAACACGGAGAGGCCCGATGAACACCGCCGTCCGCCACTTCATGCCCGCCACCGCCCGGCGGCTGATACCCAACCGCTGGGACATGATCGCGTTTCCGCTGATACTCGGCTTTTTGCTGATGGCCACCACCGGCATCCGCGACACCTGGGCGCCCATCACCGCGCTGCAAACCGCGCCGATCACGCTGGACCCCGGCAATCTGCCCGAATACGCCTTGCGCACCACGCTGCGCATGCTGGCCGCCATGATTGCCGCGCTGGTTTTCACGCTGATTTACGGCACGCTGGCGGCCAAGAGCCGCCGCGCCGGCCTGCTGCTGGTGCCGATACTGGACATCCTGCAATCGGTGCCGGTGCTGGGCTACATCTCCTTCACCGTCACCTTCTTCCTGGCGCTGTTTCCCGGCCGGGTGCTGGGCGCGGAATGCGCGGCCATCTTCGCCATCTTCACCAGCCAGGCCTGGAACATGACCTTCAGCTTCTACCAAAGCCTGCGCACCGTGCCGCGCGACTTGCAGGAAGTGTCGGTCAACCTCAGGCTCAGCGGCTGGCAAAAGTTCTGGAAGCTGGAAGTGCCCTACGCCATGCCCGGCATGATCTGGAACATGATGATGAGCATGTCCGGCGGCTGGTTCTTCGTGGTGGCGTCGGAAGCCATCACCGTCGGCGACAAGACCGTCACCCTGCCCGGCGTGGGCTCCTATCTGGCGCTGGCGATCCAGGACAAGAATCTGGCCGCGGTCGGCTGGGTGATCCTGACCATGTCCATCGTCATCCTGATCTACGATCAATTCCTGTTCCGCCCGCTGGTGGCCTGGGCCGACAAGTTCCGCCTGGAAGACACCATGAGCCAGGCCGCGCCGGAATCGTGGGTGCTGAATTTGATCCAGCGCACCCGCTTCATCCAGCAGCTGCTCAAGCCTTTCGGCAAGCTGCTGAAAAAAACCGCCCGCCTGAAACTCAATTATTTCAGCCTGCCCAAGGGCATACACTCCGAAGAGCACACGCCGATGTCGCGCGGCATCGACGTGCTGTGGTGGGCGCTGGTGACGCTGATCGCCATCGCCGCCGCCAGCAAGCTGGTGCACTTCATCGCCACCGAGGTCGGCGTGTGGGAAGTATTGCGCGTGTTAGGCCTGGGCCTGATCACGCTGGTGCGCGTCAGCCTGTTGATCGCCGTCGCCTCGGTGATCTGGGTGCCGCTGGGCGTGCTGATCGGCCTGCGCCCGGCGCTGGCTGAAAAAGTGCAGCCGCTGGCGCAGTTCCTGGCCGCCTTTCCGGCCAATCTGCTGTTTCCGGTATTCGTGATCTTCATCGTCCACTACAAATTGAACCCGGACATCTGGCTGTCGCCGCTGATCGTCTTGGGCACGCAGTGGTACATCCTGTTCAACGTCATCGCCGGCGCCACCGCCTTCCCCAACGACTTCAAGGAAGCCGCCGCCAACTTCCGCATCCGCGGCTGGCAATGGTGGCGCAAGGTGATGCTGCCGGGCATCTTCCCCTACTACGTCACCGGCGCCATCACGGCATCGGGCGGCGCCTGGAACGCCAGCATCGTCTCCGAGTTCGTCTCCTGGGGCAATGACAAGCTGGCCGCCCACGGCCTGGGCGCCTACATCGCCCAAACCACCGCCGCCGGCGACTATCCCAAGATCCTGCTCGGCATCGCCGTGATGTCGCTGTTCGTCGTCCTGTTCAACCGCTTGCTGTGGCGCCCGATGTACGCCATCGCCGAAAACAAACTCCGTCTCAACTAAGGGGGCACCAAGCATGACTACAGAAACCACCACCCTGGGACAAGAAATCTTCAAGCTGAAAAACGTCTGCCGCGGCTTTTCCAAGGGCAGCGACGAAATCCAGGTGCTGGACGACGTCAATCTGACGCTGCGCGAAGGCGAAATCGTCGGCCTCTTGGGCCGCTCCGGCTCCGGCAAGTCCACGCTGCTGCGCATCATCGCCGGCTTGATCCAGCAAAGCAGCGGCGAAGTGAATTATCAGGGCAAGCCCTTGAAAGGCCCGGCCGACGGCGTGGCCATGGTGTTCCAGACCTTCGCGCTGTTTCCGTGGCTGACCGTGCTGCAAAACGTGGAAGCCGGCCTGGAAGCGCTGGGCGTGGAAACCAAGGAGCGCCGCAGACGCGCGCTGGCCGCCATCGACCTGATCGGCCTGGACGGCTTTGAAAACGCCTACCCGCGCGAGCTGTCCGGCGGCATGCGCCAACGCGTCGGCTTCGCCCGCGGCCTGGTGGTCAATCCCACGCTGCTGTTGATGGACGAGCCGTTCTCGGCGCTGGACGTGCTGACCGCCGAAACGCTGCGCACCGACATGCTGGACCTGTGGAACGACAAGCAGCTGCCGATCAAGTCGGTGCTGATCGTCACCCACAATATCGAAGAAGCGGTGTTCATGTGCGACCGCATCCTGGTGCTGTCGTCCAACCCCGGCCGCGTGGTGGCCGAGATCAAGGTGCCGTTCCCGCACCGCCGCAACCGGCTGGACCCGGCGTTCCGCAAGATGGTGGACGATATCTACGCGCTGATGACCGCGCGCCGCAGCGCCCACACCATGCACAAGCTGCCGCTGGAAATCGGCAGCCACCTGATCGAAGTATCCACCAACCTGATGGCCGGCCTGATCGAGGAAGTGGCGCAAGAGCCTTACTTCGGCAAAGCCGACATGCCGGAAATCGCGGAAAAGCTGCGCCTGGAAGTGGACGATCTGTTCCCGGTGGCGGAAATCCTCGAGCACCTGGGCTTCGTCGAGCTGAAGGACGGCGACATCCTGCTGACCACCGCCGGCAAGCTGTTCGCCGACTACGGCACCCAGGAGCGCAAGGTGCTGTTCGCCGAACACCTGCTGCGCAATGTGCCGATGGCCGCCCACATCCGCAAGGTGCTGCAGGAGCGCCCGGGCCAGCGCGCGCCGCGCTTGCGCTTCGCCCAGGAACTGGAAGACTCTCTGTCCGACCAGTCCGCCGAAGAGACGCTGGACACCGTGATCAGTTGGGGCCGTTACGCCGAAATTTTCTCCTACAACGACCACACCGAAACCTTCAGCCTGGAAGATGTGGAAGGCGGCCAGTAAGCCTGCCCCCAGGTTTTGCCCCGCAGGCGCGTCGCCAGACGCGCCTGTTTTATTTCCCCCGGCCGAAAGGCCAGATGCCTCCTGTCCTGTCGTCTGCTTGGTGCGTTCGCCGCCAATCGTTACAATGCGGGCTTAGTTGCAATGGAAACCACCGCCATGTCCGGACGCCCGCTCAACGACATCACCCGCCAGGATCAGACCTTGGCCCGCCTGACCGCCGCCGCGCGCGAGCTGATGGCGCTGGACCGCGCCTTCAAGAAACTGATCCCCGCCGCCATGGCCGAGGCCTGCCGCGCCGTGCGCATCCGCGACGACGAGCTGGTGCTGCATGCCGACAACGGCATCGTCGCAGCCCGGCTGCGCATGACCGCGCCCGGCCTGCTGCCGCAATTGGCCAAGCAGGGCTATATCGCCTCCAAGGTGCGGGTCAAGGTGGCGCTGCAAGTCGTCCGCCCCAAGAAGCCCAAGTCTTTGGCCATCAGCGAAGCCGCGCTGGACGGCATGGAACAGGCTGCCGCCAGCATAGACAACGCCGAAGTCCGCGCCGCGGTGGCGCGGCTGATCGCGCACCAACGACGCGGCTGAGCGACATGCCATACGCCTCTCCGCCTTCATATCTTCACTGAAGGGGAGTAAAGTGGCGGCACTTTCCCATCCCGCTCCCATTGGATAGAGGACGCCGCCATGTCAGAACAAGATAAGCAACACCCCGCTCCCGAAACCGCCCCGCAAGATCCGTCGCGCCGCCGCCTGTTCGAAGGCCTGGCCGCCATCGGCGCCGCCAGCGTGCTGCCGGTCGTCGCCAGCGAAAGCGCCGAAGCCGCGCCGGCCATCCACGGCTCGCTGGACGCCAAGCTGCGCCACAGTGTGAAAAACGTGGTGGTGATCTACCTGGAAAACCGCAGCTTCAACAATCTGTACGGCAACTTCCCCGGCGTGAAGCACCCGCTGTCGCAAGCGCCGGCCGAAGCCTGTATCCAGCTGGACCGCGACGGCTCCAGGCTGAAAAACCTGCCCAAGATCTGGGGCGGCATGGTGCAGCGCGGCCAGACCATCGCCGGCAAGTACTACCTGATTGATGAAAACGCCATCCAGAACCTGCCCAACGGCCCCTTCCCGCTGAAAGACGCCGAAGGCCAGCTGCTGCCGGAAGCGGTGATCACCCGCGACCTGTGGCATTTGTTCTACCAGAACCAGATGCAGATCAACGGCGGCAAGAACGACCAGTTCGTCGCCTGGGCCGACTCCGGCGCGCTGGTGATGGGCCATTACAGCGAAACCGCCAAGAATCTCAACCAATGGAAGATCGCCCAGCACTACACGCTGTGCGACAACTTCTTCATGGCGGCCTTCGGCGGCTCCTACCTCAACCACCAGTTCCTGATCTCGGCCCGCACCCCGGAATACTTCAACGCCAAGGACACCGCGGCGGCCAAGAAGATCGCCGTGCTGGACGACGGCCCGCAAGGCTACAAGCTGAAGGTGAAGCAGGCCACCTCGGCGATGGACGGCCCGCCGCAGTTCGTCAACAACGGCGCCATCACGCCGGACGGCTACGCGGTCAATACCATGGCCCCGCCGTTCCAACCGAGCTATATCAAGCCGGCAGAAGGCGGCGACCCGCGCTACGCCGATCCGGCCGACGCGGGCACCCTGCCGCCGCAAACCTATGACACCATCGGCGATCTGCTGTCGCGCAAGGGCGTCAGTTGGGCCTGGTACGGCGGCAGCTGGCAGGCGGCGCTGGAAGGCAAGGGCGGCCCGGACACGCCCAACTTCCAGTACCACCACCAGCCGTTCAACTACTTCAAGAGCTTCGCGCCCGGCACCAAGGCCCGCGAAGAGCACCTGCGCGACGGCGGCCTCGGCGACAGCCCGATCAGCAACCGCTTCATCGCCGACGCGGTGGCCGGCAAGCTGCCGGCGGTGGCCTTCTACAAGCCGCAGGGCAACCTGAACATGCACGCCGGCTACTCGGACGTGGAAAGCGGCGACCGCCACGTCGCCAACGTGCTGCAGCACCTGATGAGCGGTCCGCAGTGGAAGAATATGGTGGTGGTCATCACCCATGACGAAAACGGCGGCTGGTGGGACCACGTGGCGCCGCCCAAGGGCGACCGCTGGGGCCCGGGCAGCCGCATTCCGGCCATCGTGGTATCGCCTTTCGCCAAAAAGGGCCATGTCGACCACACCTTCTACGACACCACCTCCATCATCCGCTTCATCAGCCGCCTGCACGGCCTACCGGAGCTGGAGGGCGTCAAGGTGCGCAACCAGGCCTTCCATCAGCGCGGCGCGCAGCCGCCGGGCGACCTGACCGGCGCGCTGGCGCTGTAATTCAGGCTGGGCCGCGCGACACGCCGCCCCAGCGCTCTGCTATAGTGCAACCGCCTCCATCCTTGGAGGCGGTTTTCTTTTCACAGGCCCCAGCCATGATCAATCGCACTTCTTTCGCCGGCGCGCTGCTGCTCGGCCTCTTGTCCGCGCCCGCCTTTTCCTGCGGCGATGAAGCCATGCTCTACAGCGCCGATTACGACCAATGCATGAACCAGGCCGCCTCCACCGCCGCCATGCTGGACTGCATCCACACCGAGCATGGCAAGCAGGACAAGCTGCTGAACGACAACTACAAGAAGCTGATGGCGCAGTTCTCCAGCAAGCGCCAGCCGCGCCTGCTGGCCGCGCAAAGGCTGTGGCTGCAATACCGCGAGGCCAATTGCCAGGCTTATGTCGATCCGGACGGCGGCACCGCCGAGGCGCTGACCGGCGCCGACTGCATGCTGCGCGCCACTGCCGAACGCGCCGCCGAATTGGCCAAAATGCAGCCTGAGCAACACTAAAACTATCTTCCAAGGAAATAACTTCCATGGAAGATAAATATGTGCCATGATGAATTCATGGACAAGCTAGATAGCATTCTCGAGCAATGGCGGCAGGCCCGCCCGGATGTCGACTGCACCGCCATGGCGGTGGTCGGCCGCCTGGGCCGCCTCGTCATCCATCTGCAAAACCAGCTGGCCGGCAACTTCGCCGCCTTCGGCCTGAAAGACGGCGAGTTCGACGTGCTGGCCACGCTGCGCCGCGCCGGCGGCGCCGATGGCCTCTGCCCCACCGATCTCTACACCAGCCTGATGCTCACCTCCGGCGCCGTCAGCAAGCGGCTGGACCGGCTGGAGGCCGCCGGCTGGGTGTCGCGCCAGCCCAATCCCGACGACCGCCGCGCCTTGCGCATCCATCTGACTCCGGCAGGGCTAGCACTGATAGACCGCGCGCTGGAAGGGCATGTGGCCGCCATGGAAGACGCGCTGGCTCCATTAGCCCCCGAGCAGCGCGCTCAATTGGCCAGCCTGCTCAAACACTGGCTGCAAGGCTTCCCCGGCGAATCGCAGGGCTAAGCGCCTCTCTTTTCCCGCTTTCCCACCCCTGACGCCGCTGGCGCCAGCCGCCCCCGGCTTGCCCGACGCCAGGCAATATTGGAGACCGCGATGGCTTATCACACCCACCAGAATCGACGGCTTTACTACCTGGATCATGGCAGCGGCCCCGCCGCGCTGCTGCTGCACGGCATCTGCAATAGCGGCCGCGCCTGGCTGCCGCAGCTGCAAGCGCTGAGCTCGGCCGGCTACCGCGTGATCGCCCCCGACTTCGCCGGCCACGGCGCTTCGTCGCGGCTGGACGCGCCCTACAGCGTGGCCGATCTCGCCGCCGACTGCGTCGCGCTGCTGGACCACCTGGATCTGCCCCAGGCCCATATCGTCGGCCTGTCCCTGGGCGGCATGGCGGCGCAACAACTGGCGCTGGACGCGCCGTCGCGGGTGCGCAGCCTGACCGTGGCCTGCAGCTTCCCCTCCACCGCCTCAGACGAAGCCAGGCAGATGCTGGCCACGTGGAAGCAGACCTTGCGCGAACCGGATGGTCCTCTTAAGCGGCTGGAGCAAAGCTGGCCGCGCAATCTCAATGCCGCCTTCCGCGCCAGCCCCGCCGGGCAGGCGCTGTACTGGCAATGGCATGCCCAGGCGGCGCAGGCGGACGGCGAATCGCAAGCCCGCATCTGCGAAGGACTGGCCGACTACCACCTCGCCGACCGTTTGGCCTCCATCGCCGCGCCCGCGCAGTATCTGGCGGGGGAGTGCGACGAGGTGTCGCCGCCGGCGCTGGGCCAATGGATGGCCTCCCAAGTGCCCGGCGCGCGCTTCGCGATTCTGCCCGGCGCGGCTCACGTGGCCAATGTGGACAGCGCCGCGGCCTTCAACGACGCCCTGCTCGCCTTTTTGCGCCAACACTGACGCGGAGAACACCATGAATCCCAGCACCTCCCGCTCCTCTCTCGGCCTGGCCTGCGCCATCATCCTGGCGGGCCTCAACCTGCGCCCCTGCTTGGCCGCCATCGGCCCCTTGCTGGAACCGATACGCCACGCCACCGGCATCCGCTTCAGCGACGCCGCCCTGCTCACTACCCTGCCTATCGCCGCCATGGGCGCGGGCGCGTTCGCCGGCAGCCGGCTGGAAGCCTGGCTGGGCGCGCGCGGCGGCGTGCTGCTGGCGCTGGCGCTGATCCTGCTTTCCTGCGCGCTGCGCCTGTCTCCTCCCGGCTACCCCGCGCTGCTCGCCACCGCCTTGCTGGCCGGCTGCGGCATCGCGCTGGCCCAGGCCTTGCTGCCCGGTTTGATCAAGCATCACTTCCCCGACAAGGTCTCGCTGCTGATGGGCCTGTACGTGACCGCCATCATGGGTGGCGCCTCGCTGGCCGCGGCCGGCGCGCCGTGGCTGGCCCAGGCCAGCGGCCAATGGCAGCTGGGCCTGGCGGTGTGGGCCTTGCCCGCCGCGCTGGGCTGCTGCTTATGGTGGCGGAATGCGCCCGCTGCGACAGGCGGCTCCGCCCCGGCAAGCGCTGCCGCCTCGCCCTCCCGCCTGCCGCGCGCCTGGCTGCTGGCCGGCTACTTCGGCCTCGGCACCGCCGTCTATACCTGCTCGCTGGCCTGGCTGCCGCCGTTTTTCGTGCAACTGGGCTGGAGCGGCCAGCAAGGCGGGCTGATGCTCAGTTATATGACCGGCATGGAAGTGCTGGCCGGACTGACCCTGCCGGCGCTATCGGCGCGCGGCCCTGATCTGCGCGGCTGGCTGGCGCTGGCCCTGTGCTTCACGCTGGCGGGTTTGCTGGGCATGGTGGCGCTGCCGCAGGATCAACTGATGCTGCTGTGGGTGGGCCTGCTGGGACTGGGCGTGGGCGGCCTGTTTCCCCTCAGCATGATTCTGACCTTGTCGCATCTGGACGACAGCCGCGCCGCCGGCCAGCTGACGGCCTTCGTGCAGGGGATAGGCTATCTGATCGCCGCCTGCGCGCCCTTCTTCGCCGGCTGGCTGCGCGACGTCACCGCCAGCTTCTCCTTGGCCTGGCTGGCCTTGGCCGGCGCGGTGGCCTTGCTGTTGCTGCTGACCGCGCGCTTCGCGCCGCAGCGCTACCGGCTGGCGATGCGGCTGGCCTGACGAGGTGCGCGCGGACGGGCGGCTGTGCGATGATGCAAAAAAGCCGCCCGTCATGGAGACCCTATGGCCCTGCTCCGCCTCTTGCTGCTGCTCTCGCTATGCCTGCCCGCCTGGGCCGCCGAGCCGCGCGCCAACCCTTCCGCCGCCGACCGCGCCCGCACGCTGGAGCTGGACAACCGCCCCATCTTCCTGTTTCTGGCCAAGCAGGCCAGCCTGAGCCCGGAGCAACGGCTGCAGCGCACGGTGGAGCGCATCCAGGAACTGGACGCCAACGACTTGAAGCAGCCGGTCAAGACCGCGCCGCTGGCCGATCCCCGCCTGCGCGGCATCGCGCTGAGCATCAACGGCAAGCCGCTGTTCACGCTGCTGGCGGACGATCTCGATCCCGGCGACCAATTGACGCTGGAACAGGCCGCCGCCCGCGCGCAAGACCGGCTCAACGATTTGCGCCAGGCCGCGCTGGAACAGCGTTCGCCCGAGCAGATGGTCAAGGCCGGCTTGCTGGCCCTGCTCGCCACCGCCGTTTTCATCGCCCTGCTGTCCTTGATCATGCGCTTGCGCGGCGCCTCGCGCCTCCGCTTGCAGCAACAGCCGCTCGGCAAGCTGCCCTGGCTGGGCGGCCGCTTCGATTTTCACCATTTCCTGCGCGCCGCCGAGTGCCAGCTGGTGGACATCACCGCCTTGCTGTCGGCGCTGGCCGCCGGCTATGTCTGGCTCAGCTACGCGCTGGGCCTGTTCCCCTACACCCGGCCGCTGGGCCGCAAGCTGGGCGATTCCTTCTGGCAGCTGGTCGCCACCATCGTCGACGACATCCTGTCGGCGCTGCCCGGCCTCGCCACCGTGGCGGTGATTTTCCTGCTCACCCGGCTGCTGCACCGGGCGCTGGCCTTGCTGTTCGGCGCGGTGGAACGCGGCCAGCTGGACTTGCCCGGCCTGCACGCTGAGACGGTAGGAGCGACCCGCCGCCTGGCCGGCGTGGCGCTGTGGCTGTTCGCGCTGATCGTGGCCTACCCTTATCTGCCCGGCGCCGGCAGCGATGCCTTCAAGGGCGTCAGCGTGTTCTTCGGCCTGATGGTGACGCTAGGCTCGGCCGGCTTGATGAACCACGCCATGAGCGGCCTGGTGCTGATCTATTCCCGCGCGCTGCGGGCGGGAGACTATGTGCGCGTCGGCGAAGTGGAGGGCACCGTCAGCGAGCTGTCGGCGCTGTCCACCAAGATCGCCACCTGCCAAGGATTTGAAATCACCATCCCCAACGCTGTGGCGGTGGGCGGACGCATCCACAACTTCAGCCGCCACGACGGCGAAGACGGCGCCTTGATCGCCACCCGCCTCACCATAGGCTACGACACGCCCTGGCGGCAGGTGGCCGGGCTGCTGGAATTGGCCGCGCGCCGCTGCGAAGGCGTGGACCCGCAATGGACGCCGCGCGTGCGCAAGCTGGCGCTGCAGGATTTCTACATAGAATACGAGCTGCAAGTCAAAGTGGCGCAGGGCGCCAACCCGCCGGATGTGCTGGACGCGCTGCTGGGCCATGCGCTCGATGCTTTCAACGAATTCGGCGTGCAGATTCTGTCGCCACACTTCACCGAACAACCCGCCGCGCCCGCCATCGTCCCGCAGCCGCGCTGGCGCGAACCGCCTGCCCGACAATAGCCAATACCCAGTCCCATCCTGTCTGGCCCCAGGCTGCGCTTTGGTTTAAGCTGAAGCCAATCCGTGAAAACAAGATGCCAGGGGCCGCACATGAACGTACAGGAATACATGCAACAGCTGGGCAAAGCCGCGCGCAAGGCGTCGCGCTTTCTCGCCCGCGCCGACACCAGCCAGAAAAACGCCGCCCTGCAGGCCATCGCCGACGCCATCGTCCGCGACCAAGCCAAACTGCTGGCGGCCAATCAGGCCGATCTGGACGCCGCGCGCAAATCCGGCCTGGAAGAAGCCATGCTGGATAGGCTGACGCTGTCGGCCAAGGGCGTGCAAGCGATGGCCGACGGCCTGCGCCAGATCGCCTCGCTGCCGGACCCGGTGGGCGAGGTCAGCGAGATGAGCTACCGCCCGTCCGGCATCCAGCTGGGCAAGATGCGGGTGCCGCTGGGCGTGGTGGGCATCATCTATGAAGCCCGTCCCAACGTCACCGCCGACGCCGCCGGCTTGTGCCTGAAATCGGGCAACGCCACCATTTTGCGCGGCGGCTCGGAAGCCTTCCACAGCAACCAGGCCATCGCCGCCTGCGTGCATGAAGGCCTGCGCCTGGCCGGCCTGCCGCCGGAAGCGGTGCAGGTGCTGGAAACCACCGACCGCGCGGCGGTGGGCGAATTGATCAAGATGCAGGAATACGTGGACGTGATCGTGCCGCGCGGCGGCAAGGGCCTGATCGCCCGCATCAGCGCCGAAGCGCGGGTGCCGGTGATCAAGCATCTGGACGGCAACTGCCACGTCTACATCGACGACACCGCCAATCCGGACAAGGCCTTCCAGATCGCGGTCAATGCCAAGACCCACCGCTACGGCACCTGCAACACCATGGAAACGCTGCTGGTGCACCAAGCCTTCGCCGAATTCATCCTGCCGCGGCTGGCGGAAGCCTATTGGGAAAAAGGCGTGGAGCTGCGCGGCTGCGAGCGCACCCGCGTGATCTTGGGCGACAAGGTCTGGCCGGCCACCGAGGAAGATTGGGCCACGGAATACCTGGCCCCCATCCTGGCCATCCGCGTGGTGAAGGACATGGATGAGGCCATTGAGCACATCAATCAGTGGGGCAGCCACCACACCGACGCCATCGTCACCGAAGACTACGGCCGCGCCCGCCGCTTCCTGCGCGAAGTGGATTCGTCCAGCGTGATGGTCAACGCCTCCACCCGCTTCGCCGACGGCTTCGAGTATGGCTTAGGCGCGGAAATCGGCATCTCCACCGACAAAATCCACGCCCGCGGCCCAGTCGGACTGACCGGCCTCACCAGCCAGAAGTGGATCGTGTTGGGGGATGGGCAGATCAGGCAGTAAAATTTTGGACGCCCCTCTCCGAAACAGGTGAGGGGCGCTATATCCGGCCAATGACTGTGCTGAGTATCCCGGTTTCCAGCTTGTCTCGCACCCCGCTCCAGCCATGCAGGGCGGGTGCATCATAAACAATGGGCAAATCCGCTTTTTTCTGCTGGTATAGCCGATTAAAAGCCCGGGCCAATCCCCAATCCTGTTCGCCCTCCAGCCCCTTCCAACCATCCGCCTCCAGCTGCGCGCGGGAGGGAATAAGCATCAAATATACCTTGCCATCATTGCGTCCCTTGTCTGGACGGTTACTCACTTTCAGTATTCCCATGCTTATTCCCCGGTTTCGAAAAAAACTGCCTTCCGATAGCTGGAATTTTTTGAACTCTAATATACGGTGCTCAATCAGCGCAGCCGACAGAGGCGCGTCTTTGGAGTGAGCGACTACAAGATTTGCATCGACATCAAAACAGCTCAGGCATCCATGATAGCCAACCAGACCATGAATAACCTTACGTTGCCCTGCCAACAGCAAGTAATTCGCACATGAAGAGAAGCATAAACCTCTTACTTCCACATCCACTTTATGCGCAGCCATGACTCGAGCTATTTTCAAAGCCGAGTCGACATCTCCGCCCATCGAATTAAGACGAACAAGCTTGACTTGATCATCAAAATGGGAAACGAAATCAGCATAGGTGTTCTTCGCGGCAATCACTCCATTGAATGCCAAAACTTCAGCACTGACTCTGACCCATCCACAGCCTGCCTGCTTCCAGCAATCCGCCTGACGGGAAGTATCCAACAATTGCTTTTCCTCTTGCCCTTGCCGCCACCTTAGGCAAAACAAACAACACACCAGCACGCTTAAAGCAAACACGACCCATGCTGCAATATGGTGATATTTTCTCATTTCAAGTACCAAAGGGGCATATCGCCCCTTCGTAAAGTCAAATACAAAAGCTATTGAGCCTTGATTCGTCCAGTGGCTGTTCCACTAGCATCTATCTTCCCACCACCATTTCCCCAGCTGATGCTGAATCCACCACTCACGCTACCGCTGGCATCAATCTTAGTGGGCCTTGGTGTAGGGTATTTTTTCGTTGCAGCTCCGCCGCTCACACACTCTAACTCAGCCATGGTTAATGTTTGCATTTTGAATATCCTTTTATATTATTGCGAATCAACATCTTGATTGAAAATACTCAGGCCTGAGTAAGAATCAAGCTAATCTTAAAAACAAAAAATGTCAATGTCATTTATTTTGTTACTTTTTACATTGTCCGACTGCTTATGGCATGTGCGATGCCCGTCAATATCTAGACCGACTTAATTGTTCTGCCGCGTACGATTACCGATCCACCTTACCTATCAGCAAGCCACTCCACTCCCAGACAGCCCCTCCATTTCACGCCATAATGCTAGGCTTTAGCCTCACACGCTCGCCTGCAAAAAATGAAAACCCTGACCAATCAAGACCTGGCGGCCATGTCCGCCAAGGCCGCCTGTGCGCCGCGCCAGCGCGCCCACCACAATCTGCATGAACAACTGGAAGACGAGATCCAGCGCCTGGCCATCGCCATGGAACCGGACACCTATGTCCGCCCGCACCGCCATCCCGGCAGCCCGGAGCTGTTGATCATGCTGTCCGGCTCGCTGGACTGGATAGAATTCGACGCCGCCGGCGAAACCGTGGTCGCCCGCCACCGCCTGGGCGCGGACGGCGCGCGCGTGTTTGAAATGTCGGCCAACACCTGGCATTCGGTGGTGTCGCTGGAGCCGGGCTCGGTGGTGTTCGAAGTGAAGCGCGGCCCTTACCAGCCTATCCCGCCGGCCGATACCGCCGCCTGGGCGCCGGCAGAGGGCGAAGCGCGCGTGGCCGAGATGCTGGCCTTCCTGCGCCGCTGCCAGCCGGGCGACCGCTTTCTGTAACATCGCTTAACACTTGGCCGCCCTTCCGCCAGGAACCCATGGCGGCCTCTCCACCACCAACCGGCATCGAACCACCCTTTGCAGAATTCAACGATGCCGCCTCCCCGCTTGTCCGCGCTGCTGATCGCGCTATTGCCTTTTGCCGCCGTCTCCGCCGAAACCGCCAATCCTCCGCCCGCACTCTCCTCCGCCCACCCGCCTGAAAAAGTGGCCGAATGCATTCAGCAGGGCTTGCAGAAACTGCACATCCCGCCTGATTTCATCGAGCGGCGCGACGCCTCCGCCGGCAGCAGCCTGACCTTGCGCAATCCGGTCAACGACGCCTCCGGCACCAGCGTGGACATTCTTAGGCAGGCCGACGGCAGCCAGCTGCAAGTGCAATTGAATGGCCTGCCGCTGAGCCCGGCCTGGAAGAAACTGATCCAGCGCTGCGCCGGCAAGCCGCTGTGAATAAATTGCAGAAAATGCGCCTGGCTGTGGGCAAGTTGAATAAGTCGGGACAACTCTGTGCATAAGCGTCAGCAAATCGCCATGCCCATCGCCCTGGATGTGAACAAGCCAATCCATCCACAGCCTCCTGTGCATAGTGTGGATAATTTTCTAACAAACTGTGCATAAAGCCGACCGCCGTCAGTCGGCAAACGGCCGGCTCTGCGGTTACACTGTCATGATCACGCCATAACCGGATGTTGCCGATGTCTGTTTCCCACCCCAAGTACGAACAACATTACGCCGACGGCAAGGCGCGCCGTCAGGACTGTTCCCGCACCCGCCAGGCGGAATGCTCCCTGGCCAAGGACAGAGACGTGCTGGCGCTGGTGGAGTCCACCTCGCAGGGCCGGGTGCCCACGCTGGCGCCGCTGCGCTACGCGCGGATGCGCGTGTCGCCGTTCACCTTTTTCCGCGGCATGGCGATGATCCAGGCCGCCGACCTGGCCGCCGGCCCGGACAGCGGCATCAGCCTGCAGATCTGCGGCGACGCCCATCTGATGAACTACGGCTTCTTCGCCTCGCCGGAACGCCATCTGGTGTTCGACATCAATGATTTCGACGAAACCCATCCCGGCCCGTGGGAATGGGACGTCAAACGGCTGGCGGTCAGCCTGGTGCTGGCGGCGCGCAGCCGCGGTTTCGCGGCGGAAGACGCCCATGCCATGGTGCAACGATTAGCCAGCACCTATCGCCGCCGCACGCAGGTCTTCTCGCAAATGAGCCAGCTGGAGCTGTGGTACAACAAGGTCGGCTTCGAGCAATTGCTGTCGCACGCCACCGACGAGGCGATGCGCCAGCAGCTGTTGAAAGTGGCGGATAAGGCGCGCAGCCAAACCCAAGAGCGGCTGCTGCCCAAGATGACCGAAAGCGAAGACGGCGCGCTGCGGCTGCGCGACAACCCTCCGGTGATCTTCCACCTGGACGAGCCCGGCAGCCCGCTGGCCGCCTGCGACGACTGGCTGGGCGCGGACAGTGTGGCCAAGGTGGGCGGCATGCTGGAGCATTACATCGCCACCTTGAAGGAAGACCGCCGCGAGCTGCTGCAGCGCTTCCGGCTGGTGGACGCGGCATTCAAAGTTGTGGGCGTGGGCAGCGTCGGCACCCGTTGCCTGGTTCTGCTGCTGCAGGACGACTACGACCAGCCGCTGTTCCTGCAACTGAAGGAGGCCCGCGCCTCGGTGCTGGAGCCCTTCACCCAGCAGTGCGTGCATGGCAATCAGGGCAAGCGCGTGGTGTTCGGCCAGCGGCTGATGCAAGCCACCAGCGACCTGTTCCTAGGCTGGACCCGCAGCGACGACGGCCGCCACTTCTACATGCGCCAGCTGCGCGACATGAAGGGCGCGCCGGCCCTGGAAACCTTCGCCAGCGCCGAAGAGCTGGCCAGCTACGGCCAAGCTTGCGCCTGGACGCTGGCGCGCGCCCATGCCAAATCCGGCGGCTGCGCGGCCGAGATCGCCGGCTATCTGGGCCAGTCGGACAAGTTCGACCTCGCCCTGGCCGACTACGCCCAGGCTTACGCCGATCAGGTGGAGCGCGACTACCAATTGTTCGACGCCGCCGTCGCCAGCGGGCGGTTGCCCTGCGCGGCTCAGGTCAAATAGTGAAAAGTTTGAACGGTGATTTTGATACTCTGGACTAGACTGAAACAATAATTCAGCATAATCGACAGACGCCCGCCCCGCCCCGCGGCCGCGGGCGTCGTCGCAAACGTCCCCGCAACAGAGTGTGAACATGCAGCTTAATACCCGTCTGATCGTCATCATCGCCGCCAGCCTGCTCGCCTTGCTCGCGTTGTCCACCGTCGCCTTGCTGTCCACCCGCGCCACCCTGCATCAGGAAAAGCGGGAACAGATCGTGCATCTCCTGAAAATGGCGGAAAACTCGCTCAGCCACTTCCAGCAGCTGGAGCAGCAAGGCATGCCGCGCGCCGAGGCGCAAAAGCAGGCCATCGCCGCGCTGGCGGCGCTGAAAGTGGACGACATCTATTTCTTCGGCCGCAACCGCGACCACTTGGTGTTGTTCCACCCCAGCAAGGACCGGGTGGGCAAAGTGGATGAAGGCAGCAAGCTGCCGGACGGCCGCACCACGGTGCAGGCCTACGAGGAAGCGATGCAGCAGGACCACTACGGCGTCCTGGTGATCCAGACCAAGCGCGCCGGCTCCGGCGCCGAGGAGCTGCCCAAGCTCAACGGCGTGTTCCGCTTCGCTCCCTGGGACTGGACCGTGGGCACCGGCATCTTCATCGACGACATCGACCAGCTGTTCTGGAGCGAGGCGCGCACGCTGCTGATCGTGGCGGCGGTCTGCGTGGCCGTGCTGGCGGTGCTGGTCGGCGGCATGGCGCGTTCCATCCTCGGCTCGCTGGGCGGCGAGCCGGCTTATGCCGCGCAGGTGGTCAAGGCCATCGCCAGCGGCGACCTCAGCCTCGCCATCGCCGCCAAAGGCGGGCCGGACAGCCTGCTGGGCGCGATGGGCGAGATGCAGACCAAGCTGCGGCAGATGATAGAAGAGATCAGCCGCGCCACCGCCAGCATCAACCAGTCCTGCCATCAACTGACCGAAGACATGGAAAAAGTGCACGAGGTATCCGGCATCGCCAGCTCGTCCACCACCTCCGCGGCGGCGGCGATCGAACAGCTGTCGGTCAGCATCGACCACGTCAGCGCCAGCACCCGCGACACCGAGACTGGCGCGCGCGACACCGCGGTGCTGGCCGGCCAGGGACAAGGCAAGGCCGGCGAAGCGGCCGACGGCATCCGCCGCATCGCCGACCAGGTCCGCGGCGCCAGCGATATGGTCAGCCAGCTGGCCGAGCGCAGCCGCAGCATCAGCAGCATCGCCGAAACCATACGCGACATCGCCAACCAGACCAATCTGTTGGCGCTGAACGCCGCCATCGAAGCGGCGCGCGCCGGCGAGATGGGCCGCGGCTTCGCCGTGGTGGCCGACGAAGTGCGCAAGCTGGCCGAGCGCACCGCCAGCGCCACCGACGAGATCAGCAATATCGTGCAGGCGGTGATAGACGACACCGGCATGGTGTCCGGCCGCATGGACGAAATCCGCCCGGCGGTGGAATCCGGCGTCGATCAGGTGCAGCAGGCGGCGGAAACGCTGCAGGCCATCAACCAGCAGGCCAGCGCCGCGCTGGAGCGGGTGCACGGCGTGGTGGTGGCGATGGGCGAGCAAAGCCAGGCCGGCACCAATATCGCCGGCAATGTCGAACAGGTGGCCGGCGTGGTGGAAGAAACCCAGAACGCGGTCAGCCACGCGGTGGCGGCGGTGCGCGCCATCGACCAGCAGGCGGCCAATCTGCACCAGACCGTAGGCCGCTTCCGCTTGTAACACCACTCCCCCCTTGCCGCCGCCGTTGCGGCTGGCATAATGGGGGACGGGCGCACGCTCCATGAAAGCAAGAAAAAAAACTGAGGACAGACAGGAACCCCAGCACGCTTCAGTGGAGAAACGTATGTCTGATGCCCGCATGCCGGCAGGCCGTATCGAATGGCTGCAACAGCGCAAGGTGCGAGACGTGGAGCTCGCCTTCGCCGACGTCCACGGCTTTCCCCGTGGCAAGACCCTCCCCGCCGCCGCCTTCATCCAGGGGCAGGCTTTGCGCATCGCCCGCGCGGTGCCGCTGCAAAGCTGCGTCGGCGAATTCCCCGATTACAGCTTTTACGGCGAACACGACCCCGATGTGACCCTGGCGCCGGACTACGCCACGCTGCGGCCGGTGCCGTGGGCCAAAACGCCGCGCGCCATGGTGATTTGCGACTGCGTGGACCACGACGGCAGCCTGTCGCCGCTGGCGCCGCGCTCGGTGCTCAAAACCCTGCTGCAGCGTTACGCCGCCCGCGGCTGGACGCCCATCGTCGCGCCGGAGCTGGAGTTTTATCTGTTCGCCGCCCACGGCGATCCGGCCGCGCCCTTCCAGGCCCCGCCGCTGGCCGGCGGCCGCCGCGAAGCCGGTTTCGACGCCTTCGGCTTTTCAGCCTTGGGCGAGCTGGAAGCGTTCTTCGACGACCTTTACCTCGCCTGCGAACAGCTGGAAATCGCCACCGACACCTGCGTGCACGAAATGGGCCCCAGCCAGTTCGAGATCAACCTCAAGCACGGCGACGCGCTGAAGCTGGCCGACGACACCTTCTTGTTCAAGACCGCACTGAAGCAAACCGCGCTGCGCCACGGCCTCAACGCCGTCTGCATGGCCAAGCCGCTGCCCGGCCAGCCCGGCAGTTCCATGCACCTCCACCAGAGCATCGTCGACCGCCAGGGCCGCAATGCCTTCAGCCGCGAAGACGGCTCGGAAAGCCCGGCATTCTTCGGCTTCATCGCCGGCTTGCAACGCTATCTGCCGGAGCTGATGCCGCTGTTCTGTCCCAATCCCAACTCCTACCGCCGCTTCGTCAAGGGCATGGCCGCGCCGGTCAACTTGAGCTGGGGCCTGGACAACCGTTCGGTAGGCCTCAGGGTGCCGGTATCCGGCCCGGAAGCGCGCCGCGTGGAAAACCGCCTGCCCGGCTGCGACGCCAACCCCTACCTGGCGCTGGCCGCCAGCCTGGGCGCGGGCCTGGCCGGCATCGAGCAAGGCTTGACGCCGGATGAAGCCGTGCGCGGCAATGTGTTCAAGCAGCAATCCGCCAGCCTGCCGTCCACGCTGGACGCGGCCTGCGGCGCGATGCAGGCCGGCGCCGCCGCCGAGTCGCTATTCGGCGCGGAGTTCAGCCGCGCCTATCTGGCGGTGAAGGAAGTGGAGTTGAACGACTACCATCGCCAGGTCACCACCTGGGAGCGCCAATACCTAGGCCCCTTGGCCTGAGCCGGCGGCGGCCATGGCCGCCGTTTGCGCTGGATCAAGCGTCCGTTCGGACATCATGACGGCAGCCGCCCGGATGGGTATGCTAAAGGCATCCCCACCAGCCGCAATGCAAGGAGCAGCTCATGTATCGACATCTGATAGCCGCGATAGACGGCAGCAACAATTCCGACAAGGCGCTGAACGAGGCCATCCGCGTGGCCAAGCATACCGACGCCCGCCTGACGCTGGTGCACATCGCCAGCCTGCGCGACTTGGCCGTGGACAGCCTGGGCGTCTACGCCGGCGATCCGGGATACGATCTGGCCTTGCAACAAGGCGAAGAGGCGCTGGCCCGGGCGCAGAAGCTGGCGCGCGACGCCGGCCTGATCAATGTGGCCAGCCACCTGGAAAAAAGCTGGGAAGGCGGCCACGACCTGGCCGACTTGCTGATCGGCTACGCCCAATCGCAACAAGCCGATCTGATCGTGCTGGGCACCCACGGCCGCAAGGGCCTGGCCCATCTCTTCCTCGGCAGCTTCGCCGAAGACATCCTGCGCCGCAGTCCGATTCCGCTGTTGGTGGTGCGCAGCACCGAGGATGAGGACATCAGCGTAGAGTAAGCATGCGGATGGCCGCATGACCGACCTGCGGGCGATTCGCCAGACGCGAACGGCGCAATGCCGACAATGCCAGAGGTCAGCAAAGAGTCCGGCTTTGCAGTATGTCGGCGGAACGCCCGCTTGCGGGCTTCCGCCCTACGGGAATCGAGGGTCTGATGAGATTGCCCAAGCAGCCCATCTCGGCGGACAGCAGGGATGCGACTCAGCGCCTCACTGCGTGAACGAAGAATTCGCGATTGCCGTCGCCGCCCTTGATCGGGCTGTCGAACCAGGCCAGCGCGCGCATGTTTTGCTCGGCCAGCACCTGATTGATCTTGTCCTGCACCCGCGGGTACAGGCTTTCGTCGCGGACGATGCCGCCCTTGGACAGACCCTCGCGCCCCACTTCGAACTGCGGCTTGACCAGGCTGAGCAAGCGGCCGCCCGGCTTCAGCAACGGCAGGGCCGAGGGCAGCACCAGGCTGAGCGAGATGAAGGACACGTCGCAGACCATCAGATCGAAGCCATCGCCGTCATTGGCCGCCAGCAAGGCCGCGTGATCCAGCGCTCGCGCGTTCACGCCCTCGAAAAAGCGCACCCGCGCATCCTCGCGCAGCCGCGCATGCAACTGGTCGTGGCCGACATCGACGCCCACCACCCGGCGCGCGCCGGCTTGCAATAAACAATCGGTGAAGCCGCCGGTGGACTGGCCCACATCCAGCGCGTCCCAGCCGCTCGGATCCAGTCCGGCCGCGGCCAGCGCGCCCTGCATCTTCAAACCGCCGCGCGAGACATAACGGTCCGCTTCGTCGGCGACGACGACAAATTCGGCATGCTGCGGAAACTTCTGGCTGGCCTTGCCGATCAGCGCGCCGTCGCAGCTGACGCGCCCGGCGGCGATCAGGTTCTGCGCCGCGGTCCGCGATGCCGCAAGCCCTTGCTCCACCAGCAAAATATCCACTCGAATCATCATCCGCTCCCAACTGCGCTCATCCGGCAAACGCGACAGGTTGGCGAAGGCCGCCGCCGCTGTCAAGCCGCCCCGTCTGCGTAAAAAATACGCCGCCAAGGTTTACAAGAAAATGCTAATAATGTTAACCTAAAAATCAAGCAATTGATTTCATTCAATTATTCATCAGGATAGCCGCCGAACCTTATCGCTGAATCTGCCGACCACAGGCCGATTTATGCGCTCGCGCTGACGCTATCCCTCTCGCGCCCGCCTTGCCGGGCCGTCCGCGGCGCTCGCCACGAGCCGCCAGTCTTGCCATCCCCAGCAGCGGCCCGCCTCGCGCGAGGCTCGCGCCGCCGCATTCACAGGAGTCCCGATGGTCCTGCGCCTATCGTTATTGTTGACCGTTTTATTCGCCTTGTGGGGCGTGATCGCCCCCGAGCACATGACCCAGGCCGCCAGCCAATGGCTGAGCTTCACCATTTCCCGCTTCGGCTGGTTCTATCTATTGTCGGTGTTCGGCTTCCTTTTGTTCGCCCTCTACCTGGCCTTCGGCCGCTTCGGCCATATCCGCCTGGGCAAAGAAGACGAAGAGCCCGAGTTTTCTCGGATGAGCTGGTTCGCCATGCTGTTTTCCGCCGGCATGGGCATAGGCCTGGTGTTCTGGGGCGTGGCCGAGCCGATCTCCCATTTCGCCACCCCCGCCAGCAAAGCCACCACGCCGGAATCGGCCGAGGCCGCGCGGCTGGCGATGCGCCATGTGTTCTTCCACTGGGGCCTTCACCCCTGGGCGGTGTATAGCCTGACCGCGCTGGCGCTGGCCTATTTCAAATTCAATCGCGGCCAGAAAGGCCTGATCAGCGCCGCCTTCCGCCCATTGCTGGGCGAGCGCGTGGACGGCCCGATCGGCATCGCCATCGACGTGCTGGCGGTGCTGGCCACCGTGTTCGGCGTGGCCACCACGCTGGGCTTCGGCGCGCTGCAGATCGAAAGCGGCCTGCAGATGCTGTTCGGCGTCCAGCCGTCCGACTGGCTGACCGTGGCCATTGTGGTGATCGCCACCGCCTTGTTCCTGCTGTCGTCCCTGACCGGCCTGTCGCGCGGCATCAAGTGGCTGTCCAATCTCAATATCGCGCTGGCGCTGCTGTTGTTCCTGGCCGTGGTGCTGCTCGGCCCCACCGGCTTCATCTTCGACACTTTCACCACCACGCTGGGCGACTACCTGGGCAATCTGACCAGCACCAGCCTGCGGATGAGCCCGTTCAGCCAGGGCGACTGGATGGCCAGCTGGACGCTGTTCTACTGGGCCTGGTGGGTCACCTGGGCGCCGTTCGTCGGCATGTTCATCGCCCGCGTCTCGCGCGGCCGCACCATACGCGAATTCATGGTCGGCGTGCTGCTGGTGCCGGCCGTAGCCAGCTTCGTCTGGTTCTCCGCCTTTGGCGGCACCGCGCTGGATCTGCAGCTATTCGGCGGCGTGGACCTGGTCGGCGCGGTGAAAAGCGATGTTTCCACCGCCTTGTACGTGATGTTCGAACACCTGCCGGGCGGCCATATTCTGTCGCTGCTGGCCATGCTGCTGGTGATCATTTTCTTCGTCACTTCGGCCGACTCCGCCACCTTCGTGCTGGGCATGTTCACCAGCGGCGGCAGCCTCAACCCCAGCCACCGGGTCAAGCTGATCTGGGGCGTGCTGCTGGCCGCCGTGGCGCTGGTGCTGCTGCAAAGCGGCGGCTTGAAGGCGCTGCAGGCGGTGCTAATCGTCAGCGCCCTGCCCTTCATGCTGATCATGATAGGCATGGCGGTCTCGCTGTACCGCGCGCTGGATGAGGAAGAGCGCGACAGCCGCCGCCGCGAGATCCGCCGGCTGCGCCAGCTAGAAGCGCTGGAAAAACGCGGCGAAAACTAAGCCGGCGCAGGACTTGGGGCCGATTTGGTGCGATGATGACAGTATTGTCAGTCCGTGGAGAAAATATGGAGACGCACCAACTCGACCCGGCCGAAATCCGCGTGCTGGGCGCGCTGGCCGAAAAGCAGGCGCTGACCCCGGATGCCTATCCGATGACGCTGAACGGCCTCGCCAGCGCCTGCAATCAACTCACCAGCCGCGAGCCGGTGATGCAGTTGTCCGAGGCGGAAATCAGCGCCGCGCTGGATGCGCTGATCGCCAAAAAACTGGTGGCCGAACGCCTGCCGGCCGGCAGCCGGGTGGCCAAGTACGAGCACCGACTCAACTACGAGTGGAATATCGACGGCGCGCGGCTGGCGGCGCTGGCGCTGCTGATGCTGCGCGGCCCGCAAACCTCGGCCGAAATCCGCACCCGCTCCGGCCGCATCTACAGTTTCTCCGGCGTGGAGGAAGTGGAAACGGCGCTGAACGCGCTGGCCGACAAATACCCGCCGCTGACCTTCAAGCTGGACAAGCAGCCGGGCGAGCGCGAAGCGCGCTGGTGCCATCTGCTGGCCGGCGAGCCGCAAGCCGTTCCCGTGTCCGCGCCCGTCTGTGAAATGATAGATGTCGGCCTGACCGGCCGCGTGGCCGCGCTGGAAGCGGAAGTATCGGCGCTGAAAGCGATGGTGCTGTCGCTGGAACAAAGACTGAGCGGTTGAACTTTGGCGAAGTAGTCACTATCTACCTTACTTTTAAACAGGATAGTGACAAATGAAACAACTCGCTCTCGCCGCGGCGCTGGCCGCGCTGGCCGGCGGCGCCCAAGCCGCCGACTACATCGCCGGCGCCGGCCATGATTTCCAGCAGTTCTCCCGCACGCCGAACGGCCTGGGCATAGGCATCAACCTCGATTACGTCAACAGCGACCACAAGGGCAGCGCCGGCGGCGCCGGCCTGGAATTCGCGCTGCCGCTGGGCCCGGTTTCCATCGCCGCCGGCGGCAAGCTGATGGCGCTGTCGCCGGACAGCGGCTCCGCCACCGCCGCGCTGATAGGCGGCCGCGCCAGCCTGGATGTGATGCCCAAGGTCACCGTCTTCGGCCAGGCCTATTACGCGCCGGAAAGCTTCGCCAGCGGCAGCGTCAACCGCGTGTCCGACTACAGCGCCGGCGTGCGCTGGAACGTGGTGGGCCCTTTCAGCGTGGAAGCCGGCTACCGCTACTTCGACATCCGCCGCAACGACAGCCAGCGCAGCCGCACCCTGGCCGACGGCGCCTACCTGGGCGCGGGGCTGAGCTTCTAAGCGCCAAGCGGAAACAAAAATGGCAGCCAACAGGCTGCCATTTTCTTTACGCCGCGCTTACCACCACAGATGGAAGCGCTGCTCTGGCGGCAAATACATCTTGTCGCCCGGCTTGACGCCGAAGGCCTGGTAGAACGGCTCCAGATTGCTGACCGTGCCGATGGGGCGATACAGGTCCGGCGTATGCGGGTCCGAAACGATCTGCTTCACCACCGAGGCGTCGCGGCTCTTGCTGCGCCACGATTGGGCGAAGGCCAGGAAAAAGCGCTGGTCGCCCGACATGCCGTCTATCACCGGCGCTTCTTTGCCGCCCAGGGCGATGTGGTAGGCCTTGTAGGCGATTTCCAGGCCGGCGTTGTCGGCGATGTTCTCGCCCAGCGTCAGCTCGCCGTTGACATGATGGCCCTTCACCGGCTCGAAGGCGCTGTACTGCTTGACCAGCTTGGCCGTCACCTCCTTGAAGTGCTTCTCGTCCGCCGGCGTCCACCAGTTGCGCATATTGCCGTCGCCGTCGTACTGATGGCCCTGGTCGTCGAAACCATGGCTGATTTCATGGCCTATGGTGGCGCCGATGCTGCCGTAATTGACCGCCAGATCGAACTTGGGATCGAAGTACGGCGATTGCAGGATGGCCGCCGGGAACACGATCTCGTTGTTCGCCGGGTTGTAGTAGGCGTTCACCGTTTGCGGCGTCATGCCCCACTCGGCGCGGTCCACCGGCTCGCCCAGGCGCTGCACGTCGCGCTTGTAGTTGAATTCGCTGATGCGGGTGATGTTGCCGACCAGATCATCGGCCTTGATTTCCAGCGAGCCGTAATCGCGCCATTTGTCCGGATAACCGATCTTGGGCGTGTACTTGGCCAGTTTGGCGTGCGCCTCGCGCTTGGTGGCGGGCTCCATCCAGGCCAGCGTGTCTATGCTCTGGTCGTAGGCCTTGAGCAGGTTGTGCACCAGCTCATCGGCCTGGCGCTTGGCCTCCGGCGTGAAGTACTTGGCCACATACAGCTTGCCCACCGCCTCGCCTACGCCTTCATTGACCAGCGATACCGCCTTCTTCCAGCGCGGACGGTCGGCGCTGCGGCCATCCAGCACTTTGCCGTAGAAGTCGAAGTGCGCGGCGACCCATGCCGGATCCAGGCTGGAGGCGTACGCGTCCAGCGTCCGCAGGGTCAGGTAATCCTTCAGCACCGCGGCCGGCGTTTTCGCCAGCACGCCGGACAGCTTGGCGAAATAGCTGGGCTGATCCAGATTGATGTCCTTGGCCGCGGACAACTGGGCGGCTGCAATCAGCTGCGGCCAGTCATAGCCGGGCAAACGCTTGCCCAGATCGGCGACGGCCACTTTGTTGTAGGTTTTCTGGACATCCCGGTTTTCGACGTTGCTCCATTGAATCCGGGCCAGCTTGTCTTCCAGGGCGAACACGGCCTTGGCGCGGGCGTCGGCGCGCTTTTCGCCGGCCAGCGTCAGTAACTTGGCCAGATAACGCTGATAAGCCTGGCGCGCGGCGGCGAAATCCGCCGACTTGGCCAGATAGTAGTCGCGATCCATGCCCAGGCCGGACTGGCTGAGGCCAGCCAGGTAGACCGATGAATTCTTCGGATCGGATTGAACATAAAAGCGGAACGGCGTGTCCACCGGCTGGCCTTGCAGCTTGCCCATATAGGCCACAGCTTGCTTGGCGGAAGTCAGCGCGGCGATTTCGTCCAGCCGGCCGCGCAAGGGCTTCAGGCCCAGCTTGGCGATGGCGGCCTCGTCCATGAAGCTCTGATACAGATCGGCGATCTTGCGCGCTTCCGGCGAGGAGGCGTCGCCGGACGCGTGTTCGATGATCTCGCGGACGCGCTGCTGGTTCAGGTCGTACAGATATTCCGCGATGCCGGTGGACGAGCGCTCCGCCGGAATTTCCACGCGCTTCATCCAGGCGCCGTTGGCATGCAAGGAAATATTGTCCTGGATGCGCACCGAGTGGTCGATGCCCTTCAAATCAATGCCGTAAGCGCCGTAATCCAGCTCTTCGGCGGGGCCGGCCCAGGCCGCCTGCAGGCACAGCAGCAGGGTCAGCGGCAGCAGTTTCTTCATTTGCATGGTTTCCTCTATTTTTCTGGCCATGGAGCCCCTCCGTTTCGACGGCGCCGCGCATGACAATGCAGTGGAGGAATAGTACCTCCCCCTAGATGCCGCGACAATCCCGCACTATTCAATTGGCATTTTATTCAGCTATGATGACAAGCAACATTTCTTTCATTGCGAAATCATGCGAACGGCAATTTTTCTTTCCCTGGCCCTGGCCGCCTCCATCCACGCCCGCGCCGATGAGGGCATGTGGACTTTCGATCACCCCCCGCTGGCGCAGATCAAGCAGCGCTACGGCGTGGAACTGACGCCGGCGTGGCTGGACAATCTGCGCCGATCTGCGGTCAATTTCGGCGCATCGGCCTCCTTCGTCTCGCCGGACGGCTTGATGCTGACCAACCATCACGTGGCTCTAGGCTGCCTGAACCAGCTCTCCAGCGCCAAACGCGATCTGGTTTCCAAGGGCTATCTGGCGCGCGACAGGCGGCAGGAGTTGAAATGCCCCAACGGCACCGCCCGCGTGCTGGAATCCTGGCAGGATGTGACCGCGTCCATCCAGGCCGCCTCTCCGGCCAGCCTGCCGGCCGAACAACAAGCCAGCCGCCGCAAGGCCGCCATCGCCGAAACCGAGCAGGCCTGCGACAAGGCATCCGGGCTCAAATGCGAAGTCGTCAGCCTGTATAACGGCGCGGTCTATCAGCTTTACCGCTACCGGGAATGGAAGGATGTGCGGCTGGTTTTCGCGCCGGAATTCAATGCCGCTTTCTTCGGCGGCGACGACGACAACTTCGTCTATCCGCGCCACGCGCTGGACATGACGCTGCTGCGCGTTTACCAAAACGGCAAACCCTATCGGCCGCCGCATTACCTCAAGCTATCCCGCCAGGGCGTGAAAGAGGGCGAAGCGATCTTCGTCGCCGGCCATCCCGGCCGCACCAGCCGGCTGGAAACGCTGGCCCAGCTGCAATTGCGCCGCGACGTGACCTTGCCGCTGCAATTGGCGGATGCGCGGATGCAGCAGACGCTGTTGCATCGCTATGCGGCAAGCTCGCCCGAAGCGGCGCGCCAGGCCAATGACACGCTGTTCGGCACCGAGAACTGGCTCAAATCGATGAATGGCGAATACAAAGCCTTGCGCCAGCCGGAACTGGAAGCCGCCAAGCGCAAAGAAGAAACCGAGCTGAAAACCGCTTATCGCCAGGCAGGCTTGGCCGGCGACCCGTGGCAAGCCGTCGATCAGGCCGTCGATTACCAGCGCAGCCATTTCCTGGAAAGTTATTTCGTCAGCTATGGCCACCACACGCTGCTGTCCCGCGCCGGGGCGCTGGTAGAGCTCGCGTCGGAACGCCAGTTGCCCGAAGGCGAACGGCTGAACGGCTACAGCAATAGCGATCTGCCGGATCAGGAGCGCAGAATCCGCGCCGACACTCCGGTCTACCCCGAGCTGGAAATCGCGCGGCTGACCGGACAGCTGGAACAGATGCGCGCCAAGCTGGGCGATCAGCATCCCGCCGTGCGCATCCTGCTGGGCCAGGATGAACCGGCGGCGGCAGCTCGCCGCCTGATCAGCGGCAGCAAACTCAATCTGGCGGGCGAACGGCAAAGGCTGCTGGACGGCGGCGCGGCGGCCATCGCCGCCAGCGCCGACCCGCTCATCGCCGCGGCGCGCCAGCTCTACCCGCTGCGGCGCCAACTGGAACGCGGTTTTGAAAACGAGGCATACATGCCGCTGCGGCAGGCCGCCGCCCAGTTGGGCCAGGCCCGCTTCAAACTGTATGGCGACAGCGTGCCGCCGGACGCCACCGGCACGCTGCGGCTGAGCTACGGCAAAGTGGCCGGCTACGACGCCGACGGCATCGCCACCCCCTGGAAAACGGTGATAGGCGGCGTCTACGCCCGCGCCAGCGCCTTCGACCAGCGCCCGCCCTTCCAACTGGCCGACGCTTTGGTGAAACAACGCCGCGCCATCAACCCCGACTTGCCGTTCAATTTCGTCAGCACCGTCGACATCATCGGCGGCAACAGCGGCTCGCCGGTGGTCAACGCCAAGGGCGAACTGGTCGGCCTGATCTTCGACAGCAATCTGGAAGGACTGGCCGGCGGCCATGTCTATAGCGACGCCAAAGCCCGCGCCATCGCGGTGGACAGCCGCGCCATCCTGCATCTGCTGGACAAGGCTTATCACGCTCAAGCGTTATTGAAGGAACTGGACAGCATCTGAGCCGTTTGGCCGAAGACCGGCGACGAAGGCTCTCCCAGCCTCGTCGCCGGATTGGAGCCCCGATTTGCAAGCACCGCCTAGAAACTCGACATGAAACTATCCGCACCACTGATGCTGCTGACCGCAGCAAGCCTGTTGGCGGGCCCGGCTCACGCAGCCCAGTCCGATTCCGATGCCCAACTGGCGAAACTGTATTTCCAATCCTCAGCCATGAGCAGCGCCATGCTGTCGCCAGACGGCGCCACGCTAGCCGTGACCATGCGCAATGCTAATGGCCGCCAGCAGTTGATCACCATGGATCCGGACCAACCGGCCAGCGCCAAAGTGGCCGCCTCATTCGACGATGCCGACATCACCGGCGTAGAGTGGCTGGGCGGAAGCAAGCTGCTGTTTTCGGTATTCGATTCTCAGCGCGGCTCCGGCGAGCAATTCGGCCACGGCTTATATGTAGTCGACAAGAATGGCGAACATTTCAAGCAGCTCATCTCTCCGCAATGGAATATTGTCTCCGCCGGCACCCATCTTGCCAATCGCACTCTGACTCCCGCCTTTTTCCTGCTGGGCAGGCTGCCAAACAACGATAAGGAAATCCTGCTCGGCGAATACAAAGGCGACAATATCGGTGAGCTGAAAGAAGTGGGCCTGCACCGGCTGAATATCGAAACCCAGCACAAAGTTTCTCTGACCTTCAAAGCGCCCGACTACACCACCGGCTGGATCACGGACAAAAGCAATGGCGAGCCGCTGATTGCGGTCTCGTCTCGCAACGGGCGCTATAAAGTGTATCGGCGGGCAGATGCCGATTCCGCCTGGCAGCTGTGGCAAGACGTTGATCACACCAGCGCCGCCGCCTGGACGCCGCAGCTGCTCTTCAACGGTCAGCTATACGCATCTACCGTGGGGCCATCCGGCTACAGCAGCCTGTATCAGATCGACCCCGCCACCCGTCAGCCAAGCAAATCGCCCATCGTCTCCACGCCAGGTTTCGATGCACAGGCGAGTCCGCTATTTGACGAGAGCCAGCATCAGTTACTCGGCTGGCGTTTCGAAACCGATGCGCTCGGCACTTACTGGACTCAGGCTGACATGGCGGCCGCGCAAGCTAAAATCGACGCGCAACTGAGCGATACCGTCAACTTGATTTACTGCCAGAGTTGCCTATCCGCCAAGCGCTGGACCGTGGTGTCCTTCTCCGACCGCGCGCCCGGCACCTATTGGCTATATGACCGGGCCAGCAACAAGCTGACGCCGATCGGCCACGCCAAACCAAAAATCGATCCGGCCAAGATGGCCGCCACCGAGTTCGATCACTACACAGCGCGCGACGGCCTGTCGATTCCGGTCTATATCACCCGCCCTCAAGGCAGTGACAAAGCGCCGCGCCCAGCAGTGCTGATGATACATGGCGGCCCCTATGTCCGCGGCGGCCACTGGGGCTGGGAACCGATGCGCCAATACCTGGCTTCGCTGGGCTACACCGTGATCGAGCCTGAGTACCGCGGCAGCACCGGCTATGGCGACAAGCTGTTCCGCGCCGGCTGGAAGGAATGGGGCCTGAAGATGCAGGACGATATGCAGGACGCGGTGCGTTGGGCGGCCGAGCGCAAGCTGATCGATCCCAAGCGCGTTTGCATCGCCGGCGCCAGCTACGGCGGCTATGCCGCGCTGATGGGGCCGATCCGCCACCCCGACACCTATCGCTGCGCCATCAGCTGGGTGGGAGTCACCGACATCGAGCTGATTGAAACCAGCACCTTGTCTGACTCGGATGAACAGTTTCTGAAATATGGCTTCAAGAAGCTGGTGGCCGATCTGCCTGCCGAGCGCAAAAAGATAGAAGACACCTCGCCGGTCTATCAGGCCGACCGCTTCAAAGTGCCGCTGCTGATCGCCTACGGCAGCGATGACCGCCGCGTGCCGATCGAACACGGCAACCGCTGGCGCAAGGCGGCGGAAAAAGCCGGCGTCGACATGGACTGGGTAGTCTACTCCGGCGAAGGACATGGCTGGATGAAGGAGGAAAACAATATCGACTTCGCCCTGCGCATCAAGCGCCTGCTGGACCGCACCCTGGGCGCGAACTAGTCTTCCCCGCCCAGCCACGGCCTGCCCGCCCAAGGGGCGGGCCGTTTTCACATCAGCCGCTGATACAGATACACCAGCACGCGCGCCAATTCGCTGGCGGTTTCCTCTTGTCCGGCGTTGCCGGCGTGGCCGCCGCCGTCCGTTTCGTAGAACAAAGCCTCATGGCCCAGCTCCTGCAGCCGCGCGGCCATCTTGCGGGCGTGTCCCGGATGCACCCGGTCGTCGCTGCCGCTGGTGGTGAACAAGGCCAGCGGGTAGCGCGCGTCGGCGCGCAGATTGTGATATGGCGAGTACGCCGCCAGCGCGGCGCGCTCGGCCTCGTCTTCCGGATCGCCGTATTCGTCTATCCAGCTCGCGCCGGCCAACAGCTCGGTGTAACGCAGCATGTCCAGCAGCGGCACTTCGCACACCACCGCCTGGAACAATTCCGGCCGCTGCGCCATCGCCGCGCCCACCAGCAGGCCACCGTTGCTGCCGCCCTCTATCGCCAGCTTGGCCGGCGAGGTCAGCTTGCGGCTGATCAGGTCTTCCGCCACCGCAATGAAGTCATCGAAGCTGACCTGGCGTTTGGGCCCCTGCGCCGCCTGGTGCCAATGCGGGCCGAACTCGCCGCCGCCGCGGATGCAGGCCAGCACGAAAGCGCCGCCCTGGCCCAGCCAGTGCGGGCCGAAGTTTTCGATGTAATACGGCAGCATCGGCACTTCGAAGCCGCCATAGCCGTACAGCAGCGTCGGCGTGGAGCCGTCGAAGGGCGCGTCGCGCCGCCGCACCACAAAATAAGGAATCTGCTCGCCGTCCGGCGCGATGGCCTGCCATTGCTCGGCGATATAAGCCGCCGGGTCGAAAGCCTCCGGCTGGCGGCGCAAACACTCCTGCTCGCCGCTGACCGTATCCAGACGGTACAGACCGCTGGGCGTCAGGAAGTCGCTATAGCTGTAATACAGCGCATCGCTCTGCCAGGGCTGGTCGGCGATCTCGATCACCCCGTCTGCCGGCAGGCTCAAGGGCTGTTGGGTCCAAACGCCGTCTTGCTTGGCGAAGCACAGCATGCGGCTCTTCACATTGTCCAGCAGATTGACCAGCAGCCGGCTGCGGGTGGTTTCCACCATCGCCACCGCCAGCCGCGGCTCCGGCGCTTGCAGCAGCTGCGGCGCGGCGCCTTCGCCGAACAAGCCGGCCAAACTCACCGCCAGCAGGCTGCCGCTGAGATAGCTTTCGCCCTGCCAGGCCCAATCTTCCGCCAGCTTGACGATGAAATCTCCGCCGATATAGGCCTCGATCTCCGCCTTGGCCGGCAAAGGCAAAGCGTGCAGCTCCTGCCCGCCGTCGATCAGATAATAGGTTTTGCGGTAGAAACCGTCGGACACCTCGGCCAGGTCCAGCGCGCTGCCGTCGCTGTCGAGGAAGCGCCAGGCCGCCGTCATCATCGCGTCTTCCGGCGCGGCGAACAGCTGGGTCCAGCCATGCTGGCCGTCTTCGCCGCGCTCCACCAGCCATACCTCGCGCGGATAGCCGGCGCGGGTCAGCGGCGCGCCCTTCCAGCCCGGGCAGACGAAGGCGCTGTCCGGGTCGCGCCAGGCGATGTGGTTCTTGCCCTCGGGAAAACTGAAACCGCCCTCAACCCAGCGCCGCGCCTCGATATCGTACTCGCGCGCCACGGTGGCGTCGCCGCCGCCATTGGTCAGATGCACCAGCGCCCGCTCCGGCATCACCGTGCAGTGGGACACGCCGTCCAGATACCAGTCTTTTTCGTCGGCGTCGGCCAGCGCGTCGATATCCAGCACCGTCTGCCAGTCCTGGCTGCCGGCGCGATAGGCGTCCAAGGTGGTGCGGCGATAGATGCCGCGCGGATGCGCCTCGTCCTGATGGAAGTTGTACAGCCAGCCGGCATGTTCGGCGAAATAGGGAATCTGCCGGGTGTCGCGCAGATGCTCCAGAATCTCGGCACGCAGCGGCGCGAAGCGCGGGTCGGCGTCCAACGCGCGCTCGGTGCGGGCGTTCTGCTCGGCCACCCAGGCGGCGGCGCGTTTGGAGTCCAGGCTTTCCAGCCAGGCGTGGGGATCGTGGGACGGTGTCATGGCATTGGAAAATAGAAGAATGGCGGCGAGGTTAGCATTGACGCGGTCGGCTGCCAAATCGCCTCAATGCCGGCTATGCGCCAGCACCCAGCGGCCAGCCAAGCCCAGCACCCGGCTCTCGATGCCGTTGTAGCCGTGCCAGGCCCAGGGCTGGCACGGGTCGCCCTCGCTCTTGCCGCCGTCCATCAGCATCAGTTCGCGCGGCCGGTCGGCGCGCAGCCGGTCTATCACCGGCCCCAGATTGTAAGCATGGCTGGCCCGGCAGTCGTCGCGGCGATGCTGGATCATCAGCACCGGCACGCTCAGCCGCTCCAAGGGCAGGCCGGTCAGACTGCCGCGGCCGCTGTCCAGGCTGGAGGTCAGCACCAGGCCATCCACCTTGTCCGGCCGCAGCAAGGCCGCGGCGGCGGCTGAAGTGGTGCCGCGGCTGGTGCCCACCAGCCACACCGGCAAGGCCGCGCCCTGTTTCAGGTAGTCGGACACCGCGGCCAGATCGGCGGCATGAGCCTCGCCTTCGCGGAAGTCGCCCAGCAAGCCGCGCGGCATGTCCGACGGCGCATCCACCACTGCCACGCGGAAACCCATGTCAGCCCAGGCCTGCCGGGTGCGCACCAGGAAGTTGCCCATGCCAGCGCCCAACTCGCCGGCGGCGGACAGCTTGAGCTGCCCTTCGCCGCCCATCAGCAAAATCAAATTGGCCCGCGCCTCGCCCGGCGGCTCCAGCAGCAGAAAGCGCAGACTGACGCCCGGCCGGGTGTTCAGCTCCACCAGCTTTTCGGCCCAGGCAGGCCAGGACAGGGCGCCGCACAGCAGCGCCAACAGGATTCGTCTCATCATCGCGCTCCCGTTTTCCATCAAGGCACTTCGGCCGCCGCCGCCTTGAAGCGGGCGATGACGTCCGGCGGCGTCTCCTTGTTGAACGCCGCGTACAGCGCGGAGTCGAGCTTGTCCAGCTTGATGCCGCGCGCCACCTTGTCGCGTTCCAGGCCCAACGCTTTGAGCTTGCTCGCCATGCCGGTCTCGGTGGACGGCAACAGATCGCAGCGGCCGTTGACCAGCTTCTTCACATTCAGCGTCGAGTCCGGCGTCACTTCCAGTTTCTGGAAGCCCTCGCTCTCCAGATACTCGTGCCGGTAATCGCCAAGCACCACGCAGACGCGGTATTTGCGGGCATCGTCCAGATCGCGGAGGCGGATGTCGGCGCGGCTGGCCAGGTGGTAGAAATAAACATCGGAATCCAGGATTTTGAAGGTGAAATCCAAAAACTTCTGCCGCTCTTTCGTCTTGGCGATGGGAAACACCATGGCGAAAGGCCGGGTTTTCGCCTCCTGATAGGCGCGCGCCCACGGCACCGCCTGCATGGCGCTGAACGGCAGGCCCAGCTTGCGCATCACCCGGCTGACCTTCTCCACCGTGGTGCCGCCCATCACCTGTCCGTCCGGACTCACCATCACATAGGGCGGGTCGTCGTCGGTGTAAATCCGCACCTGATCCAAACCCGCCGCCGCCGCCGGCCCACAACGGCATAAAGCGGCGAACACCAGCGCGCCGCGCGTCAAGCAATGCCGCATGCGGCCAGCCCCCGTCTATTCCTTACTGGATTAGTTATAGCTGGCCGCGGCGGGCTTGAGCGCCGCGAACCCAAGCCAGCCAAACGCCTGAAACAAGTCGCGCCGAACCGGGCGGCGCAAATCGCCCCCCCAGTCGGCGCAATGCGGCAGCAGGCGTTTGCTGACGGCGCTTAATCGCTGAGCACGCGCTCGAACACTTCCAGCAAGCGGTCGATGTCGCCGCGCCCCACCTGCCAGTGCGTCGCCAGACGCATCGCGCCCTGATGCGGCGGGTTGGCGAGGAAGCCGGCCTGCTTCAGCGCGGACATCAGTTCGGTCGTGTCGATGTCGGCGTTGAAGCGGAACCACACCAGATTGATATGCACCGCGGCCACGTCGATATCGATGCAGGGCAGCTTGGCCAGCCGCTCGGCCAAATAGCGGGCATTGGCGTGGTCCTCATCCAGCCGCGCCGCCATTTCGGTCAGCGCCAGGATGCCCGGCGCGGCGATGACCCCGGCCTGGCGCAGGCCGCCGCCCAGCAGCTTGCGCTTGCGGCGCGCGGCGGCGATGAAATCGGTGCGGCCGGCCAGCATGGAGCCGATGGGCGCGGCCAGGCCCTTGGACAGGCAGAACATCACGCTGTCGACGTGGCGGACGATCTCGCTGACCTCGCAACCCAGATGCGCCGCCGCGTTGAACACGCGCGCACCGTCCAGATGCACCGGCACGCCGTATTCGCGCGCCAGCTCGGCGGTGTCGGCCATGGCCGACAGCGGCAGCACCCGGCCGTTGCTGTGGGCGTTTTCCAGACAGATCAGGCCGGTGCGCGGCTCGTGGATGTCGTCGCCGACGCGGATGCGCCGTTCGATCGCCTCCACCGCCATCAGGCCCTTGTCGCCCTCTATGGTGCGCATGTGGGCGCCGGCGATCACCGCCGCCCCGCCGGCCTCGTGCCACACCAGATGGCTGTTGTCCTCGGCGATCACCTCATCGCCGCGGCGGCAATGGGTAAACAGCGCCAGCTGGTTGCCGAAGGTGCCGCTGGGCACCAGCAGGGCCGCCTCCTTGCCCAGCGTTTCCGCCGCCAGCGCTTCCAACTTGAGCACGGTCGGGTCGTCGCCGTAGACATCGTCGCCGACAGGGGCGTCGAACATCGCCAGGCGCATCGCCGACGTCGGCTGGGTGACGGTATCGCTGCGCAGATCGATCCATTGCATAGGGGCTTCTCCTCTTAGGGTGGCGACACGCCGCTGAGCGCGCCGAAACGGGCAGTCCGTCCCATCCCGCAGTCTGGGCCGGCGTCAAAGACAATCACACGATGCTAAACGTTGGCCATCGCCAACGGCAAGCGCGTCGGACCGCAAAACCAACGGCGGCCGCAAGGGCCGCCGTATCGGAGATGCATCCAGGAGTCAGGGCATGGCCTGACGCAGGCCGGCGTAGCCGGCGTAAACGATCAACAAATTGTCAATGTGGCGGGTTTAATGAATCCGATAAGATTGGCGTATGGCGTCAGCCTGGCGTTCGGCTTTCTGGATGTCCGGCGCGGCCAGCGAAATGTCGGCGCCGCAGCTGCAGCGCAGCTTGTGATCAGGTAGCAAGGATCGCAGATGTTGGCGGGTTTCGCGCCCGCACTCCTCGCAGGCGATGACCACAGTGGCGTTGTAATGTTTGTCCAGATCGATATCGAATCTTTGCTGCTTCATCGGAATCTCCCCAATGCTGAGAGTCGGCCGGCAGAGGAGGCGCGGGCGGCGCCTCTTGCCAGTCCCGGACCGCGTCCGTCAAATCAGACGCGTAAGGATCAAGATAGGGCAAACCGAAAAAGGTTCCAATCGATCAAGGCCTTGCATTATAAAAAAATTTTCACAAGGAGCGGAAACGCCACACCGCCTCAGCGGACCAGCTGGCCGTGGCCCACCTCCAGCTCGGAAAACCAATTGATGAAGCGCATCACGTCGTCGCCTCGGTAAATGGCGCCATGCTGCGGGCACAGCATATCGATCGGCATCTGCGACGCCCGCTCGCACCAGGCCAGGCGCGCTTCGTTCGATCCCATCCAGCGGCGATGAAAACCCTCGGCGTGGCGGATGTGGCGATCGAACTGGCTGACAAACAATTCGCCTTCATCCGGCGGCGGCAGCGCGGCGCCGACGTCGCCGCTGAACAGGATGCGCGCCACGGGATCGTATAGATGGAAATTGCCTGGAGAGTGCAGAAAATGCGCCGGCACCGCCTGCAGCGGCCGGCGGCCGAACGGAATCGCCATGCCCTCGTCCGGGATGGCGAGCAAAGACTCCGCGTCGCCGCCAAAATGAGGGATGAACCCGCCCCACAGCCAACTGACATAGCACTTGAGCTGGGGATTGCAGTCCAGCCATAAGCCCAGCGAGGAAATGATGTCCGGGTCCTGATGCGAGGCGAACAGCCACTGGATCCGCATCGGGTCCGTCACCGTGGACAGGGCGGCGAAGACTGCCGGAAAGATTTCGCTGCCGCCGGGATCCGTCAACAAGAACTCCCCCTCATCGCTCACCAGATATTCATTGGTGTCGATCACATGCTCGGGCCTGCCTGGATCGCGCGCGATCACCACCCAGCGCCGATTGTCTTGCTGATAGATCACCTGGGCCTTTTTCATCGATTTTTCATCCCCATGCACAAGCTGTCGATCGCGGGCAGGATGCATTGCGTCTTGTCGTCGAATTCGCGGCTGACCTCGCCCAGCGCCGCTTGAAAGCTTTGGCCGTATGCGGCTTCGATCTTGGCCGAACGCGCCAGCGCGGTGCCGAACTGGCACAACACGCGCGTCTCCTCCAAGGCCTCCAGCATGCTGGCCCTGGCTTCGGCCACCCGGCGCATCAAACGGTCATGTTCATCTTGATGCTGCCCCAGCACGGCTTCCAATCTGGGCAGCGGCCGCGCCATCCGCTCCTGGGTCAGCCTGAGCAAACGCTGCCGCCGCTCTTGCGACAGCAGCCGGGAAATCAAGCCGACCATGCCGGCGGCCTCGGTCGACACCCGGTCCATGCGCTTGGTCAGCTCCACCGCCAGCATGCGCAGCTCTTTGGAGATCACACTGAAACCGCGCGCCAGCTCTCCGGCCCGATGCGCCAGCAAGATGGCGTTGAGCGCCATCAGGTTGATGTGGAAAGCCAGCAGCACCACCTCCTTGATGCCTTCGTTCAAGCCGACGAAACGCGCCAGCTCCGCCGCCGCGCCATTGCCGGATGCGTCGCCCATCTCGCTCCCCTCATGCCCATGGACTTATCTAGTGTAGACAACGCCACACCGGATGCGGCAAGGCTTGCTTACTATCGCGCGGGGCTGGCCTCGCGCCGCCGCCTTGGTTATCCTTGGCCGTTTTTCGCGCAACAGGTTAAGCCATGGAACATTCCGCCGATCTCGATCGCCGCTTCGGCGGCATCGCCCGCCTATACGGCGATGAAGCGCTGGCGCGCTTTCGCCGCTCCCACGTCTGCGTGGTCGGCGTAGGCGGCGTCGGTTCCTGGGTGGTGGAGGCGCTGGCGCGCAGCGCCATCGGCAAACTGACGCTGATCGATCTGGACAACGTCGCCGAATCCAACACCAATCGCCAATTGCCGGCGCTGGATCCCCTGTACGGCATGGCCAAAGTCACCGCCTTGGCTGAGCGGGCCAAGGCCATCAACCCGGCCTGCGAGGTCGCGGAGATTGAAGACTTCGTCACCGAAGAGAATATGGATGCGATGCTGGGCCAGGGCTATGACTACATCGTCGATTGCATCGACAGCCTGAAGGTGAAGACGGCGATGGCCGCCTGGTGCGCCAGGAAGCGCCAGCGCTTCATCGTGTCCGGCGGCGCCGGCGGCCAGATGGATCCGAGCAAGATCAAGCTGGCCGACCTGGCCGAGGTGACGCAGGACCCGCTGCTGTCCAAGCTGCGCTACAACCTGCGCCGCCACCACGGCTTCGCCCGCGACGGCAAGAAAATGGGCGTGCCCTGCGTCTACTCCACCGAACAGCTGGTCTACCCTCAGGCGCAGGCCTGCGATACCGAAGAGGCCCGCGGCCCGCAGGGCCTGTCCTGCGCCGGCTTCGGCGCCGGCATGGTGGTGACGGCCAGCTTCGGCCTGTTCGCCGCGTCGCGGGTGCTGACCGAGCTGGCCAAGGCCAAAAAGTAGTCCGGACTCAGCCTTTGCGCTGAATCAGATCCCACTGATTGCCGCACAAGTCGCGGAACACCGCCACCGTGCCGTAGGGCTGCTCCAGCGGCGGACGGGTGAACTCCACCCCGGCCGCCCGATAGCGCTCGTAATCGCGCCAGAAATCGTCGGTATTGAGGAATAGCCAAACTCGGCCGCCCGCCTGATTGCCGATGGCCGCGCGCTGCGCGTCGTCGCTGGCCTGGGCCAACAACAGGCTGGCGGCCGAACCCGGCGGCGTCACCACCACCCAGCGCTTGTCCTGTTCCGGCTGATAGCTGTCTTCGGTCAACTCGAAACCCAGCTTGCCGACAAAAAAGGCTATCGCCTCGTCGTAATCGGCCACCACCAGCGTCACCAACGCCAGACTCTGTTTCATATCCGCTCCTTGTCTATGGCCGCGCCGGCTGCCCGGTCGCGGAACCGCGATGATACCGGAGCTGTCGGCCCGGCAGAACCTAGCGCGGCAACACCTTGCAATCGTGGTCCTGCAGCTCTTCCGCCGACGCCCGGTTGCCTCGCAGCAGATTGGCGCGGGTGGCCAGCAGCACGAAACCGTCGCCATCGGCGAACTTGGCCGGCAGCAAGGCCATGCCGTAGCTGCCCATATCGTCGCGGGCATCCGGCAGTTCATCGGCCAGCAAGCGGAAGGGGTCGCCCTGCGGATCGCCCGCCGCGTCGGCATCCACCCGCCGCGCCCAGTAGCCGTGCTTCTTCAGCTCCATGGGCAGTTCGCGCCAACTGCGCGGCAAGCTGTCGGCCACATCGTCGATTTGTTGCCGCACCGTGGGATCGACGCAGGAAATATGGATATGCAGCTGGTTCTGGCTGCGCCCCAGACGGGAGTTGATGGTCAGCGACACCGCCTGCGGCGGCAGCGCTTGGCCGCGCTTCTGGTCGAGGAAACGCCGCGCTTGCCAGGCCTGCCGCCAATAAGCCGGCGCATCCGGCAGCAGCAGTTGCGGGCTTTCGATGCCCTCCACCTTGCGCAAAGGCAGCAGCAAATACTGCAGAGCGCCTTCCCGGCTTTTCAACACCGCCGAGTCATGCGCCCTGTCCACTTCGGCGCAGGGCGAGGGATTGCCTTGCTGCTGTCCCGGCACGCACTGCTGGCTGATGATGCGCCACAAGGCGTCGCTATCGGCGTCGGCATAGTAAGGCACGCCCCATGCCAGCGCGCCCAAGACAGCGGCGCCCAGCGCGAGCCTTCTGAATCGTCTGGCCATATCGTCCCGTTTTGCCAATGAAAAGACCGCCCATCATACCCGCATGGCGAAAATGCGGCTCGCCTCCACATGAAATGATATTTACATATATTTTTGCGACAATAAATTATATGTAAATGACAATTTGTGCGCTTAGCAATTTCATGCTCAAAGAAATCATGGACAATTAAGTATATTTAATTGACTTACATACGAAATAATTAAGCATTAAATTTCAAATTAACGTTGAAATTTTGTTTTTAATTAAAAATTACAAACTAAAACAGTTTTATCTATCCCTTGATGAACAATCCGTCCTATCAGCCGCTCTTGCCGGTTTCCCGCAGCCGCGCGCTGCTTTTTTGCCTGTTGTTGACCAGCTTTGAGTTGCTGGTTTATCTGGGCAGCGACATGGTGATGCCGGCCATGCTGCAAGTCACCCGCGACATGCACGCCTCCAGCGCCCATGTTCCCACCGCCCTCAACGCCTATCTGCTGGGCGGCATCGCGTTCCAATGGCTGATCGGCCCCTTGTCCGATCGCTACGGCCGCCGCCCCTTGCTGTTGATCGGCGCCGCCGGTTTCGCCGCCGCCTGTCTGGCGGCCGCCGCCTGCGGCGAGATCACGGTCTTCAATCTCTTGCGTTTCTTCCAGGGCATCGCGCTGGGTTTCATCGTGGTGGTGAGCTATCCGGCGCTGCAAGAAACCTTCCGCGAACAGGACGCGGTGCGGCTGATGTCGCTGCTCGCCAATATCGCCCTGCTTTCGCCGCTGGTCGGCCCCCTGCTTGGCAGCCTGCTGCTGGAGTGGATGTCCTGGCGCACCATGTTCGCCGTTCTGGGCGGCCTGGGCTTGCTGGTTGGTTTCGGCCTGTGGCGCGGCATGCCGGAAACGCTGGGCGTCGTCCGGACCGACGGCAGTGTCCTGTCCTTCACCCCGCTGCATCTGAAACAGAACTGGGCCAACTATCGCGGCTTGCTGGCCGACTCGACCTTTGTTTGCGGCAGCCTGGCGCTCGGCCTGCTCACCCTGCCCCTGATCGCCTGGATCGGCCTGTCGCCGCTGCTGCTGATCCGCAACCTGGGCTATAGCGGCCTGGAATATGGTTTATGGCAATTGCCGGTGTTCGGCGGCGTCATCGTCGGCAATCTGCTGCTCAATCGGCTGGCGCTGAGCCGCTCCTTGCCCGCGCTGCTGCGCCTGTCGCTCGCGCCCATGGTTTGCGGCCTGCTGTTCGCCGGCGCATCCGCCTGGCTGGCCGGCGGCCTGCCGGCGCTGGTGGCGGGGCTGACGGTTTACGCCGTGGGCCTCGGCCTGGGCAACGCCACGCTGTACCGCCTCACGCTGTTCTCCAGCGAACTGGCCAAGGGCAGCGTCGCCGCCATGCTGGGCATGCTGTCCACCGCCATGCTCGGCGGCGGCGTCGCCGCCATGTCGCTTGCAGAGGCCGGCGATTCGCCCGCCCGCTTCACGGCGGCCATCCTGATTTCCTCGCTGTTGGCGCTGCCGCCCCTGTGGCGCCTGCTGCGCCAGCCGCCGCCGCAACAGCAGGCCGCTTGAGCTTGCCTCCTCTCGTCATACCAGGAATCACCATGAACCCGCTCAATCATGTCGAAACGCTGTGCATGATGGACCAGCCCTATCAAACCGGCCCGGAATGCGACCGCCTGTTCGATGCCGCCATGCGCGAATTGACCGAATACCACTGCGAGCACAGCCCCGGCTACCGCTCTTGGCTGGAGCAGAACGGCCTCGACGCCGCCAAGCTGGCGTCGCTGCGCGACTGGTCGGCGCTGCCGCCCATCTTCGCCAATTACTTCAAGCGCAATCTACTGCTGAGCAAGACCGGCGAGGACGCCCTGGAGCTGACTTCCTCCGGCACCACCGGCCAGAAAAGCCGGATGCGCTACGACGAGCGCAGCATCCGCGCCGCCCAGCGCATGGTGGACCGCATCTTCGACCACTATGGCTGGAACACGCCCGAGCAGCCGTGCAACTACCTGCTGCTGAGCTATGAGCCGGCCGGCGCCATCACGCTGGGCACCGCCTACACCGACCAGTTCCTATGCAAATACGCGCCGGTCAACCGCGCCGTCTACGCCTTGCGCCACAACGGCAAGGGCAATGAGTTCGATCCCTTCGGCACCATCCGCGCGCTGCAGGAGTTCGCCGCCGAAGGTTTGCCGGTGCGCATTTTCGGCTTCCCCGCCTTTTTGTGGTTCACGCTGGAGCGGATGCGGGAGATGGGCGTGCCGCCCCTGCAGCTGCATCCCGACTCGCTGGTCTTCCTGGGCGGCGGCTGGAAAACCCATGCCGACCAAGCCATCGCCAAAACCGAGCTGTACCGGCGGCTAGGCGAACAACTCGGCCTGCCGGACGCGCGTTGCCGCGACGGCTACGGCTCGGTGGAGCACCCGGTGCCCTATGTGGAATGCCCGCATCACCATTTCCATGTGCCGGCCTACGCCCGCGCCTATGTGCGCCGGACATCCGACCTGGCGGTCCAGCCCTACGGCGAGCCCGGCTTCCTGCACCTGGTTTCGCCCTACATCACCTCCAGTCCGGCCCACAGCATGCTGCTGAGCGACCTGGCAGCGCTGCAGCCCGCCGAGCGCTGCGGCTGCGGACTGGCCTCCGACTGGTTCGAGCTACTGGGCCGCGCCGGCACCAGCAAAAGCCGCAGCTGCGCCATCGCCGCTTCCGAACTGATCAAGGAGTCCTGACATGTATCTGAGTCAAGGCAAACTGCATGCCGAGGCCGATCTGGCCGAATTGCTGCCCTTGTTGCGCAGCCGCCTGCCCCGCGCGTTTAGCCAAGCGCTGCCGACAGAAACCGTGCTGGCCTGCGCCCAGCGCTTCGCCGACGGCCTGCTGAACGCGAAATTCCACCCCTTGCTGGACGAGGACGCTCGCCGGCAACTGGCGGCCTTCTGTCAACGTTCCGCGCTGCAGGCCAAGCTGGACAATGAATTGGGCGAGCAACCCTTCTCCTTGCGCCGCCTCGATTACCGCGCGGCCCATTTCGAGGCTTGGCGGCCGCTGGGGCTGGTGGTGCACATCACGCCGGCCAATGCCGCGCTGCTGCCCTTCATGGCTGCGCTGGAAGGCTTGCTGGCCGGCAATGTCAACTGGCTGCGGCCCAGCGCCAGCGATGGCGGGCTGAGCGCGCGCCTGTTGGCGGAATTCCTGCATCACGATGCCAGCGGCCGGCTGGCCGACTATCTGGCCGTGCTGCCGCTGCCCAGCAGCCAGCTCGCCCCGCTATTGGCCGAGGCCGACGGCGTCTCGGCCTGGGGCGGCGACGCCGCGCTAGCGGCGATCCGTACTCAATTGCCCGCCGGCTGCCGCTGGATAGACTGGGGCCACAAGATCAGCTTCGCCTATCTCGACCCGGCCGCGCTGGACGACGCCGGCCTGGACGCCCTGGCCGACGACATCTGCCGCCATGACCAGCAAGCCTGTTCCAGCCCGCAATGCCTGCTGGTGGACAGCGGCGATCCCGCCGCGCTGCGCCATGCCGCCCAGCGCGTGGCCGAGGCGCTACGCCGCCGCGCTCCCCTGTGGCCGGCCTTGCGGCCGGATACCCAGGAGGCCGCGGAAATCACCACCCAGCTGGCCTACCAGAAATTGGACCAGGCCTTCGCCGGCCTGGAAGGCGAAGTGCTGGAGGGCGAGGGCTGGCGTCTGGCCTGGAATATGCGCCAGGAGTTGGCGGCGTCGCCGCTGTTCCGCACCTTGCAGCTGCGCCCCGCCCCGCGCGCCGCGCTGCCCGCCCTGCTGCGCCCCTGGCGCACCCATCTGCAAAGCTGCGGCTTGATCGCGCCGCCCTCGCGGCTGGCGGAGTTGAGCCGGCTCTTGCTGCTGTCGGGCGTCGGCCGCGTCGCTCGCGCCGGCGCCATGCATGACGGTTATGCCGGCGAGCCGCACGACGGCGTGCTGGCCTTGACCCGCCTGGCGCGCCGCGTATCGGTCAGCCTCGATGAAGCGGCGCTGCCTGGCCGCGCCCATCTGGACGCGCCGCCGGCCGAACCGGCAGGCCTGGCCGAGCTTCCGGTGATGGATAAGCATGGCTTCCAGCACGGCGCCATGGGCGACAGCGCCCAGCTGTTCTTCCTCAGCGGCGGCAGCAGCGGCGAACCCAAGCTGGCGGGCTTCAGCTATCGCGACTATCACCGCCAGATGCGCGCCGCGGCGGACGGTTTGTTCGCCGCCGGCCTGGACCCGGCCCGCGACCGGGTGATGAACCTGTTGTACGGCGGCAAGCTGTACGGCGGCATGCTCAGCTTCTTCACCATCCTGGACCAGCTGGGCGCGCCGCAATATCCGATGGGCGGCCCCTCCGACGACGACTTCAGCGAAATCGCGCAGTTCATCGTCCGGCAGCGCGTCAACACCTTGATAGGCATGCCTAGCACCCTGCACAGGCTGTTCGAACGCGAAGAAGCCGCGCTGCGCGCCTACGGCGGCGTGAAAAAGATCTTCTTCGGCGGCGAGCATCTGAACGAAGCGCAGCACGCCTATATCGAGAGCTTCGGCGTGGCGCTGATCCGCTCCGCGATCTACGGCTCGGTGGACGCCGGCCCGCTCGGCCATGGCTGCCCGCACAGCGCCAACGGCGAATTCCATCTGCTGGCCGAAACCCAATGGCTGGAGATACTGGACTCGGGCGGCGATCACCCCGCCGCGCCCGGCGCCGCCGGCCGTTTGGTGTTCACCTCGCTCGCGCGCGAAGCGCAAAGCGTGGCGCGCTACGACCTGGGCGACCTGGGCCGCTGGCTGCCCGGCGCCTGCCCCTGCGGGCTCGAAACGCCGCGTTTCCAGCTCGCCGGCCGCCATGGCGCGCTGCTGCGGGTCGGCACCATCTTCATCAATCCGGCGGAGATGGGCATGAGCCTCCCCCACCCGCAGCAGTGGCTGATCGATCAGGCCGACAGAGGCTGCGACCGCATCCGCCTGCTGGTGGATGGCGATGCCTCCGGCCTGCGCGAGCAACTGCTGCTCGATCCGATGCTGAACGAGGTGGTGAACGGCGGCCTGCTGCAACTGGAGCTCGTTCCGACCCCGGCAGGCGAATTCCGCCGCCAAACGCATAGCGGCAAGACGCCGCTGGTGATGGACCTGAGACGCTAGCCCAAAGCGCCGGCCCCGGCCGGCGCATTCGGAACCCACATGAAACTTTCGCTGATTCAACTTGTAGAGCATGCCCGATCCCATTCGGCCTTTTACCGCGACCTGTACCGCGAGCTGCCCGAACAAGGCTGGCGGCTGCGCGACCTGCCCGTGACGCCGGCCGCCGCGTACTGGCGCGGCGCGGATTCGCTCCCGGACTGGCCGGTGCTGACCGGGCCGCTGGAAGACGGGCATGTGTTCAAAACCGGCGGCTCCACCGGCGACGGCAAGCTGTCGGTGTTCCGCCGCGCCGAATGGCGGGACTTCGTCCAGTCCTTCGGCCAGGGCCTGGCCCATCAATTGCGCGCCGGCGATCGCGTCGCCAATCTGTTTTTCGCCGGCGACCTCTACACCAGCCTGCTGTTCATCCATGGCGCGCTGTCGAACGCGCCGCTGCCGGTGGTCGAATACCCGTTCACCTGCACCGTCGAGCACGCGCATCTGGCCGACGCCATCCGCAGCTTGAATATCAACGTGCTGGCCGGCGTGCCGGCTCAACTGATCCGCTTCGCCCAGTTCCTGCGCGACGCCGGCCAGGCATTGCATGGCGTGGAAACCGTGCTCTACGGCGGCGAAAGCCTGTTCGGCGAACAATTGGCGCTGCTGGGCCAGGCCTTTCCGCAAGCGCGGCTGGCATCGGTCGGCTGCGCCAGCGTAGACGCGGGCCTGATCGGCTATGCCGCGCCCGATTGCCGCAACGGCGAGCACCGCGTGTTCGACGGCGACAGCATCGTGGAAATCATCGACGAGGACAGCGGCGAGCCGGTGGAGGACATCGATCAGCCCGGCCTGCTGGTTTTGACCAATCTGCAGCGACGGCTGATGCCGGTGATCCGATACCCCACCGGCGACCGCGCCTGCTGGCGCGAGACCGAAGGCCCCAACCGCAAATTTTCCTTGCTGGGCCGCGCCGGCGCCGGCCATCGCATCCGCATCGGCACCTTGTCGCTGTTCCCTGACGCGCTGGCCGAAACGCTGCAAAGCTGGCCGCAGCTGCTGGCCTGGCAGCTGCAAATAGACCGGCAGGATGGCCGCGATCTGCTGGGCTTGCAGCTTGCCGCCAACCAGCCCCTGCCCTTGGACGCGATCCGGCGCGAAGTGCTGGCACGGCACGCTGACATCGCCGCGCGCTGCGACAGCGGCGAGCTGGCCTTTGTCGTGCGGCAATCGCCGCCCGGCGAGCTGCGCACCCATCCCCGCTCCGGCAAGCTGATGCGGGTGGCGGACCTGCGCGACTATCAGGAGGCCTGACATGAACGCTCGCGTGGAGAAAACCGCTTGGGCGCGCGACTACCAAGCCGGCGACGCAGCCGGCGTCAGCGCCTTGTTCCGCGCCGTCTACGGCGATTACTACGTGTACCCGGATGTGTACCTGCCCAGCCAGATCGAACGACGCAACCGCAGCGGCCAGTGGCTGTCGGCGGTTGCCCTGCGCGGCGATCAATTGGTCGGCCACGCCGCCTTGTGGCGCGATCCGGCCCGCCCCGGCCAGGCGGAGCTGGCGCTCAATGCGGTCCATCCGGACGCCCGCGGCCTGGGCATCGCCACCCTGCTGGGCCGCCATCTGATCGATGCCGCCAAAGGACTGGGGCTGGCGCTGATCACCATCAAGCAGGTGTGCTCCCATCCACAAAGCCAGTATGTCGCCCAATCGCTGGGCTTTCACACCACCGCCCTGCTGCTGGACTACGTCGCCTCGCCCTTCGGCAAGCCCGAGCCGGAAAGCATCGTGCTGGGCTGCCTGCCGCTGCGCGCCCGCGCCTTGCCCGCATTGGACTGGCCAGCCGCATGGCGGGACTGGCTGCGCCCCCTGGTTCAAACCTTCGGGGAAAATGCCGCGCCGTCTGCGGCGCAACTGCCGTCGGAACTGAGTTTGGCGCGCCATGGCCAGCGGCTGGAGATCCATCTGGATTCGCCCTCCGCCGCCCGCATCGACGAAATCGCCGCGCTGCCGGCCAATCAGCTGCTGTACCTGACCCTGGCGCTGAGCGCGGAAGCGCTGAGCCTGGCCGATGCGCTGGCCAGCCACGGCTTCCGCTTTTGCGGCTTGCTGCCCGATGCCCGGCTAGGCTGGCGTTTGCTGTGGCTGCGCGGACAGGGCCCCTCGCCCGAGCATTTCTGCGATGCGCGCGCCGAGCAGTTGTGCGAACTGGGCGAAACCGCGCTTACGGCTGGGAAGGCGTAAGCGCTTTGCGCAAACAGAGATCCAGCTCCTCCATTTCCGGCATCGCATCATGGTGGCATGCTCCCTCTGCGATGCGATCCCAACTCGCGCGGGAGGCGACAAATAGGTGCGCCCGCACCTCGCTGTCGCCGGCCTCGTCCAACAGCCCGGCCGGCACCCAAGCCTGCCGGCCATTGCGCATCCGGTGCGGGACGGTGCTGCCGCAGGTCAGGCAAAAATCCGAGCGGTAAGCGCTGGCGGTTTGATAGGAGCGGATATTGTCCTCGCCGGCCTCCCAGCGAAATTGCGGCAAATCGACGAAACAAGCCGTATCGCAGGCCGAGCCGCTCAAACGCCGGCACAAGGAACAATGGCATTGATAAAAATGCGGCAGCGGCGCGGCGATGGAAAAACGCACAGCGCCGCACAAGCAACAGCCTGGATAACGGGTTTCAGCCATCGATGGGTTCCACCCGCACCGCCGTGCCGTAACACAGCACCTCGGTCAGGCCGGCCATCACGTCGGTGGCGTCGTAGCGCATGCCTATCACTGCATTGGCGCCCAAGGCCAGCGCATGCTCGCTCATCAGCGCGTAGGTTTCCGAGCGAGCCTGCTCGCACAAGCTGGTATAGATGGTGATGTTGCCGCCGAACAGCGACTGCAAACCACCCAAGATATTGCCGACCACCGAGCGCGAGCGCACGGTGATGCCGCGCACCACGCCCAGATTGGCGGTGATGCGGTAGCCCGGCAGCTCGAATGCTGTGGTGACCATTTTGGCTGGCAGCATGGTTTTCTCCTTCTTCGGTTTCAGAATTGCACCAATGGACTGGCCCCGCCATCCACATACCAATTAGCGCCGGACACGAAGCTGGCCGCCGGGCTAAGCAGAAAGGCGGCCACCCGCGCCACTTCTTCCGGCGCGGCGAAACGGCCCAGCGGATACTCCGCCAACTTGCGCCGATACGCTTCCGGATCTTCGCGCCGCAGCTGATCCCACATTCCGCCGGGAAACTCGGTGACGCCGGGCGACACGGTATTGACCCGCACCTGCGGCAATAACTGACAGGACAGGCTTTTCATATAGTGGGCCATCGCCGCCTTGGCCGCGCCATAGCCTTCGAACAAGGCGGCGGGCTGCGAGGCAGACATCGAGCCGATATAGCACAAGGCGCCGGCGGACGATTGCCGCAAATAGGGCGTCGCCGCTTCGACCAAGGCGATGGTGGCCTCCATATCGGTGCGGATGGATTCGCGCCAACTGCCTTTGAGCGCGCTGACATTGGCCGCCAGGCCGTCGAAGGCGCCGATGTCGGCCAGCCATTCAGCCACTGCCTGATCATCCAGTACGTCCAGCGCGCGGCCGCTCACCCGCCACTCGCGTGGCAAGCCGCTCAGAAAAGCATCCAGCCGCGCGGCGTCGCGAGCGCAGCAGAACACTTCCGCGCCCTCCGCCGCCAGGGTTTTGACGATGGCCGCGCCGATGCCGGACGAGCCGCCCGTCACCGCCATGCGTTTGCCCCGCAATTGCAAATCCATGCCTGTCCTCACTGTGATTGGGAAAAATATGCGCCCAATGACGTAGGGCGGAAGCCCAAAGGGCGTTCCGCCGTACCTTTCGCACGAACCATCGATAAGGCGGAACGCCCGGTCATGCCGGGCTTCCGCCCTACCGCAGCCACGCCAGGCGTCAATCCAGCCACAAAGTCAGCAGATACTCGCCGCCATGCGCGCCGGGCTGGCTGATGATGCGGCCCTCTCCTGACAGGTTCTGAAAATCGCCGCTGCCGCTGCCCGGCAGGATTTTCAAACTACCGCTGACGCCCGCCGTCGCCGAATAGACGCCGTCGTGCAGCAGCACGAAGCTGCCGCGCTTGTCGCCCCAGCTGGCGACGACCCGCTCATAACCGATGAAGCGCACATCGCCGCCGGCCTCGCGCGGATACAAAAGCTGATATTCCAGCCAGCCCTCGCCTTGCAGCGAGCCTTCAAAAGCGTTGACGACGCTGGCGCGCTTGAGCTCGCCCGCGCCTTCCTGCTGTTGCAGCGCCTGCTCCTGCCATTGCTTGGCCTGAAAACGGGTACTGGTCGCCGTCACGATGGAAGCCATGCCTTTCTCCTCGGTTTACGTTGGAAGGCGCCCGCAGGGCGCCTCGCATTTTGCCGGTGAATCGCTCCTCAGGCGGGGCGTCCACCAGGGACTTAAGCTTGGGATCGGCTTGACGGCTCAAGCATCGCCAAACAGAAAATAACATTAGCATACCACTGCCTGAACAAGAAAAAACCGCCCGCGGCCTTGCGGCGACGGGCGGTTCCTTCATCCGGCCTGGGTCAAGCCAGCAGGCAGGAGGACTGGGTTTGTTCGCTCAGCTTGCGCAGTTCCGGTTTTTCCTTGCCGCAACGCTCTTCCGCCTGCGGGCAGCGGGTGCGGAACACGCAGCCGGACGGCGGATTGATCGGGCTGGGCAGATCGCCTTGCAGGATCTGGATCACCTTGTTCTTTTCCTGCTTCGGGTCCGGAATGGGGATGGCCGACAGCAGCGCGCGGGTGTAGGGGTGCGAAGGCACGTCGTACAGCGCGTGCTTTTGCGCCAGCTCCATCTCGCGGCCCAGGTACATCACCAGGATGCGGTCGGAGATGTGCTTCACCACCGCCAGATCGTGGGCGATGAAGATCAGCGCCAGGCCCATCTCGCGCTGCAGCTCCTTCAGCAGATTGATGATCTGCGCCTGGATGGACACGTCCAGCGCCGACACCGGCTCGTCGCAGATGATCAGCTTGGGCTCGAGGATCAACGCGCGGGCGATGCCGATGCGCTGGCACTGCCCGCCGGAGAACTCGTGCGGGTAGCGGTTTATCATCTGCTCCCTGAGGCCCACCTTCTTCATCATCGCCTTGACGCGCTTGAGCACCTCTTCGGACGACAGTTCCGGCTTATGCACGCGCAGCGGCTCGCCTATGATCTGGGCGATGGTCATGCGCGGGTTCAGCGAGGCCAGCGGATCCTGGAAGATCATCTGGATGTCTTTGCGCACGTTCAGCCAATCTTTTGGGCTGCCCTTGCGCAAGTCCTTGCCCATCCAGACGATTTCGCCTTCGGTGGCCGGAATCAGGTTGAGAATGGCACGGCTCAGCGTGGACTTGCCGCAGCCGGATTCGCCCACCACGCCCAGCGTTTCGCCGGCGAAGAGGTCGAAGCTGACGCCGTCCACCGCCTTCAGCGTTTTCTTGGGGCTCCACGGCCAGGCGTCGCCGCCCTTGACCTGGAAATGCACCTTGACGTTGCGCACCGACAGGATGGCTTGCTTGTTGTCAGCCATGGGTCACCTCCTCGGCGGCTTTCACCAGTTCTTCCGCCGGCTTGTGGCAGGCGCGCAGGATTTGCGGATTGAGCGTGCTCGGCGCCAGCGGCGGCAGCTCGGCCGCGCAACGCGAGCCGGCGTGCGCGCAGCGTTCGCTGAACGGGCAGCCCTTGGGCATGTTCGCCATATTGGGCGGATTGCCCGGAATGCTGATCAGGTCGCTGCCGTCGTGGTCCAGGCGCGGCAAGGCGCCCAGGAGGCCTATGGTGTAGGGATGGCTGGGGTGATAGAAAATATCGTCGGCCTTGCCGTATTCCATCGCGCGGCCGCCATACATCACCAGCACGTTTTCGCACAGGCCCGCCACCACGCCCAGATCGTGGGTGATCATGATGATGGAGGTGCCGAAATCGCGCTGCAGGTCTTTCAGCAGCGCCAGGATCTGCGCCTGCACCGTCACGTCCAGCGCGGTGGTCGGCTCGTCGGCGATCAGCAGTTCCGGCTCGCACAGCAGCGCCATGGCGATCATCACCCGCTGGCGCATGCCGCCGGAGAACTCGTGCGGATACATGGCCACGCGGCGCGCCGCCTCGGGGATGCGCACCGCGTCCAAGAGCTCGATCGCCCGCTTCTTGGCCTCGCGGCGGCTCATGCCCTTGTGCAGCTCCAGCACCTCGGTCATCTGCCGCTCCACCGTCAGGTAGGGGTTCAGCGAGGTCATCGGGTCCTGGAAGATCATCGAAATGCGGTCGCCGCGGATCTTGTTCAGCTCGGCCGGGCTCATCGCCAGGATGTTCTGGCCGTGGAACAGCGCTTCGCCGCTGGTTTTGCCGTTCTTGGCCAGCAGGCCCATCATCGCCAGCACGGTCTGGCTCTTGCCGGAGCCGGATTCGCCGACGATGCCCAGGGTCTGGCCCTTGTTCAGCTCGAAGTTCACGCCATTGACGGCGTTGACCACGCCGTCGTTGGTCTGGAACTGAACCCCGAGGTTGTTGACTTTCAAAATGCTCATGACTTGCCTCGTCTATCCTGGGGTCAGCGGTCTTTCGGGTCCAGCGCGTCGCGCAGGCCGTCGCCGATGTAGTTGGCGCAGTAAAGCGTCAACGACAGCATGCCTGCCGGGAACAGCATCATCCACGGCTGGTTCTCCATCACCTTGGTGCCGTCGCCGATCAACACGCCCCAGCTGGTCATCGGCTCTTGCACGCCCAGGCCCAGGAAGGACAGCACCGACTCGGTCAGGATCACGCCCGGCACCGTCACCGTGGTGTAGATCACCACGATGCCCAGCAGATTGGGCACGATGTGGCGGAAGATGATGGTGGTGGTGGACACGCCGATGGCGTGGGCCGCTTCGATGTATTCCTTGGAGCGGATGGCCAGCGTCTGGCCGCGCACCACGCGCGCCATGTCCATCCAGCCCAGGATGGTGATGGTCAGCACCACCAGGTAGAACTCGCGGCCCAGCAGCGTCACCATCATGATGGCGATCAACAGATAGGGCACGGCGTACATCATGTCGACCACGCGCATCATCGCATTGTCCACCACGCCGCCGAGGAAGCCGGCGGTGGCGCCCCACAGCACGCCGATGATCACGGCGGCGATGGTGGCCAGCAGGCCCACCATCAGCGAGATGCGGCCGCCGATCAGGGTGCGCACCAACAGGTCGCGGCCCAGATCGTCAGTGCCGAACAAGTGCAGGTTCTGGAAAGTCGGCGCCAGGCTGATCGCGTCCCAGTCGGTATCGGCATAGCCATGCGGCAGCAGCCACGGACCGACGATACAGGACAGCGTGATCAGGGTCATGATCACCAGGCTCACCACGGCGGCCTTGTTGCGGAAGAAACGGATGCGGGCGTCGCGCCACGGGCTGCGGCCCTCGGTCGCGGCTTCGGCCAGGCCGGTTTCCAGCGCCGCGACGACCGCGGCTTGTTTGCTTTTCATCATGAAGAAATCCCCCTCAGTAGCGGATCTTCGGATCGAGCAAGGCATAGGCCAGGTCGACGAGGAGGTTGAACAACACGGTAATCACCGTCACCAGCACCACCAGGCCCAACACCAGCGTGTAATCGCGGTTGGAGGCGCCGTTGACGATCAGCTTGCCCAGGCCCGGCAGCGAGAAGATGGACTCGGTCACCACGGCGGAGGTGATGGACGAGATCGCCAGCGGCCCCAGCAGCGTCACCACCGGCATCAGCGCGGGCTTGAGCGCGTGGCGCAGCACGATGGTGCGCAAGGGCAGGCCCTTGGCGCGCGCGGTGCGGATGAAGTTGCTGTTCAGCACCTCGATCAGACTGCCGCGCATCACGCGGCCTATGGTGGCCACGTTGATGAACACCAGCAGCGCCACCGGCAACACCATGTAGGAGACGGCGAAGTCATCCCAGCCGCCGGACGGCAGCCAGTGCAGCGTCATCGAGAAGATCAGCACCAGCACCGGGCCGATAATGAAGGATGGGAAGGCGCTGCCCATATTGCCCACCAGCATCACCAGATAGTCGATGATGCTGTTCTGGCGCAAGGCGGCGATGGTGCCCAGCAGCACGCCTATGAGCAGCGAGATCAGGATGGCGCTGCCGCCGATGGCGGCGGAAACCGGCAGCGCGTGGGCCACCAGGTCGTTGACGCTCCAGTCGGCGTAACGGAACGACGCGCCCAGGTCGCCGTGCAGCAGGCTGTTCAGGTAATAGAGATATTGCTTCCACAAGGGCAGGTCGAGGTGATACTTGGCCTGCAGATTGGCCAGCACCTCCGGCGAAACCTTGCGTTCGCCGTCAAACGGGCCGCCCGGCGTCATGTGCAACAGCAGGTAGCAGACCGTCGTCACGATCCAGACGGTTGGTATCGTCACCAACACGCGGCGAAGAGTATAAGACCACATCGCATGAAACTCCCGTTCGCCCTTCCGCGGCGGCGGGTAGGGGCCGACCGCTCGCTCGGGGCGAGAACACCACAATCATCGGCCGGCTGCCCTTGCGGAGCAACCGGCCTCGTCACGCGGCAAATCCCGCGTCGTTCCGCTTAGTGCTGAATGATGTACAGGTACTTGCTGCGGTAACGGTCAGCCGTATTCTTCAGCGAGTAGCCGCCAACATAAGGCTTCACCAAACGCGGCAGGGTGTATTGCAACACCGGGATCATCGGGTAGTCGTCCATCACCACCTTGGTGGCCTGGGTCAGCAGCTCGGTGCGCTTGGCCGCGTCGGTGGTGGCGTTGCCCTGGTTGATCAACTCTTCCGCTTTCTTGTTGCAGTTGAAGTTGTCGTTCTGGGTGTTGCCGCACTGCACCAGGGCCAGGAAGGTGGTGGCGTCGTTGTAGTCGGCCAGCCAGCCGTTGCGGGCGATCTGATAGTCGCCGTCATGGCGCTTCTTCAGGAATACCTTGAACTCGGTGTTGTCCATGGTGGTATTCAGGCCCAGCTTGGTTTTCCACTCGGAGGCCACGAAGATGGCCATCTTCTTGTGGTAGTCGCTGGTATTGTAGGAGAGCTTGATGGCGGTGCCCGGCTTCACGCCGGCCTGGGCCAACAGCTTCTTGGCCTCTTCCACGCGCTTGGCCATCGGCCACTTCGCCCAGTCGTAGGTGGACGGTTTGGCGCCGTGCACGCCGTTGACCATCACGCTATAGGCCGGTTGCTGGCCGTCGGCGGTGATCTTGCTGGCCAACAGATCGCGGTCCACCACCATGGACAGCGCCTTGCGCACGCGGATGTCCTTCATCAGCGGGTCTTTATTGTTCAGACCATAGTAGCGCAAGCCCAGGATGGTGTTGTTCTTCAGGTCCTTCGGCATTTCGCTCTTCAGCTTGGCGAAGGTGCCGGGCGGAATTTCATAAGTCATGTCGGTCTGGCCCGACAGGTAGAGCTTGTTGTCAGCGTTCTGGTCTTCGATCGGCAGGAAGCTCACCTTGGTCAGCTGGACGTTCTTGGCGTCCCAGTACTGGGCGTTCTTCTCGATCACGACCTTGCTGTTGACTTGCCAGTCTTTCAGCACGTAGGGGCCGTTGGATACCATCTTGCCCGGCTTCACCCAATCCTTGCCGTATTTGTCGATCACGGCCTTGGGGGCGGGGCCGAGCTGGGCGTTGGACATCAGTTCCGGCAGATAGGACACCGGGAAGGCGGTCTTCACTTCCAGGGTAAACTTGTCCAGCGCCTTCACGCCGATGGCGGAGTTCGGCTTCTTGCCGGCGACGATGTCGGCGCCGTTTTCGAAGAAGATGCCGAAGGTGCCGGCGTAAGGCGCGGCCAGCTTCGGATCCACCAGGCGGCGGATGCCGTAGACGAAGTCGTCGGCAGTCACGATGTTGCCGTCGGACCATTTGGCGTTCTTGCGCAGCTTGAACACCCAGGTGGTCGGATTGGTCTGTTTCCAGGACTCCGCCACGCCCGGCTGCACTTTGCCGTCGTTGTCGGTGGCGGTCAGCGCTTCGAACAGGTCATGGGTGATGATGTTGGCGGGCACGCCTTCCACCACCATCGGGTCCAGCGACTCCGGCTCGGAGCCGTTGGAGCGCACCAGTTCCTGCTTGGCGGCCAGCTTGACGCCGGCCGGGATATTGGCGGCGAACACGGAACCCGAGGCCAGGGCCAGCGCGACCGCGCCGGCGATCGCCTTCAGCGATTGCTTGTTAGTCATCTTCTACTCTCCTTGTTCTGTCTCCGCCTCGTCAGTCGCGAGGCGGGGGATTTTTTTCACTCGATTGTATCCAGAGTGGGTGCGCTGATTATGCGCTGAGGATTTTGAATACTTCAAGCCCCTCGAACGACAATATGCCATTCATTTTTCTAAGAAAGAAAAATTTGTCCGACAATGGACTTTTAAGGCAAATCAACGGCCTGCGATGCGAGTTTGTTTTATACAAACAGCATTCAGATATGTCGGATACTGATTTGAGCTTTCAGAAAAACTAATGGCTAAAACGCCGACGGGCAAGCAAAGAAGAGTAAAAACCGCGGTTACACATCAGTGTTTTCTGATATGCAAAAAATGAGGAAAGAAGCGAAAACAAACAGAAAAGCGCGCCAAGCGGCGCGCCGTGGAAAAACTTTCAACGAAGCCGGGAAAACTCAGCCTCGCACTGGCTTCAGCCTTGCAATCGCCACTGCACGGTTTCGCCCGCGCGCAGCGGCACCAGGCTGTCGCCCGGATAAGGCAGGCTGGCCGGCACTGTCCAGCTCTCTTTAAGCAATGTGATGCGGTCTGGATTGGCTGGCAAACCATAGAAAGCCGGGCCGTTCATGCTGGCGAAAGTTTCCAGCTTGTCCAGCGCGCCTGCCGCCTCAAAGGCCTCGGCGTACAGTTCGATCGCCGCGTTGGCGGTATACATGCCGGCGCAGCCGCAAGCCGCCTCCTTGGCGCCTTTCGCATGCGGCGCGCTGTCGGTGCCGAGGAAGAACTTGGCCGAGCCGGAAGTCGCCGCCTTGAGCAACGCCTGGCGGTGCAGCTCGCGCTTGAGCACCGGCAGGCAATAGTGGTGCGGGCGGATGCCGCCGACGAACAGCGCGTTGCGGTTCATCAGCAGGTGGTGGGCGGTGATGGTGGCGGCGATATTGGCCGGCGCGGCGGCGACGAACTCGGCCGCCTCTCGGGTGGTGATGTGCTCGAACACCACCTTCAGCGTCGGCAGCTTGGCCAGCAGCGGCTTCATCACCCGCTCGATGAACACCGCCTCGCGGTCGAACACGTCGATATCGGCATCGGTGACTTCGCCATGCACCAACAGCGGCATGCCGACCTCAGCCATCGCCTGCAGCGCCGGCATCGCGTGGGCGATATCGGTGACGCCGTGATCGGAGTTGGTGGTGGCGCCGGCCGGATACAGTTTGACACCATGGACGAAGCCACAGGCCTTGGCCTTGCGGATCTCCTCGGCGCTGGTTTTATCGGTGAGGTACAAGGTCATCAGCGGCTCGAAAGCGCTGCCGGCCGGGCGCGCGGCCAGGATGCGCTCGCGGTAGGCGGCGGCGGCTTCCACCGTGGTGACCGGCGGCTTCAGATTGGGCATCACGATGGCGCGGCCCATCTGGCGGCAGGTGTCGGGCAGCACCGCTGCCAGCGCGTCGCCATCGCGCAAGTGGAGGTGCCAGTCGTCGGGACGGATCAGGGTGAGAGTCTGCATGGTGGGTGGCTTTGCATCGTAAATGGATAAAACAATGGCGACGGAACAACCGTCGCCAATCGCGCTTATTTTCGCTTGAGCACCATCCGGAACTTGCCCTCGCCGGTGGTGGTCGATTCCAGCAGGCCGTTGCCGGTCTGGCGGCAGAAGGCCTCGAAATCCTTGGGCGCGCCCGGATCGGTGGCGATCACCTCCAGCACGGCGCCGCTGGCCATGTCGGCTAGCGCCTTCTTGGCGCGCAAAATCGGCAGCGGGCAGTTCAGGCCGGAAAGATCAATCTGTTTATCGGGTGTCATGGGCCGGTGTCCTTCCCCGGATCGGGTTACAATTGAGTCAGGCGCAGCCGCTCGATGCCGGCCGCAGCCCGATAGTTTACGCCTTCGTCACGCCATACCCAAATCGGTCCGCAATATGTGCATTATCGCTTTCGCCTATAAAATGCCGGGCATGGGCCAACTGGTCCTGCTGGGCAACCGCGATGAATACTATGCCCGCCCCGCCGCGCCGCTGGACTGGTGGCCGGAATATCCCCACACCCTGGGCGGCCGCGACCTGCAGTCCGGCGGCAGCTGGCTGATGGTGGACGGCCGCAACCGCATCGCCGCCATCACCAATTTCCGCGACGGCTTCCCGCCCAAGGCGGAGCGCTCCCGCGGCGAACTGGTGCAGCGCTTTGTCACCGGCGACGAAGACCCGTTCGCCTTCGCCGACTGGCTGCGCGCCGAATGTCATCATTACGGGCCGTTCAATCTGCTGTTCGGCACCACCTCGGACTTGTTCTTCTTCCACAGCCCCGGCCGCCAGATCGCCCGCGTCACGCCCGGCATCCACACCCTGTCCAACGCCACGCTGGACACTCAGTGGTTCAAGAGCAAGCGGCTGGCGGAATACCTGGCCGAATTCGGCCGTCCGCCGACCGAAGACCAAGCTTATGCGGCGCTGACGGACTCGACGCCGGCCGGTCCTGGCGAATTGCCGAATACCCGCATCGGCCTCGCACTGGAGAAAATCCTGTCGCCGATCTACATCCAGGGCCGCGATTACGGCACCCGCGCCTCCATGCTGTTGACCGTCTCCAGCCGCGGCGACATCGCGTTCTCGGAATTGAGCTGGGGCCTGGCGCGGCGCGAAGCGGGACGCCGCCATTACAACCTGCGCGCCGGCACGGCGCGCTGATAGGGAGATGCAATTGAAGTTCCATGCCACTCTGCCGGCTTTGCTGGCGCTATGCCTCAGCGCCGCAGCCCTTGCCGAAGGCAAGCTGCCGATCAACCGCAATTACGCGACGGATGACGACAAACCATGGGAGGAGCAGGCCTACGCCCTACCCGCCTATCCGAAGCAGGCCGACTGGATAGAAGTGAAACCGGACTGGCTGCAAAGCAACCGCTTCTATGTCGACGGGCAAACGCTGAGCGTGGGCCAGGACGGCGTGGTGCGCTTCATCAGCAAGGTGCTCAGCCCCAACGGCGTGGAAAACCTCAGCGTCGAAGGCATCCAGTGCAAAAGCAACCAATACCGCGCCTATGGCTTCGGCGACAGCGTCAATCAGCGCTGGATAGAAACCTTGCGCCCGGTTTGGCTGCCCATCGATTATGGCGACAAATTGAGACGCGAGCTGCGCGAACGCATGTGCCCCTACCACTCCGCGCCGCGCGCGCCGGAGGAAGCCGTTCAGAGCTTGCGCAAAGGCGGCTGAAACGATGCCTGACAGGTGTTCTAAGATGAAGCATCTGTCTTGCACTCGCGTAGGCGCCGATGGATCAGCAAACTCAACAGGAAAACCGCGAAAGAGAGTGGGTCCGGCGGTTATTCGAACAGAAAGGCATCGCGCCGCTGGATGTCAGATCGCTGAAGTGCCCGGCCCCGGATGTCGGCGTGGCCTTGTCCGATGGGCGCTTCCTGGCCATTGAGGTCACCGAGGTGCTGGCAGGCGAGCACGCCCGCCGCACGGCCCGGAAAAAAGACGTTCAATCCGCCCAGCAAGCCGCGGGCGGCATCGGCCTGATGTTCACCCAACCCGCCAATGCGCTGGATGTGGCCTGTCGAATAGAAGCCAAAGTCGGCAAGGACTACCAAGTGCCGCATGGCCACCAACTTCACCTGCTATTGGCGGCCGGCACCGTCGAACACGGCTCGCTGGCCTCGGCCCTGCCCTCCATCCTGTCGATAAGCGAACTGGATCAACTCACCCATGACATGCTGTCGCGCTCCCGCTATCAGCATGCTTACCTTCATGTCCAGCTAGGGCAAGGCCTCTACGAGTGGAACCGCCATCAGCGCTGGCATGAGATTCACCCTCCCCATCCAGTTGAAGCGCATTACCCAGATGCCTCTGAGCCTGTGAGGCAAGCGGCCCGTTGATAGCGGCGATCGAAATTTCAACGGTATTGCCCACATAGGGTCCAGCGGTCCGCCTCGCTATCCCTGTCATTTATTCGCCAATCTCATCTTTGTCCTTTTTCTTCCCATCTCCCAGCCCCTGACGCTTGTTGTTTTTCATAATTATTTGTGGCACATTTAAATGACAATTGCATTTTGTTCTAAGTGCAACTGTTCTTCTGAATACAATTCCAAGGTTGAGGTTATGCACCCCATTTATTCTTTCAAACACTTCTCAGAACTGGAGTGTTTCGTCGATCAACTGGAATGCGTCGGTCAAATGGCTGGCGCCAAGGACCTCCACCATAATTTTGTTTATGTCAATGCGTCTTATGCTGACTTCCATGGGCTGCCTAGGGACGAAATTATTGGAAAAAAATCAGGAGACATGCCCAATGGCATTAATGTTCTATCGCCATTAATGCATGAGCAAGATCAAATGGTATTGCTGCAACAGAAAAAAATCATCATGGGCAGCATCCACCCTCATCGCAATGGCGGCGACCCCAGAGCCTACAAGTTTCGTAAATTCCCAGCTCTTCTCAATGAAAAACACCCAATCATCTTATTTACTGGAGAAGACCTGACATGCGACACGACTTTTTGGAGCGATGTCCTATGGAATATTGAACCCATGGTTAAAGTAGAGAAGCTTGTCTCCGCATCATATTCACAGCAATTAGAATCAAAGGACTTAGGCATTCCCTTAAGCGACAATGAGTGGGCAGTACTCAGTCTATTGCTACGCGGCATACCGACAAAGCGAATCGCTTCCATCTATGAAGTCTCTATACGCACAATCGAAAACAGAATTGAATCTCTGAAAGATAAATTTGGCGCTCTTAATCAGCAGAACTTATTAGACATGGCCAGGAGAAGCGGCTATCAATCGGTTATTTCTCGCGCAATATTCAAAGAACACATGACCTACAATCTTCTAGTCGAATAAAATGAACCGAACTCACACTTTAATTACCATACTGCTAGCAACAAGTATTTTTGGTTTCAATTACGTAGCCGCGAAAATCAGCTCGATAAAAATCGACCCCGTTGATACCGCGATGCTGCGAGTGGCATTCGCTGCACTTCCCGCCTGTCTGATTCTGCGAGTTGAACGAAAAGAATGGGCTCACGTTTTACTTTATGGCGTGGCATTCTCTTTCGGTCTATTCCTCTTCTTCAAAGGTTTAAAAACTGGCGCAGATGCCGGTATATCATCCGTCATCATGCAAGCTGGATCGCTTTTCACTGCAGTTGCTGGAATTATATTTTTTAAAGAAAAGTGGAACCAATTTAATATCCTAGGATGTGCCATTGCCATGTTAGGAATTTACTCAATATCAAAAATACAGGGAGGCGGCATCAACCTGGCAGGCATTGCCTTTGTTCTTGCATCAGCATTTAGCTGGACATTCGCCAACTTAGCCGTCCGCCACTCCAGAACTAAGCGCCCGGTTGCCTTTGTCGCCTGGGGAAGCTTGGTTTCAGCCCTTCTGCTTGCAGCCACTCACTTAATTGATGGAGCGCCTCTTGCTGCCGTCTTGGAAAAGATTGATCAACGCGCTTGGTTGGCCATAGCATTTCAAGGTTACATCACTACCCTAGTGGGTTATGGACTTTGGACTTTGCTACTCAGCCGCAATCAACTAGTACTAAGCGCACCCAGCTATTTACTCGTCCCTGCCTTTGCGCTACTCTTCTCTCACATTATCCTTAATGAGACAATAACCATCCAAAAAGTGTTATTCTCATGTATCGTCGTCATTGGCGTCACCATCAACTCATGCGCCCATCAAGTTGGCGCCTGGATCAATTTACGTAAGAAATCCACCATTCTATCACAATGACATATGCGGCAGAAGCGTGTTTTTCACTCTGGCACGCTTCACGCATAAAAATAAAATCTCCATATCACTTCTTATTCATACCTGTGAAGGGTTGTTGATATGGCCAATGATAACTTTTCAGATATTGACCGTTTCCGAGATAAATTTATCGAGATTGTTGCCCGGCATATCCGCCAAGAGCTGGATCAAACTGAGTTGGAAAATTTAACTGCTCAGGCTCAATGCAATATCCCTCACACTCCAGGCCTACATTTTGAGGCTTTTGACTCTATCGAGAATAGAGTTAGACATCTCGCTTTTGAAGAAGCCATTTCTCCCTTGGAAATGCTGTCTGTTCCATATTTTTTTCAACGCTTGCAAATCATCGGGCAGTTGCATGATCGGCCCGTCTGTTACTTCAAGGGTTGCGGCATCTACTTGTGGAGCCTGGAGCCGGATGGCGACTCGCTAAGCTTTTGGCTTTCATACCCAGCCTATCCGCCCGGCTGGCCCCAGTCGGAGATAGACTCATTTCAAACCATGCTGGAGATCGAGAAAGCGCCCAACTCTCACCCTCTGCCATGCTAAAACCATGGAGAGAAAATTTACTCCACCTACAGGCAATGACACGCATCCTACTTCCGCTTGCACGGAAACGTTGGCCAAGGATCGCCAGCAATGAAAGATATTTTTGGCGTTGCGAAAAGCTCATCCCCCAAATGCCTTGAGGGAAATAAAAACAGCCCCTGGTCACGGGGGCTGTAAATGACATGCGATGAACGGCAAAGATGCAAATCACGCGCCCTTTGCCGCGCTTCTCCAGCTGCCGCTCTGGCCGCCATCCTTCTCCAGCAGCCGCACGCCGCTGATTTCCATGCCGCGGTCCACGGCCTTGCACATATCGTAAATGGTCAGCAGGCCGATATTGGCGGCCGTCAGCGCCTCCATCTCCACGCCAGTCTGGCCCTGGCATTCCGCGGTCACTTCGACGCGCACCGCGCTCTGCTCTTCCAATAACGCAAAATCCACCGCCAACCGCGTCAGCGCGATCGGATGGCACAACGGGATCAGATCCCAGGTTTTCTTGGCCGCCATGATGGCGGCGACGCGGGCGATGCCCAATACGTCGCCCTTCTTGTGGCCGCCGTCACGCACCAGCGCGAAAGTGGCCGGCAGCATGCAGATGACGCCTTCGGCCACGGCGCGGCGGGCGGTGACGGCCTTGTCGCCGACATCGACCATATGGGCCTGGCCGGCTGCGTCGAAATGAGTCAGTTTTGTCATGGCGTACCCTTCAAATGACAACGCCCGCCGCGTTCAACGCAGCAGGCGGAATATCAGCCAGAAACAGCAAACAATAATCAACAAGCCGGCGCTCCAGCGGACGATGGCCAGCCCGCGGCGCAGATAACGGCGGTCATGGGTGAGCGCGAAACACAGCATCGCCCAGCCTATCGCCAGTATCGTCGCCAGCAGCCACAGCCGCCAGAAGCCGAACATGCTTACTCCTGCGGCGGCAGCAGATGGAAGCTGGACGGCGCATCCAGAGGATCGTCGAAGGTGACGTATTCCCAGGCGTCCGGCGTGGCCAGCAGCTTGCGCAGCAGCTTGTTGTTCATCGCGTGGCCGGACTTGTGGCCGGAGAAGGCGGCGATCAGCGGATGGCCGATGATGTACAAATCGCCGATCGCATCCAGCAGCTTGTGGCGGACGAACTCATCCGGGAAACGCAGGCCTTCCGGATTGAGCACGTATTCGTCATCAATGACGATGGCATTATCCAGACTGCCGCCGCGGCCCAGGCCATGGTTGCGCATGTATTCCAGCTCATGCATGAAGCCGAAGGTGCGGGCGCGGCTGATCTCGTCCATATAGGAGTGGCGGGCGAAGTCCACTTCCACCGTCTGCGGCGCGCGGTTGAACGCCGGATGGTTGAACACGATGCCTAGCTTGACCTTGAAGCCTTCATGCGGATCCAGCCGGACCCACACATCGCCCTCTTCCACCAGCACGCTCTGTTTGACGCGGATGAAACGCTTTTTCTTGGACTGATCCACCACCCCGGCCGTCTGCAACAGATAGAGGAAAGGCGCGGCGGAGCCATCCATGATGGGCATTTCCGCCGCCGTCACCTCGACGACCAGGTTATCGATGCCGAAGCCGGCGAAGGCCGACATCAGATGTTCGATCGTGCCGACACGCACGCCGGTGTCTGTCACCAGCGTGGAGGAGAGTCGCGTGTCGTTCACGAGCGATGGTTCCGCCTTCACGTCCACCGGCTCGGGCAAGTCGGTGCGGCGGAAGACGATGCCGGTATCGGGCGGCGCCGGCAGCAGGGTGAGCTTCACCCGCTCGCCGGAATGCAGACCGACGCCCGTGGCGCTGATCGCTTGTTTCAGCGTGCGCTGCAGAATCATTTCAGGCTACTCAACCAAACGGGAAAACCCGATTCTAGCATAGCGACTGCCTATGCTTTATTGATTGATTTGCTTGCAAGAATAGCGTTTCTCTATCCTGTTTCTCCGCTTAATCAGCCTGCTTGCGCAGGAAGGCCGGAATGTCGTAGCTCTCGCTCACTTCCGGATTGGAAAAATCCAGCGATTGCGACGGACGGCGGCGGCCGGTACGCATGATGGCCGGCGCATCCAGGTCTTCGTAGTTCACCATTTCCACGGCGCGGTCGTCGGTGCCGGTCTTGACGATCTTGATGTACTCCGGACGCTCCTCGTTGCGAACGGTCTTTTTCTGCCCCAGGCCGGTGGCGATCAAGGTCACGCGGATGGTGTCTTCCGGCATGTCTTCCACTTCGGCGGTGCCGAACTTGATCTGCGCGTCTTCGTCCGCGTACTGGCGGATGATGCTCATGATCTCGCGGTACTCGCTCATCTTCAGGCAACCAGGCGCGGTGGAAATGTTCACCAGCACGCCGCGCGCGCCTTCCAGGGTGATGTTGTCCAGCAGCGGGCTGGCCACGGCCTGCTCGGCGGCCACGCGGGCGCGGTCGATGCCGGAAGCGTAGGCGGAACCCATCATCGCCAGGCCCATCTCGCCCATCACGGTGCGCACGTCGGCGAAGTCGACGTTGATCAGACCCGGGCAGGTAATCACTTCGGCGATGCCGGCCACGGCGCCCTTGAGCACGTCGTCGGCGGCGCGGAAGGCTTCGCGCATGGTCACGTCTTCGCCCAGCACTTCCATCAGCTTCTCGTTGGGAATCACGATCAGCGAGTCGACGTGCTTTTTCAGGTCTTCGATGCCGTTCTGCGCCACTTTCAGGCGTTTGCCTTCGTGGTCGAACGGACGGGTGACCACGCCCACGGTCAGAATGCCCATTTCCTTGGCCACTTCGGCCACGACCGGAGCCGCGCCGGTGCCGGTGCCGCCGCCCATGCCGGCGGTGACGAACACCATATTGGCGCCGCGCAGGCTTTCAGCGATGCGCTCGCGGTCTTCCAGAGCGGCGCTGCGGCCCACTTCCGGATTGGCGCCGGCGCCCAGGCCGCGCGTCAGGTTGGAGCCGAGCTGCAGCTTCTGCGGCGCGCGGTTGCGCTGCAGCGATTGGGCGTCGGTGTTGGCGCAGATGAATTCCACGCCGTGCACATTGCCGGAAATCATGTTGTCGATGGCATTGCAGCCGCCGCCGCCGACGCCGATCACCTTGATCACGGCCGCGCTGGCCGTTTCTTGCATCACTTCAAAAACCATACCGCTCATTTCCCTCTCCTCAATAAAGATGAGCCATCCATACTGCTTGGTACTACGCCCGAACAAACTCGAAAATGCCGCCGGCGCCCGCCGGCAGCCCGTAAATCCATCAGAAATTGCTGCCGAACCACGCCTTCATGCGCGAGAACATCTGGCCCATGCCGGCCGACTCGGTCTTCACCGGGCCGGCATAGCCTTGAATCTGATCCTTGCCGTACAACAACAGGCCGACGCCGGTGGAGAAGCGCGGCGTCTTCACCACTTCCGCCAGGCCGCCCACATACTTGGGCACGCCCACGCGCACCGGCAGGTGGAACACCTCTTCGGCCAGCTCCACCATGCCCGGCATCAGGCTGGCGCCGCCGGTCAACACCATGCCGGACGACAGCAGCTCTTCGAAGCCGCTGCGGCGCAGCTCTTGCTGCACCAGCTGGAACAGCTCCTCCACGCGCGGCTCGACCACTTCGGCCAAGGTGGCGCGGGACATCTGGCGCGGACCGCGCTCGCCCACGCCCGGCACTTCAATCATCTGAGCCGGATCGGCCATGCCCACCAAGGCCACGGCATGCTGGATCTTGATGTCCTCGGCCTCCTTGGTCGGGGTGCGCAGCGCCATGGCGATATCGTTGGTGATCTGGTCGCCGGCGATCGGAATCACTGCGGTGTGGCGGATGGCGCCGCCCACATACACGGCGATGTCGGTGGTGCCGCCGCCGATGTCGATCAGGCACACGCCCAGGTCTTTCTCGTCTTCCGACAGCACCGCGATGGCCGAGGCCATAGGCTGCAGCACCAGGTCGGACACTTCCAGGCCGCAGCGGCGCACGCACTTGGTCACGTTCTGCGCGGCGGACACCGCGCCGGTGACGATGTGCACCTTGGCTTCCAGCCTCACGCCGCTCATGCCCAAGGGCTCGCGCACGCCTTCCTGGCCGTCGATGCTGTATTCCTGGGTCAGGATGTGCAGCACCTGGTGATCCGGCGGAATGGTCACGGCGCGCGCGGTTTCGATCACGCGGTCGATATCCATCTTGGTGACTTCGCGATCCTTGATCGCCACCATGCCGTGCGAGTTCACGCTCTTGATGTGGCTGCCGGCGATGCCGACGAACACCTCGTGAATCTTGCAGTCGGCCATCAGCTCGGCCTCTTCCAGCGCGCGCTGGATCGCCTGCACCGTGGATTCGATGTTCACCACCATGCCGCGCTTCAGGCCGCGCGAAGGCGTGTGGCCCATGCCGACGATATTGAGCTGGCCGTCTTCCAGCACCTCAGCCACGATCGCCACGATCTTGGAGGTGCCGATGTCCAGGCCGACCAGCATGTTCTTGCTTTCCTTGGGTTTGCTCACCTGTCGCTCCAACGCCTAATCACTTGTTTCCCTTGGCCGGCGGCGCCTTGTAATCGGGCATCCGCACGGCGAATCCATTTGGATAGCGCAGATCGACGTATTCGATGTGATACGGCAACCGCGCCAACTCGCTCTTCCAGTAGGTGGCGAAACGCTCAGCCCTCGCCACCACGTCATTTCTGCCCAGCTCCAGCTGCAGCTGGTTGTCCAGCACCACTTTCCACGCTCGCCGCGACGACAGCCACAGCTCGCGCGGCGCCTGGCCCGACGGCTGCAACACCTGGCGCATTTGCGTCAGCATCGCCGTCATGTCCTTCTCGGCGCCGGCCGGACCATAAAACACCGGCAGCTTGGCGTCGCTGGCGGCGTCGAAACGCTCGCCGCGGGTGTTAACCAGGCCGTTTTCTCCCCAGCGCGCCAGCGCCACATGCTCCTCCACGGTGATGTCCAGCGCGTCCGGCCAGCGCCGCCTCACCTGCGCGTCGCGCACCCACGGCAATTTGCCGAAGGCGGCGCGCGTCTTGTCGATATCCAGCGTGAAGAAGGTGCCGGACAGTTCATGCTCCGCGATGAATTTCAGCTGTTCGGCCGTCACCCGGTTCATGTCGCCCTGAATCCGTATCTTCTTCACCGGGAACACCGGCGCGTGCGTCAGCCAGAATCCCCCCGCATACAACAACATCAGCGCCGTGGCGCCCAGCATCAGATTGGCCAGGCTTTTGAGCAGCCGATGGTTATCCCACATGCACCGTATCCAATACCTTCAGACACAGGTCCTCGTAAGCGATGCCCTCGGCCCGCGCCGCCATCGGCACCAGGCTGTGGCTGGTCATGCCCGGGCTGGTATTGGCTTCCAGCAGGTAGATTTCGCCCGCTTCGTCCATCAGGAAATCCACCCGGCTCCAGCCGCGGCAACCCAATACCTTGAACGCCTTCAGCGCCAGTTCGCGCGCCTTGGCCTCCACTTCCGGCGCCAGTCCCGACGGACAGCGGTACACCGTGTCATCGCGGAAATACTTGGCCTGGTAATCGTAATACTCAGTGGCCGGTTCAATCTTGATGGTCGGATACGCTTTGTCGCCGATCACCGCGCAGGTGTACTCGCCGCCGCCGATGAACTGCTCGGCGATCACCACCTTGTCGTACTTGCGCGCTTCTTCGAACGCCGCGCGCAATTCGCCCGGCTGCTTCACCTTGGTCACGCCTATGCTCGAACCTTCGGTGGAAGGCTTGACGAAGATGGGCAGGCCCAATTGCTTTTCGATGGCGTCGAAATCGCTGCTTTCATCCAACAGCTCAAAGGCCGGAATCGGCAGGCCCGCGCCCTTCCACAACAGCTTGGTGCGCCACTTGTCCATGGCGATGGCCGAGGCCATCACGCCGCAGCCGGTATACGGCATGCCCAGCGCTTCCAGCGCGCCCTGCAGCGTGCCGTCCTCGCCGAAGGGGCCGTGCAGGATGTTGAACACGCAAGCGAAACCTTCTTCCTTCAGCGCCGAAAGCGGTTTTTCCGACGGGTCGAACGAATGCGCGTCCACCCCTTTGGACTGCAGCGCCGCCAGCACGCCCGCGCCGCTCATCAGCGACACTTCGCGCTCCGAGGAACTGCCGCCCATCAATACCGCCACCTTGCCGTACTGCTTCATCTATCTATCCTCAACAAGCCCGCGCCGCGGCGCGGGCAGAAATCCAGTCACACCGCCAGCGCCAGCGCCTTGGCCGGCACTGCGCCGATCGAGCCTGCGCCCATGGTCACCACCACGTCGCCATCCTGCGCCGCGTCCAAAATGGTTTGCGGCATGTCGGCGATATTCTCGACAAACAGCGGCTCCACCTTGCCGCCCACGCGCACGGCGCGGGACAGGGCGCGGCCGTCGGCGGCCACGATGGGCGCTTCGCCGGCGGCATACACTTCGCCCAACAGCAGCGCGTCGACGCCGGACAGCACCTTGACGAAGTCTTCAAACAGATCGCGGGTGCGGGTATAGCGGTGCGGCTGGAAAGCCAACACCAGCCGGCGGCCCGGGAACGCGCCGCGCACCGCCGACAGCGTGGCCGCCATTTCCACCGGGTGGTGGCCGTAGTCGTCGATCAAAGTAAAACTGCCGCCGTTCTTGGCCTTCACTTCGCCATAACGCTGGAAGCGGCGGCCGACGCCGGCGAACTCCGCCAGACCCTTCTGGATGGCTTCGATGCTGGCGCCGCATTCCAGGCCGATGGCGATGGCGGACAGCGCGTTCAACACGTTGTGGCGGCCCGGCAGGTTCAGCACCATCGGGAAGCGAGTGGTCTTGCCGTTTTTCACCACCACGTCGAAATGCATCTGGCCGGCGGCGGCGCGGACGTTTTCGGCGTAGATGTCGGCGGAATCGTCCAGGCCGTAAGTGGTGACCGGCTTGGTGATGCGATCCTTGATCTCGCGGACGTTCGGATCATCGACGCACAGCACCGCGCGGCCGTAGAACGGCATGCGCTGCAGGAAATCGACGAAAGCCTGCTTCAGCTTGTCGAAGCTGTGGTCGTAGGTGTCCATGTGGTCGGCGTCGATATTGGTCACCACCGCCATCACCGGAGACAGATGGAGGAAAGACGCGTCCGATTCATCGGCCTCGGCCACCAGGAATTCGCCGGAGCCCAGCTTGGCATTGGTGCCGGCGGCGGTCAGCTTGCCGCCGATGACGAAGGTCGGGTCCAGGCCGGCCGCGCCCAAAATGGATGCGGTCAGGCTGGTGGTGGTGGTCTTGCCGTGGGTGCCGGCGATGGCGATGCCCTGCTTGAAGCGCATCAGCTCGGCCAACATCATCGCGCGCGGAATCACCGGGATGCGCTTGTCTCGCGCCGCCAGCACTTCCGGGTTGTCCGCCTTCACCGCGGTGGAGGTCACCACCACGTCGGCGCCTGCTATATAAGTGGCGTCGTGGCCGAACGATACGCGCACGCCTTCGGCCGCGAGCCGCTTGGTGGTGGCGTTGTCGGCCACGTCCGAGCCGGACACGGTATAGCCCAGTCCGTGCAGCACCTCGGCGATGCCGCACATGCCGACGCCGCCTATGCCCACGAAATGTATGTGTTTGACTCTGTGTTTCATCGTTTTATCTCTTGTCGTCCCCGATCAGCTGCTGGCACAAATCCGCCACCCTGCCGGCCGCGCCCAAGCGGGCCAGCGCGCGGGCGCGCGTCGCCTTGTCCAGCAGTTGCTCTCTGTCCAGCTTCGCCAACAGGCTGGCCAGCCCGTCGGCGTTCAATTCTTTCTGCGGCAAATGCCAGGCCGCGCCTTCCTTGGCCATCCACTCGGCGTTGTCGCGCTGATGGCTGGTGGTGGACACCACCAGCGGCACCAGCATGCTCGGCACGCCTGCAGCGCACAGTTCGCTGACCGTGATGGCGCCGGCGCGGCAGATCACCAGATCGCACTCGGCCAGCCGCTTCGGCATGTCGTCGACAAAGGGCAGCAGCTCCACTTGATCGCGCAGGCCCGCCGCCTGATAGGCCGCTTCCACCGAGGCGAAGTTGGCTTCGCCGGTCTGGTGGATCAGCGCCGGACGCTTGTCGGCCGGCAACCGCGCCATCACCTGCGGCAGCGTTTCGTTCAATACCCTGGCGCCCTGGCTGCCGCCCACCACCAGGACTTTCAACGGACCGCTGCGGCCGGCGAAACGCTGGGCCGGCTCGGCGATGGCTTCGATCTCGCGCCGCACCGGATTGCCTGTCACCAGCGCCTTGGCATCCCGGGCCGCGCTGCCGTCGAAACCACATACCAGCTTTTTGGCGAAAGGCAGCAGCGCCTTATTGCTGAGCAGCAGGCTGGCATCGGCATTGACCAGCACCAGCGGCTTCCACAGCAGGCCGGCCATCACGCCGCCGGGCAGGCAGACATAGCCGCCCATGCCCAGCACCACGTCCGGCCGATGGCGGAAGATCTGCGCCGCGCTGCTGAAGAAGGCGCCGACCAGTTGCAGCGCGCCCTTGATCGAGCCCAACAGGCCCTTGCCGCGCACGCCGTGGAAATTCAAACGCTCCAGCGGAATGCCGGACGGCGGCACCAGCTTGTTTTCCATGCCGCGGCGAGTGCCCAGCCACACCACCTTCCAGCCGCGTTGTTGCAACTCTTTGGCCACGGCGAGGCCGGGGACAATGTGTCCGCCCGTGCCAGCCGCCATCACCATGACCGTTCGATTCGCCATTTACCTTCTTCTTTCGTAGGGCGGAAGCCCAAAGGGCGTTCCGCCTATCCATTCAAATCATTGCCCGTCAAGATTGGCGGAACGCCCGGCAAGCCGGGCTTCCGCCCTACACCTTATAGCCCCGCATGATGCGTCGTTTTTAGCTTCGCCCTTCGGGCTCGCAGAAACCGAAGGGGGCGGCGCTAAAGCGCCTGGAAAGGCTTATCGCCTTTCCTTATGCGAGGCTAAACCTTATAGCCCCGCATAATCCTTCGGTTTTCGTAATCCACCCGCAACAGCACCGCCATCGCAATCAAATTCATCAGCATGGCCGAGCCGCCGAAGGACATCAGCGGCAGCGTCAGGCCCTTGGTCGGCAGCAGACCCATATTCACGCCGACATTGAAGAACACCTGGATGCCGAGCCAGATGCCCAGGCCTTGCGCCACCAGCGCCTGGTAGTAACGCTCCAGCTTTTTCGACTCCACGCCGATGTGGAAGGCGCGGCGCACCACCCAGGCGTACAGGCCGATCAGCACGCAGATGCCGGCGAAGCCGAACTCCTCGGCGATCACCGCCAGGATGAAGTCGGTATGCGCCTCCGGCAGGTAGAACAGCTTCTCAATGCTGCCGCCCAGCCCCACGCCGAACCATTCGCCGCGGCCGATGGCGATCAGCGAGTGGCTCAGCTGATAACCCTTGCCATACGGGTCGTCCCACGGGTCCATGAAGCCCAGCACCCGCTTCAGGCGGTAGGGCGAGGAGATAATCAGCAGCACGATGGCCACCACCGCCATCACCGCCAGCCCGGAGAAGATGCGCATATTGATGCCGCCAAGGAACAACAGCCCCATGGCGATGCTCATCACCACCATCAACGCGCCGAAGTCCGGCTCTCGCAGCAGCAGGAAGGCCACCACCACCATCGCCATGAACATCGGCAGGAAGCCTTCCTTCAGGCTGTGCAGCAGGTGGCTCTTGCGCACCGTGTAATCGGCTGCGTACAGCACCACCGCGAACTTCATCACCTCCGACGGCTGCAAGTTCAGCACCAGCAGATTGATCCAGCGCCGCGAACCGTTCACCACCTTGCCGATGCCGGGAATCAGCACCAGCACCAGCATCACCAAGCCGATCAAAAAGATCTTGCCCGAATACTTCTGCCAGAACGCCGTGGGGATCTGGAAGGCCGCGTAGGCCGCCGACAGCCCTATCGTCATGAACACGATGTGGCGGATCAGGTAGAAGTAACGGTTCTGCGTCGCCGCGTCCGCTTCCGCATAGGCGATCGACGCCGAGTACACCATCACCAGGCTGATAGACAACAGCAAGGCCAGCGCCCAGGCCAGCGCCTCGTCTATCGGGGTGATCGCCGTGTAACGGCTGGCCGGGTTGCGGATCATTTCCGCTCCGCCTTCACCGCCGCCACGGTGTCGATGAACACCTGGGCGCGATGCGCGTAGTTCTTGAACATGTCCAGGCTGGCGCAGGCCGGCGACAGCAACACCACATCGCCAGGCTGAGCCAAGGCCGCCGCGCGGCGAGTGGCGTCTTCCAGCGTGTCGAAGCGCTCCAGTGCCAGGCCGCTATCCTGCAGCGCGGACGCTATCTTGCCGGCGTCGCGGCCAATCAGCAGCACCGCGCGGGCAATGCGCTGGCAAGCCGGTTTCAGCGGGGCGAAGTCCTGCCCCTTGCCGTCGCCGCCGGCGATCAGCACCACCTTGCGGGTCATGCCATTCAACGCCGCCTCGGTGGCGCCGACATTGGTGCCCTTGGAGTCGTCGATGAAGGCCACGCCGTCGAACTCATCCACCAGCTCAACCCGGTGCGACAAGCCCTGGAAAGTCTTCAGGCCATCCAACAAAGGCGCCAGCGGCAGGCCTATGCCCTGGCACAGCGCCAGCGCGGCCAGCGCGTTGGCGGCGTTGTGCAGGCCTTGCAGCTGCATGTCGGCGCAGTCGAAGACTTTTTCGCCGCCGATGCTCAGGTGATAGCCGCCATTGCGCGACAGCGCGTAGTCGGCCGCGCCGGCGAGCGAGAACCACTTCACCTCATGGCCGGGCCGCGCCATGGCGCGCACCAGCGCATCGTCCTTGTTCAACACCTGCACGCCCTGGCCATGGAACACCTGGGTCTTGGCGTGGGCGTAATCCAGCAAATCGTTGTAGCGGTCGAGGTGATCCTCGGAAATATTCAGCACCGTGGCGGCATCAGCCATCAGGCTGTAGGTCGACTCCAGCTGGAAGCTCGACAATTCCAGCACCCACACATCAGGGCGTTTGCCGCTTTGCTCGCGCTCCAACTGCGCTTCCAGCACCGCCAGGCCGATATTGCCGGCGACGACGGCATCCAGACCCGCCGCCTGGCACAGATGGCCCACCAGGCTGGTGACGGTAGTCTTGCCGTTGGAGCCGGTGATGGCGATCACCTTGCTGCCGTCGCCCTCGATAGCGCGCGCCAGCACCTCGATATCGCCCATCACTTCGCCGCCGGCGCGGCGGAAGGCGGCGATGGCCGGATTAGCCAAGGGCACACCGGGGCTCACCACCAATAGATCGGAGCCGGCGAAAGTGTTTTCGTCGAACAGGCCGCTGATCACTTCAGTGCCCGGCAGATGGCGCTCCAGCTCGGCCAGCCGCTCGGCGGACGGCTTGGCGTCGGCCACGCGCACGCGCGCGCCGTGGGCGGCCAGATAGCGCGCGGCCGCCAGGCCCGAGCCTCCCAGCCCCACCACCGTCGCTTGTAGCTTGGCGTAATCCATCGCCTTCATCCTCAGCGCAGCTTCAACGTAGACAGGCCGACCAGCACCAGCATCATGGTGATGATCCAGAAGCGGACCACCACCTGGGTTTCCTTCCAGCCCTTCAACTCATAGTGGTGATGCAGCGGCGCCATGCGGAACACGCGCTTGCCAGTCAGCTTGAACGAGCCCACCTGGATCATCACCGACAAGGCTTCCATCACGAACAGACCGCCCATGATGAACAGCACGATTTCCTGACGCACGATCACCGCCACCGCGCCCAGCGCCGCGCCCAGCGCCAGCGCGCCGACATCGCCCATGAACACCTGGGCCGGATAGGCGTTGAACCACAAGAAGCCCAGGCAGGCGCCGCACATCGCCGCGCAGAACACCACCACCTCATGCGCGCCGGGAATGAAGGGCAGGCCCAGGTACTTGGAAAACACCGCGTGGCCGGCCACATAGGCGAAGATGGACAGGCCGGCCGCCACCAGCACGGTGGGCAGCGCCGCCAGGCCATCCAGGCCATCGGTCAGGTTGACCGCGTTGGAGGTGCCGACGATCACCAGATAAGTCAGCACGCAAAAGCCCACCGCGCCCAGCGGATAGGCGACGGACTTGACGAAGGGGACGATGAACTCGGTGGACGCCGGCAGCTTGGCGGTGGCGATCAGGAATACGCCCGCGCCGATGGCGATGGCCGATTGCCAGGCCATCTTGAACTTGGCGGACACGCCTTTCGGGTCCTTGTACACCACTTTGCGCCAGTCGTCGTAAAAGCCCAGCGCGCCGGTGCCCAGCATCACAAGCAACAGCAGCCAGACGTACTTATTGGATAGATCCGCCCACAACAAGGTGGTGATGGTGATGGCCAGCAGGATCAGCGAACCGCCCATGGTCGGCGTGCCGGCCTTGACCAGGTGAGTTTGCGGGCCATCGTTGCGCACCGCCTGGCCGACTTTCAGTTCGGTCAATTTGCGGATCACCCACGGCCCCATCCACAGGGAAATGGCGAGCGAGGTCAGCGTCGCCATCACCGCGCGCAAGGTGATGTAGTTGAAAACATTGAATGCCCGGATATGGGCGCCGAGCAGGTCGGCCAGCCAAAGCAGCACGTTAAATCCCTTCCTTCTGATGCATCAGGTGTTCCACCACCCGTTCCATGCGCATGAAGCGCGACCCCTTGACCAGAACGGCGGCACCCGACGCCAAGCGGCTATCCAGGCACTCCAACAGCTCGTCAATCGAATCAAAATGGCGCGCGCCCGCGCCGAAAGCGGCAGCGGCGTGGCGCGAAACCTCGCCCAGCGAAAAAAGCTGTTCGATGCCGCGCGCGCGCGCATGTTCCCCAACCTCGGCATGCAGCGCCGGGGCGGTGTCGCCCAGCTCGCCGATGTCGCCCATCACGAAGACGCGCGGAGCCGGCAGGCCGGCCAGCACGTCGACGCCGGCTTTCATCGAATCCGGGTTGGCGTTATAGCTGTCATCCAGCACGGTCAGGCCGCGCGGGCTGTGTTTCAGTTGCAGGCGGCCCTTGGCGCCGGCGAAGGCGGCCAGGCCGGCGGCGATGGCGGCCAGCGGCACATCCAGCGCCAAGGCCACGGCCGCCGCAGCCAGGGCGTTGCGGACGTTGTGCTCGCCCGGCGCCGGCAGCGCGATCTGGATCTCGCCAGCGGGCGAAACCAATGTGAAGCGGCTTTCCAGCGCCGACAGCGCCACATCGCGCGCGCCGACATCGGCGCCGGCCGACAGGCCGAAGCTCAGCTGGCGATGCGCGCCGGCGGCGGCGCGGAACAGCGCCAGATTGGCGTCATCGGCGTTGACCACGGCCACGCCGTCGTCGGCCAGTCCTTCGAAAATCTCCGCCTTGGCGCGGGCCACGTCTTCAGTCGAGCTGAAAAAGCCGAAATGGGCGCGCATGGCGTTGTTGACCAGCGCCACTTGCGGACGGGCCAGGCCGGTCAGGTAGCGCAGCTCGCCGTGATGGTTCATGCCCATCTCGATCACGGCGTAGCGGTGTTGCGGCTGCAAACGCAGCAGCGTCAGCGGCAGGCCGATGTCGTTGTTGAAGTTGCCGGCGGTGGCCAGCACCGCGTCTTCTCCGGCATGGGCGCGCAGAATGGCGGCCAGCATTTCCTTGACCGTGGTCTTGCCGTTGGAGCCAGTGATGCCGATGCGGACAGCCGATTGCGCGGCGGCCCAGCCGGCGGCCAGACGGCCCAGCGCCAGGCGGGTGTCGTCACCGGCCTGGATCAGGCTGGCGCCCGCCAGTTCGAAACCGTCGCGCACCAATGCCGCCGCGCCCTTGGCGGTCACCTCGGCGACGAAATCATGCGCGTCGAAGCGCTCGCCCTTCAGCGCCACGAACAGATCGCCGGGGCCGGCTTCGCGGCTGTCGGTGATCACGCGCGACACTGCGCCGTCGGCGCCGATCAGGCGACCCTGGGCCAAGGCGGCGGCGTGGCTCAGCTTCATCATGCTTGCGTCCCCCAGGCCGTCAGCGCCTCTTCCGCCACGCGGAAGTCGGAGAACGGCCGCTTGACGCCGGCGATGTCCTGATACTCTTCATGGCCCTTGCCGGCCACCAACACCACGTCGCCCACCTTGGCCTGGCTCACCGCCCAGTGGATGGCGGCTTCGCGGTCGGCTTCCACATGCGCGCGGGCGGCGTCCATGCCGGCCAATACGTCGCGGATGATGGCTTGCGGGTCTTCGCTGCGCGGGTTGTCGCTGGTCAGCACCGCCACGTCGGCGTGCTTTTCCGCGATGGCGCCCATCATCGGGCGCTTGCCCGGATCGCGGTCGCCGCCGCAGCCGAACACGCAGAACAGCCGGCCGCCGGCCGGGCGGATATCGGACAAAGTAGCCAGCGCCTTTTCCAGCGCGTCCGGCGTGTGGGCGTAATCGATCACCACCAGCGGCTCATGGGTGCCGCCTATGCTCTGCATGCGGCCGCGCGCCGGCTGGATGCGCGCCATCACCGCGGCGGCGTCCTGCAGGCTGACGCCGTTGACGCACAGCGTGGCCAGACAGGCCAGCAGATTGGCGGCGTTGAAGCGGCCCACCAGGCCGGTGCGCACATCCACCACGCCCCAGGGCGTGGTCACAGTCAGCTGCAGGCCTTCCAGCGTGGCGGCCAACGCCAGCGGGCGCACATCGCCCTGCTCCAGGCCGTAAGTCACCACTTGCGTAATCTTGGGGTCGATCTCGGCGGCCAACTGGCGGCCGAAGGCGTCGTCGGCATTGATCACCGCGTGCTTCAGGCCTTCCCAGAAGAACAGCTTTTTCTTGGATTCGCCGTAGGCTTCCATCGAGCCGTGGTAGTCCAGGTGATCGCGGGTCAGATTGGTGAACACGGCCGTCGCGAAAGACACGCCGTTGACGCGGAACTGGTCCAGGCCATGGCTGGAGACTTCCATCGTCACCACATTGGCGCCCTGGCGGCGGTATTCGGCCAGCTTCTGCTGCACCGTCACCGGGTCCGGCGTGGTGTGGGTGGTTTCGGTCAGTTGGCCGTAGAAACCGTTGCCGACGGTGCCGATCAGCGCCGCCTTCTGGCCCAGCAAGGAAAAAGCCTGCGCCAGCCAGTGGGAAATCGAAGTTTTGCCGTTGGTGCCGGTGATGCCGACCACTGTCAGATCGCGCGAGGGCTGCTCCAGCACGTGGGCGGCGACGATGCCGGCGCGCTCGCGCAGATTGGGCACCGCCAGATTGGGCGCCTGCCACTCGGCCTTCCAGGCGAAACCGTCGGCGTCGTCCCACAGCACCGCGGCCGCGCCCTTTTCCAGCGCGGCGGCGATGAAGTCGCGGCCGTCGGTGTATTCGCCGCGGCAAGCCAGGAACACATCGCCCGGCAGCACGCGGCGGCTGTCCGCCTCCACCCGTTTGATGGCGACGCCCAGCTGTTGCAACAAGTCCGGATTCCAATCCGGCAACGGAGTCAAACGGCTCTTCATGATCTTAGAAGTCCGCCGGAACAGGGGTCGATTCCGGCAATAAAGTGTTATTGGTTGGCTCGTCGGGAGTCACGTTCAGCACGCGCAGCGCGCCGCCTGCCACATTGGCGAATACCGGCGCCGACACTGCGCCGCCGTAGTATTTGCCCGCCGAGGGTTCATCTATCATCACCGCCACGATCACCTTGGGCGCGTGGCCGGGCGCGAAGCCCATGAACAGCGCGCGGTGCTTGTTGGCCACATAGGTGCGGCCCTCCAATTTGCGCGCGGTGCCGCTCTTGGCGCCTATGCTGTAGCCGATAATGCGGCCGCCCACGGCGCCGCCGCCCGGCTGGCTGTTGGCGATCAGCAGGTCGCGCATTTCGTGCGCGGTCTTCTCGCTGATCACCCGCTTGCCCGGCATCGGGTTATTGGTCTTGTACAGCGAAATCGGCAACATCACGCCGTCGTTGGCGAAGATGGTGTAGGCGCGCGCCATCTGGATCAGGCTGACCGACACGCCGTAGCCGAAGGACATGGTGGCCTGCTCGATCGGCCGCCATTTGTGCCAGTCGCGCAGGCGGCCGCTAGCCTCGCCGGGGAAGCCGGTATTGGGCGCGCGGCCAAAGCCCAGCGCGTCGTAGTGTTTCCAGAAATCTTCCGGGCTGTTCATCAGCGCCAGCTTGCTGGTGCCGACGTTGGACGATTTCTGGATGATGCCCAGAATGCCCAGGCTGGCCTGCGGCGACACGTCGCGGATGGTGGCCGGGCCTATCATGTAGCTGTGGGTATCCAGCACGGTGTTCAGATTGGCCTTGCCATGCTCCAGCGCCAGCGAGATAGACAGCGGCTTCATGGTGGAGCCGGGCTCGAACAGGTCGATCACGCCGCGGTTGCGCATCATTTCCAGCGTCACCCCAACGCGGTTATTAGGGTTGAACGAGGGGTAGTTGGCCAGGGCCAGCAGCTCGCCGCTGTGCGCGTCCAGCACCACCACGCTGCCCGCCTTGGCCTTGTTCTCTTCCACCGCGGCCTTGATTTCGCGGTAGGCCAGGTACTGGATGCGATGATCCACCGCCAAAGCCAGCTTCTGGCCGTCGCGCGGCGGTTCGATGGCGGCCACGTCCTCGATGATGTGGCCGCGGCGGTCCTTCAGCACCACGCGGCGGCCATCCTTGCCGGACAGCATCTTCTCGCGCGCGAGCTCGACGCCTTCCTGGCCTTTGCCGTCCACGCCGGTGAAGCCGATGATGTGCGACACGATCTCGCCGGCCGGGTAGAAGCGGCGGAATTCCTGCTGTTTGGCGATGCCGGGCACGCCCAGCGCCATCACCTTGTCGGCCTGCTCCGGGCTGATCTGGCGCTTGATGTAGACGAATTCCTTCTTGCGGTCTGACAGCTTGCCCGCCAGCTCTTCAGGAGACATGTCCAGCAAAGCGGCCAGCTCGCGCAGCTTGGCCGGCGGCACCGGCTCCATATCGGCCGGGCTGGCCCAGATGGTTTGCACCGGCGTGCTGATCGCCAGCGGCTCGCCATTGCGGTCGGTGATCACGCCGCGGTTGGCTTCCAGCGTCAGGGTGCGGCGGAAGCGCGCCTCGCCCTGGCCTTGCAGAAAGTCCTGCTGCACCACTTGCAGATACATGGCGCGGCAGATCAGCGCGAAGAACAAGCCCGCCAGCATCAGCAGCACCCAGCGCACCCGGCCTGAGGTCATGCGCAGGGCGGGACTGGCCGAGACCGGCCGCTGGCGGATGCTGTAATTCGAACCGGCGCGCATCACAGCACTCCCTTCGGAGAGATCACCTGGATCTGGCGCGGATCGGGGGTATGCATGCCCAGGCGGGCGGACGCGGCTTTTTCGATCACCGCGTGCGCGCCCCAGGTGCTCTGCTCCAGCTGCAGCTGGCCAAACTCCACCTCCAGCTGCTGCGCCGACTTGGTTTCCTTCTGCAAGTCGCTGTAGAGCTTGCGCGACACGTGCGTGGACGTCACCACCGACCAGGCGGAGAACACGGCCATCAGCAACAGCGTCGCGTTGAGCTTGTTCATGCGTCGATCTCCCGCCACGGCGCGGCCGTGCGTTCAGCCACGCGCATGATGGCGCTGCGGGCGCGCGGGTTTTCGCGCAGCTCTTCCTCGCCGGAGCGAATGGCCTTGCCCACCAGGGAAACCGGCGGCTTGGCCATGTCCTCGGCGCGCACCATGGCCCATTGCGGCAGCTTCTCTTCGCTGCTGACGTCGCGCAGGTATTGCTTGACGATGCGGTCCTCCAGCGAATGGAAGCTGATCACCGCCAGGCGGCCGTCGGTCTTGAGCAGGCGCGCGGCCTGCGGCAGCACAGCCTTGAGCTCGTCCAGCTCGCGGTTCACAAAGATCCGGATCGCTTGGAAGGTACGCGTAGCCGGGTCTTGACCCGGTTCCCGAGTGCGGACGTTTTGCCCAACGAGCACAGAGAGCTCGCGGGTGGTCGTGATGGGGCTTTCGTCCCGTTGCGCAACAATGGCTGCTGCGATCTTGCGAGCAAACCGCTCTTCACCATAAGTTTTGATGACCTCTCTGATATCGGCCTCATCTGCCGTTGCCAACCATTCGGCGGCGGTCACGCCGCGAGTGGTGTCCATACGCATGTCCAGCGGCGCGTCGAAACGGAAGCTGAAACCGCGGCTGCCGTCATCGATCTGCGGCGACGACACGCCCAGATCCATCAGCACGCCGTCGACCTCGGCCACGCCCAGGCGGCCGAGCTCGGCCGTCAGCGTTTCGAAACCGTTGTGGACAATGTTGAAACGGGAATCTTCCGCCGCCAGTTGCTCGGCGACGGCAATGGCCTGCGGGTCCTTGTCGAAGGCGATCAAGCGGCCATTCGGGCCGAGCTTCGACAGGATCAGGCGGCTGTGGCCTCCGCGGCCGAAGGTGCAATCGACGTAAACGCCATCGTCGCGGATGGCCAGCGCGTCGACCGCTTCGGTCAGAAGCACCGTGCGGTGCACGAATGTCGGGGTGCTCACAGCGTGAAATCTCCAAGGTGTTGCGCCAAATCGGCTTGGTCGATAGCCAGCGCGTCAGCGGTTTGGCTGTCCCATTCCTCGGCATTCCACAGTTCGAATCGGTTGCCCATGCCTACCAGGGCAACATCCTTGTCCAGCGCGGTCAGCTCGCGCAGGCGGGCCGGCAGCAAGATGCGGCCGGCGGAGTCCATCTCCAGCGTCTCGGCATGGCCGAGCACCAGTCTTTGATAGCGTTTCAGGGTGGGATTGCCGGTGGGAAGGGCCAGCAGGCGGGCCTCGACCGGGCGCCAGTTGGGTTCGGGGTAGAGCAGCAGGTGGTCTTGGGATTCGAGCGTGACGATCAACTTGTGGCCGAAAGCGGACAGCAGTGTCTCGCGGTGCTTGGCCGGAATAGCCAAGCGCCCCTTGCTATCGAGAGACAAGATGCTGACGCCACCAATCATGATATGAGAATCCGCTGACCGAGAAGACAGGGCCGTCGCCCCGCGGAGGCATTCTGCCCCACTTTTACCCACTTTACCCCACTTTCCGCCACTATAAGAAAGAACCGCCCCACGGTCAACATCGGGATTCTCTAATTCGCCTTTTGCGACAATGACTTACAGGGAGAGGTAAAAATGGAAACCGTGGCAAATCAGAGACTTAAATTCACCAGTAAAAGTGAGACCTGAATATTGGTTTTGACGTCGATTGAAAACCGCATGTAACAATCGGCAATGGAACTGTCTGACAAAACAGTATCTTCAAGAAAAGAAACACATTCCGCGGTCAGAATTAAAGCAATGTGTTTAAAAAACAACATGGCGGCTATAACAGCCGCCATATTGCTTAGATCAGCGCCGGATCAAGACAGCTTTTGACGCAGGATGTCCTGCACCTGAGCCGGATTGGCCTTGCCCTTGGACGCCTTCATCACCTGGCCGGCCAGCGCGTTCAGCGCCTTTTCCTTGCCGGCGCGGAATTCCTCCACCGCCTTCGGGTTGGCGTCGATCGCCTCTTCCACCATCTTTTCGATGGCGCCGACGTCGGACACCTGCTTCAGGCCGTCGCGCTCGATGATGTCATCGGCCGACAGCTCGCTGTCCCACAGCGCTTCGAACACCTGCTTGGCCAGCTTGCTGGACAGGGTGTTGTCGGCGATGCGCACGATCAGGCCGGACAGGCGCGCCACCGAGATCGGACAGTCGGCGATGTCCTTGCCGTCGCGATTCAGGCGGGCGGCGATTTCGCCGTTGATCCAGTTGGCGGCCAGCTTGCCCTGGCCGGAGGCCTTGGCGGCGGCTTCGAAATACTCGGCCTGCTTGAGACTGGAGGTCAATAGCGCCGCGTCGTAGGCGGACACGCCGTAAGCTTCAACGAAGCGGGCCTGCATCGCCGCCGGCAGCTCCGGCATCTCGCCCTGGATGCGGGCGATCTGCTCGTCGGAGATGCGCACCGGCAGCAAGTCCGGGTCCGGGAAGTAGCGGTAATCGTGCGCGTCTTCCTTGCTGCGCATCATGCGGGTTTCGCCGCTGTCCGGGTCGAACAGCACGGTGGCCTGCTGCACCTTGCCGCCGTCTTCCAGGGTGTCGATCTGCCACTGGATCTCGTACTTGGCGGCCTGCTCCAGGAAGCGGAAGGAGTTGAGGTTCTTGATCTCGCGGCGGGTGCCAAATTCCTTCTGGCCTTCCGGGCGCACCGAGACGTTGACGTCCATGCGGAAGCTGCCTTCCTGCATATTGCCGTCGCAGATGCCCAGCCAGGTCACCAGCGTGTACAAGGCTTTGACATAAGCCAGCGCCTCGTCCACCGAACGCATGTCCGGCTCGGACACCACTTCCAGCAGCGGCGTGCCGGCGCGGTTGAGGTCGATGCCGGACAGGCCCTGGAAGTCTTCGTGCAGGCTCTTGCCGGCATCTTCTTCCATATGGGCGCGGGTCACGCCGATCACCTTCTCCTGGTCGCCGACCAGAATCTTGAGCTTGCCGCCCTCGACGATGGGCAGGTCCA